>JAFTGN010000059.1 GCA_017457865.1 Lachnospiraceae bacterium | reverse complement strand
TATACAGGTGTTGATCAGAACTACGATTTGGCGTGAGTACAGAGAGCAGGCGGTGGGTGTGAGCCTGACTTACAAAAAGTCTTTCCATTCTGGGAGCCATCGGTGAAAGCCGAAGGGTAAGCCCTTTACAGCAGGAATGAGTGACCGGAAACGGTAATTTGGGTGGCAACGCGGAAGTCTCCGTCCCATGTTTGACAGACATGGGACAGGAGACTTTTTTGATGTGATTTTGTAGTTTCATAAGATAATTGCGAAATTATTTTTGTTTTCATGAAACAGCCCGTACATCATAAATTTTTCTATCCGAAAATACTCTGTGGAGCATCGGTACTTTGTTTTTTGAATAAATGCTTTGCAGTTATGAAGAAAAACATTAGTACCGTTATGCGGAACCGAAGCGAGAGTGTGTTTTTCGGATCAAAATTTTGATGAAGGGCGTTGGGTGGAACAGTCGCGCAATTGTCTATATGAAACTGTCTCCGCATCCATAAGCCCCTGAAGTATGTGCCAGTGCAGCGACACAGATTGGAACAGAGTAAAAAATTTACACACAGCTGCACAGAAATGAGGAAGATATGTTAGATATGAAATTTGTGAGAGAGAATCCGGAGCTGGTAAAGCAGAATATCCGCAATAAGTTTCAGGACTCCAAGCTGCCATTGGTGGATGAGGTGATCGAGTTAGACGCAAAGGCCCGTGAAATACAGGGAGAGGCAGATGCCCTTCGTGCCGAAAGAAAGAAGCTGTCCAAGCAGATCGGTGGCTTGATGGCAAAGGGACAGAAGGAGGAAGCGGAGGCTGTCAAGGCACAGGTGGCAGAGTTTGCCACACGTTTAGAGGAGTTAGAGGCACAGGAGCCACAGTTACAGGAACGGATCAAGACCATCATGATGACCATTCCAAACATCATCGATCCCAGTGTGCCCATCGGAAAGGACGACAGCGAGAATGTGGAGGTGCAGCGGTACGGGGAGCCGGTGGTGCCGGATTTTGAAGTGCCTTATCATACAGAGATCATGGAAAAGTTTAATGGCATTGACTTAGACAGTGCCAGAAAGGTAGCCGGAAATGGATTTTATTATCTGATGGGAGACATTGCCCGTCTCCATTCTGCAGTGATTTCTTATGCAAGAGATTTTATGATCAACAGAGGATTTACTTACTGTGTGCCCCCATTTATGATCCGCAGTGATGTGGTGACAGGTGTCATGAGCTTTGCCGAGATGGATGCCATGATGTATAAGATTGAGGGAGAGGATCTGTATTTGATCGGTACCAGTGAACATTCTATGATTGGAAAGTTCATTGACACTATTGTAAAGGAAGAGAATCTGCCTTATACGCTGACCAGTTATTCTCCATGTTTCCGTAAGGAAAAAGGCGCTCACGGCATTGAGGAGAGAGGTGTCTACCGTATCCATCAGTTTGAAAAGCAGGAGATGATCGTGGTCTGCAAGCCGGAGGATTCTAAGGCCTGGTTTGATAAGCTGTGGCAGAATACAGTGGATCTGTTCCGTTCCATGGATATTCCGGTGCGTACTTTAGAGTGTTGTTCCGGCGACCTGGCAGACCTGAAGGTGAAGTCCATTGACGTGGAAGCCTGGTCTCCAAGACAGCAGAAATATTTTGAGGTAGGCAGCTGTTCCAATTTAGGAGATGCACAGGCACGCCGCTTAAAGATCCGTGTGGTAGGAGAAGGCGGCAAGTATTTTGCCCACACACTGAATAATACAGTAGTGGCACCCCCTCGTATGTTGATTGCCTTCTTGGAGAACAATCTGCAGGCAGACGGTTCTGTACGGATTCCGGAGGCACTGAGACCATATATGGGTGGTATGACAGAGATTCGGGCATAATTTTCAAGCAGGCAGGTGTTTCCTGTGACATAAAATGAAACGGCAGTTTTCCTCCATGCTGTGGACATGCGGGGAAAACTGCCGTTTCTTCATTTAGAATGATTTACGATGGATTTGGACTAATTTGCTCTCTCAATGGCTGCTCCTACAAATCCCACAAACAGTGGATGTGGGCGGTTTGGTCTGGACTTCAGTTCCGGATGTGCCTGTGTGGCAACAAACCATGGATGAGAGGGCAGTTCAATCATTTCTACAATACGCTTGTCCGGAGACAGACCGGAAAGCTTCATACCGTGGGCAGACAGGGCAGTACGGTAATCGTTGTTGACCTCATAGCGATGACGGTGACGTTCGCTGATCTGCTGGGTGCCATAGACCTGATATGCCAGAGAATCAGAGTCTAAGATACAAGGATAGGCCCCTTTTCGCAATGTACCCCCGATGTCGGTAATGCCGTTCTGATCCGGCATCAGATGGATGACCGGATTGGCAGTCTGTGGCATAAACTCTGCGCTGTGAGCATCTGCAATCCCCAATACATTTCTGGCAAACTCTACGATAGACAGCTGCATCCCCAGGCACAGTCCTAAGAATGGGATGTTGTGTTCCCGGGCATACTGAATAGAAGTAATCATACCATCGATGCCTCGGTCACCAAAACCGCCGGGTAAAATGATACCACTCACATCCCCGAAGGTTTCTGCTGCGTTTTCCGGGGTAACAAGCTCGGAATCTACCCATTTGATCTGTACCTGGTGACGATGGTGTACACCGGCATGCTTTAAGGATTCCACTACGCTGATGTAAGCGTCATGTAAAGAAACATATTTTCCCACCAGTGCAACGGTGACTTCGCCCTTTGGTGCTTTCCATGCTTTCACCATGGCAGTCCACTCTGCCAGATCCGGTTCCGGGCATGGCAGTTTCAGACATTCGCAGACACGCTGTGCCAACTGTTCTTCCTCCATCATCAGAGGCACTTCATATAAAACAGAGCAGTCCAGATTTTGCAGCACACAGTTAGAGGGCACATTACAGAACAGGGAAATCTTTTCCCGGATACCTGGCTCTAGTGGATGTTCGGTACGACACATGAGAATATTTGGCTGGATGCCCATGCCCTGTAATTCTTTTACACTGGACTGGGTTGGTTTGGTTTTCATCTCCTGAGAGGCAGACAGCCAGGGAATCAGAGTCACGTGAATCAAAATCGCATTGTCAAATCCCACATCATGCTGAAACTGACGAATGGACTCAAGGAAAGGTTGGCTTTCGATGTCTCCCACGGTACCGCCTACTTCGATGATGGCGATTTCTGTTTTATCGGAATTGTAGCTGCGGTAAAAGCGGCTTTTGATTTCATCTGTAATATGAGGAATGACCTGTACGGTCCCCCCGCCATATTCCCCACGGCGTTCCTTGTTGATGACTTCCTGATACACTTTACCTGTGGTTACATTGGAATTGCGGTTCAGGCTTTCGTCGATGAAACGTTCATAATGTCCCAGATCAAGGTCTGTTTCGGCACCGTCTTCCGTGACGAATACTTCTCCATGCTGGACAGGATTCATGGTACCGGGATCAATGTTGATATAAGGATCAAATTTCTGCATGGTGACAGAATACCCTCTGGCTTTTAACAGACGGCCAAGAGATGCTGCTGTGATTCCTTTTCCAAGACCGGAAACCACTCCACCGGTGACGAATACGTATTTTACAGGCATAATTACCTCCATTTCTGCCGCTTTTTCGGCTTGCGTGCTGTAAACTAGTGAATTTTAGTGATATTTGCTCATAACTGTGAAGGTACTGAGCAGTTACTTTTTGGGTGAGAAAAGTGAAATGCTTCCGCCATCAGGGGAAGCATCCGGTTTTCTTAAACCCATTCTTTTTGGTAACAGAAAAAATTCTGTCACAAAAAAAGTGCTACGCACAGGATGCGACCTCGTGCGAAAGAGAAAGAGTTGCATACGCAACCGCACTCGGCGCGAGAATTCTGCCTTTGCAGAATTCTTTTTCATTATACTACTTTCCATAAAAGAAGACCAGAATGTTTTTTGAGATTTTTTTACGGAATCTTCATAAAATATCATACAGTTTTTACAGATTCTGGCTTGATTTATAAAGAAGGAATTACTATAATAAAAAGGACACAAAACAGAAAACGATAAGAACAGGAGATTGAGTGTGGAGAACAGAAACAAGAAACCCGATAATGAAAAGAATAATCTACCCCAGATACTCTTTGTATTTTTGATTGTAGGCGTTGTGACCATTATTCTGATGTCTTTTCTCAATTCATATATGACAGAGAAGACTACAGAGCAAGTCAGCTACAGCCAGTTCATCAATGATGTGAATGACGGTGTGATTTCTCATGTGACCATTCGCAGCACGCGTCTGGAGTATGTGAAGAATACAGATGAAGCATTGATTAAGACCACCTATTATACTCCGATTGTAGCGGACAGAGAACTGGTAGAGCGTCTAGAGGATGCAGGGGTAGAGTTTATTGGAGAGGAAGTCAGCTCCGGCTCCGGTATCGTGGATGTTTTATTGTATTATATATTGCCATTGCTGCTGATTTGGTTTTTGCTTGGCTTCTTCATGCGGCGGATGAGTGGAAGCGGCGGTCCCATGGGAGTAGGCAGAAGCAATGCCAAAGTTTACGTACAGAAAGAAACCGGTGTCACATTCCAGGATGTGGCAGGTGAAGATGAGGCAAAGGAATCTTTGATGGAGATCGTAGACTTCCTTCATGATCCCCATCGTTATGTAGAGATTGGTGCCAAATTACCCAAGGGAGCCTTGCTGGTAGGCCCTCCAGGTACCGGTAAGACCCTTTTGGCCAAGGCAGTGGCAGGAGAAGCAAAGGTGCCGTTCTTCTCTCTGTCTGGTTCAGACTTTGTGGAAATGTTCGTAGGTGTGGGTGCATCCCGTGTCCGTGATCTGTTCAAGCAGGCACAGCAGAATGCACCATGTATCATTTTCATTGATGAGATCGATGCCATCGGTAAGAGCCGTGACAGCAGATATGGAGGAGGCAATGACGAGCGTGAGCAGACATTGAACCAGCTGTTGGCAGAGATGGATGGATTTGATTCTTCCAAGGGAGTGCTGATTTTAGGTGCCACCAACCGTCCGGAGATTCTGGATAAGGCATTGCTTCGTCCGGGACGATTTGACAGACGAATCATCGTAGATAAGCCGGATTTAAAGGGGCGTATCGACATCTTAAAAGTACATGCCAAAGATGTGAAGATAGACGAGACAGTGGATTTGGAAGCCATTGCACTGGCTACCAGCGGTGCAGTAGGTTCCGATCTTGCCAATATGATCAATGAGGCTGCCATCAATGCAGTCAAGCACGGCAGAACGCTGGTGAACCAAAAGGATTTGTTTGAGGCAGTGGAAGTGGTGCTGGTCGGAAAGGAAAAGAAAGACCGTATCATGAGTCTAGAGGAACGTAAAATCGTATCTTATCATGAGGTAGGACATGCCCTGATCAGCGCATTGGAAAAGGATGCGGAGCCGGTACAGAAGATTACCATCGTGCCTCGTACCATGGGTGCACTTGGTTATGTCATGCAGGTGCCAGAAGAAGAGAAATATCTGAATACCAAAACCGAGATTGAAACTATGATCGTGGTGGCGATGGCAGGTCGTGCGGCAGAGGAAATCGTATTTCATAATGTGACCACCGGTGCGTCCAATGATATTGAACAGGCGACCCGTTATGCCCGTACCATGATCACTATGTACGGTATGTCAGAGAAGTTCGGTATGGTAGCGTTGGAGACCGTGGAAAATCAGTATCTGGATGGTCGTCGTGTCTTAAACTGCGGTGCAGAGACAGAGGCAGAGATTGACAAAGAAGTGATGCGGATCAACCAGGCGGCATACCAGAAGGCAAAAGACATCTTAAGTGCCAATCGTGACATCTTAGATGAAATCGCAGCCTTCCTGATTGAAAAAGAAACCATCACAGGAAAGGAATTTATGGAAATCCTGCATGCATGCCAGGCAAAGAGAAACGGCGGTGCTATAGAAGAGCAGTCTGCGGCACAGGATGCCAATACAGTACAAGCACCTACAGCAAATGAACCACTTGCGAAAGAGAATATACAGGATACTTCATCAAAAGAAATAGACTGGGATACAGATTTGTTTGGAAGTTCATCTGAAAATAGAGGACAAAACAAGTAAACAAGATGACAGGCATTACGAGACATTTTTCCTGTTTCGAAGTGCCTGTCGTTGTTGTATATATGTAGTGTAGGGTGACATATGTAAAACTGCTTTCATTCTATTGAAAGAGTGATGTCAAGTAAGGCAAACGCATCTTGAAAAGACTTTTGAAAATGTCGGTACTTGTAATTCGGAGACGTTATGTCTCAGAATTACTTAGTATCCGCTGCATTTTCACGAAGCGAGAGCGTGTCTTTGAAAGATGTGTTGCGCACGCAGACATCACTTCACAAAGTAGATAGCAGTTTTACATGTATACCAGACAGGGAGGAAGTATGTTTGATATTGAGGAGGAACTGAAAAAACTGCCCGCTAAGCCGGGCGTGTACCTGATGCATGACGAAAAGGATGAGATTATTTATGTGGGCAAGGCAATCAGTCTGAAAAATCGTGTGCGGCAGTATTTTCAAAGCAGTCGCAATAAGTCTCCCAAGATTGTAAAAATGGTGTCTCATATTGCCCGGTTTGAATATATTATTACAGATTCAGAGTTAGAGGCACTGGTGTTGGAGTGTAATCTGATCAAGGAACATCGTCCACGCTACAATACTATGTTAAAAGACGATAAGACCTATCCGTATATTCGGGTAACCGTGGAGGAAGCGTTTCCAAGAGTGTTCATGACTCGTCAGAAGAAAAAGGATAAATCCCGGTATTTTGGCCCTTATACCAGTGCAGGAGCAGTCAAGGATACACTGGAACTGATTCGAAAGCTGTTTCGGATCCGCACCTGTCAGAGGGTGCTGCCCAGAGATATTGGAAAGGAAAGAGCTTGTCTCAATTATCATATCCATCAGTGCGAGGCACCCTGTCAGGGGTTGATTAGTCAGGAAGAATATGGAAAAAAGATAGAGGCTGTGCTGGATTTTCTCAATGGAAAGTATGACCTGGTGATGAAATCACTGGAAGAGAAGATGCAGCAGGCTGCGGAGCAGATGGAGTTTGAGGAAGCAATTGTCTATCGGGAACTGATACAAAGTGTGCGGCATGTGTCGCAAAAGCAGAAGATCACAGACAATACCACATCAGATGACAGAGATATCATTGCCTTTGCGGTAGCAGACAATGTAGATGCGGAATCTGGTGAGGTGGTCAGTCAGGATGCAGTGGTGCAGGTGTTCTTTGTCCGGGAAGGAAGGCTGATTGGGCGGGATCATTTTCATCTGAATGTGGCATTAGAGGATACCAATACAGATATTATGACCAGTTTCATTCAGCAGTTTTATGCCGGTACCCCTTTTGTGCCAAGAGAACTGTTCTTACAACATCCGGTGGAAGATCAGGCATTTATAGAGCAGTGGCTTACCAGCAAGCGAGGGCATAAGGTGACCATCCGTGTGCCGCAAAAGGGACAAAAGGAACGTCTGGTAGAGCTGGCAGCAAAAAATGCCCAGATGGTACTGGATCAGGACAAGGAGAAAATCAAGAAAGAAGAACTGCGTACGTTAGGGGCAGTGCGTCAGATCAGTGAATGGCTGGATCTGTCGGATTTGAATCGGATGGAGGCATTTGATATTTCCAATATCAGCGGTTTTCAGTCGGTAGGTTCTATGGTGGTATTTGAAGACGGCAGACCAAAGCGCAGTGACTACCGGAAGTTTCGCATCAAATCTGTCCAGGGACCCAATGATTATGCGTCTATGGAAGAAGTATTGACCAGACGGTTTGCACATGGATTGGAAAGCAGAAAGCAGGAAACAGGAAATGGAACCTTTGACAGCTTCCAGAAGTTTCCGGATTTGCTCTTGATGGACGGTGGACGAGGGCAGGTGAATATTGCAGAAGCCGTATTGGAACGGCTGCAAATCAGCATTCCGGTCTGTGGCATGGTAAAGGACGATAATCACCGTACCAGAGGTTTGTATTATCACAATGTGGAGATTCCCATTGACCGGCACAGTGAGGGCTTTCAGTTGATTACCAGAATTCAGGACGAAGCCCACCGATTTGCCATTGAGTACCACCGCAGTCTCCGGCAAAAAGGAGCGGTGCATTCCATATTAGATGATATTCCAGGAATTGGGCCCAAGCGTCGTCAGGCACTGATGCGGCATTTTGACAATGTGGAAGAGATCAAACAGGCAGATGTGGACAGATTAAAAGAAATAGAAGGGATGAATGAGGCAGCAGCCCAATCTGTGTATCAGTTTTTTCACCAGGCAGTCGATCGAAGTGCATCTTTACAGAATGATGGGAAGCTGTTAAAATAAGAACAGACGAAAGAAACAACACCAATCACATGAGATAAAAAGAAAGAGAAGAAAGCGGGGTATACTATGGGAAAGGTTACAGTAAAAGCGCTGATTGATAAGATGCAGCTGCGGGAACTGACAACGGGCATTGATACAGCGGCCATTGACATTCCACTGCCGGATATTAACAGACCGGCATTGCAGCTGACGGGATTTTTTGAGCATTTTGAGACAGTACGTGTCCAGATCATTGGATATGTAGAACAGGCATATATCAGCCGCAGAACAGAAGAAGAGCGTCATCTGATGATTGAACGTCTGATGCAATATCGAATTCCCTGCCTGATTTTTGCCAGAAATATGGAACCGGATCCTTATTTTGTAGAATGCGGCAATCGGTATGGTGTGCCGGTATTGGTTTCCAGTCAGACCACATCAGATCTGACGGCAGAGACGGTACGCTGGTTGAAGGTAGAGTTGGCACCTATGATTACGGTACATGGTGTATTGGTGGATGTATACGGAGAAGGTGTGTTGATCATGGGGGAGAGCGGCATCGGAAAAAGCGAGGCTGCCCTAGAGTTGATCAAGCGTGGACACCGCTTGGTATCCGATGATGTGGTGGAGATTCGGAAGGTCAGTGATGCCACACTGGTAGGGTCTGCTCCTGAGATTACCAGACATTTTATTGAATTGCGAGGCATCGGGATCATTGATGTGAAGACACTGTTTGGTGTAGAGCATGTAAAAGATACTCAGAACATTGATATGGTTATCAAGTTAGAAGACTGGAACAAAGACAAAGAGTATGACAGATTGGGATTGGAGGAACAGTTTACAGAATTCCTTGGTAATAAAGTAGTATGCCACCAGCTGCCGATCCGTCCGGGACGAAATCTGGCTGTCATTGTAGAGTCTGCAGCGGTTAATTATCGACAAAAGAAGATGGGGTATAATGCTGCCCAGGAACTGTATAAAAGAGTACAGAATAATCTTGCAAAAGGAGCCGATGAAGATTGATGGAATTTATCACAGCCTGCAGGGAATTTCTTGCAGAAGGGGATTGCAAAGAAAAAGAGCCAATGGGGGTTCATACCACCTTTCAGGCCGGAGGACCGGCGGCCTATTATGTGACACCTCCTGATGGGGATACCTTATGTCGTGTAGTGGAACTGTGTAAAGAACATGGGTTGGATTATTTTGTATTGGGACGGGGAAGCAACCTGTTGGTCAGTGACAGTGGATACGATGGTGTGATCATTGACTTAACCAAATATTTTAAAAACATGAAGGTGAAGGGGCAGGAAATCATAGCACAGGCTGGTGTGGCACTGCCGGTATTGTCTCGTATGGCCATGATGCATAGTCTGGGCGGACTGGAATTTGCTGCTGGGATACCAGGCAGTGTAGGTGGTGGCTGTGTGATGAATGCAGGTGCCTATGGCGGTGAGATCCGTCATGTGCTGAAACATGTGACGGTACTGACGCCGGAGGGGGAGAAGAAAACATTGTCGGCAGATGCACTGGAGCTGGGTTACCGCACCAGTAATATTTTGAAAAATGGTTATATTGTGTTGTCCTGTACCTTTCATTTGGAACCAAGAGAACAGGATCTGATTCTTGCGGATATGAAATATTACAATTCTCAAAGAACATTAAAGCAGCCTTTGGATAAAGGCAGTGCAGGCAGTACCTTCAAACGTCCAGAAGGATATTTTGCCGGAAAACTGATTCAGGATGCCGGGTTAAAGGGATACCGGATAGGGCAGGCTGCTGTTTCAGAAAAACATGCCGGTTTTGTGGTGAATTTGGGTGGTGCTTCCGCAACGGATATCTGGCAGGTATGTCAGGATGTGCGTCACAAGGTCAAAGAACAGTTTGGTGTGGTGCTGGAAATGGAAGTCAAGACCCTGGGGACATTTCCAACAGGAGCGGTATGAGAAATACAAACTATCGGTAACTGTAAAAGGACTGAACAGTTACCGGTAGTGACGCCAGAGGAAACAGACAGAGAGGTATGGCATGAAGTGTGTGATTGTAACGGGCATGTCAGGAGCAGGAAAAGCTTCTGCTATGAAAATGCTGGAAGATATGGGGTATTTTTGTATTGACAATATGCCCATTTTGCTGTTGGAAAATTTTGCAGACTTGGCTCTGGCAGGAAAATTTGAAATGAAGAAAGTGGCACTTGGACTGGATGTACGCAGCGGCTACGACAGTGTGCTGATGGAACAGTCCATTGAGAGATTGAAAGAAAAGAAGATTTTCTATCAGATTCTCTTTATGGATGCTTCAGATGAATGTCTGATCAAACGGTATAAGGAGACACGGAGAATTCATCCGTTGGCAGGAAATGGACGGGTGGAACGGGGCATTGCATTAGAACGGGAATTAATGGCAAACCTGAAAGCACAAGCAGATTTTATTTTTGATACCAGCCAGCTGCTGACCAGAGAACTGCGGAGCAATCTGGAGCATATTTTTATGAAGGGAGAAGCCTACAGCAGTCTGATGGTAACCGTTTTGTCTTTTGGATTTAAGTATGGCATTCCATCTGATTCAGATCTGGTGTTTGATGTGCGGTTTTTACCAAATCCCTATTACATAGAAGAATTGAAACCCCAGACAGGCAATGATGCACCGGTGCGGGATTTTGTCATGGGATTTGAAGCCAGCCAGATTTTTCTGGATAAACTGGTGGATATGGTACGTTTTCTGATTCCAAAATATATTGCGGAAGGAAAAAATCAGCTGATCATCGGTATTGGGTGTACCGGAGGCAAACATCGCTCTGTTACATTGGCAAATGGACTGTATGATGTATTGTTGCGGGATGATCGAGAATATGGCATCAAGATCGAGCATCGGGACATCGAAAAAGATGCACATCGAAAAGGCTGATGCGGATAGGAGGAGGAAGATGTCTTTTTCCGGAGAAGTCAAAAAAGAATTGTCGGTTCAGGTGCCTGAGGCAAGGCATTGTCAATTGGCAGAACTGGCGGCAATAATCAGTCATTGTGGAACGGTATGTGTCAATTCTACTGATCGGTTACAGTTAAAGATTGTGACAGAAAGTGTGTTTCTCATCAGAAAGTGCTTTACAATCTTGGAAAAAGCATTTAATATATATAAGGATATTGCTGTGAGGCGAAATGGTTCCAACCAAAAGAGTAGAGTCTATCTGCTGTTGATTCCTCGCCATGAAGATGCGATGCTTGTATTGCAGGCATTGAAGATGATGGATCAGAATGCCAATCCGTTGGAATTTGATGGGATGGTAAATGGGATGCTGATACAAAAATCCTGTTGTCGCAGAGCATTTTTACGAGGGGCATTTCTGGCATGCGGTTCTCTCAGTGACCCCAAGCATTTTTACCATTTGGAGTATGTGGTGAATTCAAGGGAAAAAGCAGAGCATATCTGTTACGTGATGCGTTTTTTTCAAATTTCAGCGCATATTATTGCAAGAAAGCGGTATTATGTGGTCTACTTAAAAGAGGGAGACCAGATTGTAGACATGCTGAATGTAATGGAAGCGCATCAGGCCTTGATGGAACTTGAAAACATACGTATATACAAAAACATCGCCAATTCAGTAAACCGTAAAGTCAATTGTGAAGCAGCGAATATTCGCAAAACAGTATCTGCTGCCAGAGGGCAGATTGAGGACATTCAGTTGATTCAGGATACAGTCGGACTAGAACAACTACCAGAGGAATTACAGGTACTTGCGAAGGTGCGGCTGGATAATCAGGACGCCACCCTGAAGGAATTGGGAGAAATGTTGATACCTGCTGTTGGAAAGTCAGGTGTGAACCACCGATTTCGCAAAATAAAGGATATGGCAGATCGGATTAGGGAAAACAAGGAGGAGTAACATGAGTTCCAAGACAGTTACAATTAAGTTATCTTCCGGTTTGGAAGCAAGACCGATTGCAATGTTGGTACAGATTGCCAGCCAGTTTGAAAGTTCCATTTATATGGAAAGAGAGGCTCGCAAGGTAAATGCAAAGAGCATTATGGGCATGATGACAATGGGTTTGAATGCAGGAGAACAGGTTACTGTCATTGCAAACGGCAGTGACGAGGAAAATGCGATTAACGAATTGGAAGCGTTTCTTTCCGGAAATTGATTAAATTGACCTTTCTAAATCGTATGAAGTCAAAAAGGGTGCCGCATGGCATCCTTTTGTTGTTTTTCCATAAAATCTGGTATATAATAAGAGAACTGAAATGATGCAAAGGTCAAGATAAAGTTTGGAGGGAATATGAACGTCAGTGATTTTAATTTTGAACTGCCCCAGGAATTGATTGCCCAAGACCCATTGGAGAAAAGGGACAATTCCAAACTGATGGTGTTAGATAAAAATACAGGAGCCATTACCCATAAGATTTTTTATGAGATTGAAGAAGAACTACAGTCTGGTGATTGCTTGGTCATCAATGATACCAAGGTCATCCCAGCCAGATTGTATGGTGTGCGGGAAGGGACCGGTGCCCAGATTGAGGTGCTTTTGTTAAAGCGCAGAGACAAAGATGTGTGGGAAGTACTGGTAAAGCCGGGGAAAAAAGCAAAACCAGGTACAGTTATTTTGTTTGGAGAGGGTGTGCTGAAAGGCGAGGTCATTGATATTGTAGAAGAAGGAAACCGCCTCATTCGCTTTACTTATGAAGGGATTTTTGAGGAGGTGTTGGACAAACTTGGAGAAATGCCCCTGCCTCCTTATATCACACATAAATTGCAGGATAAGAATCGATATCAGACAGTGTATGCCAAATATGAAGGTTCTGCTGCCGCACCTACTGCGGGGCTGCATTTCACAGAAGAATTGCTTGCAAGATTAGAACAAAAGGGTGTGAAGATTGCCAGAGTGACCTTACATGTAGGACTGGGGACTTTCCGTCCGGTAAAGGTGGACAATGTACTGGATCATCATATGCATTCCGAGTTCTGGATGGTACCAGAGGAAACGGCTGCTGTGGTCAATGCAACAAAAGCAGCTGGCGGACGGATCATTGCGGTTGGAACCACTAGTTGCCGTACCATTGAATCGGCGTCCACAGAAGATGGCGTGCTTCATGCAGGCAGTGGATGGACGGAGATTTTCATCTATCCAGGCTATCAGTTTAAGGTGCTGGATGGGTTGATCACCAATTTCCATTTGCCGGAGTCTACGCTGATTATGCTGGTGTCTGCATTAGCAGGCAGGGAACACGTGCTTCATGCCTATGAAACAGCAGTGCAGGAACGGTATCGATTTTTTAGTTTTGGAGACGCCATGTTTATTCGCCCATGAAAACAAGCAAGCATCTGAAAGCGGATCGGGAAGCAGGAGTGAATGTGTGGTTTTGGAAGAGAGTGCGAAGATCTGTTGTGGTATGACACATGACCTGTGGCGAAAGATGGGGAATTGTGAAAGAAAGAGAGAAGACAGAGGATTGATATGGAACCCACGAGAGTCAATAAATATTGCAGTATGTGCGGATACTGCTCCAGAAGAGAAGCAGACGCACTGATTGCAGAAGGAAAAATACTGGTAAATGGACAGCCTGCCACACCGGGACAAAAGGTTACGCCGGAGGATCAGGTGACGGTAGATGGTGTGCGAATCCTGCCAAAGGATGAAAAGGTGGTGCTGGCTTTCTATAAGCCGGTGGGAATTGTCTGTACTACATCAGACAAAGACCGGGCGGAAAATGTAGTGGATTATTTGCAGTATCCCATCCGGGTGTATCCGGTGGGAAGGTTGGACAAGGAATCGGAAGGTTTGCTGCTGCTTACCAATGACGGGGAACTGACCAATCACATTTTGAAAGCCAGATATTACCATGAAAAGGAGTATATCGTCACAGTAGACAAACCTGTGACAGCAGCATTTCTGGACCAGATGGCAGAAGGGGTGTCCATTCTGGATACGGTCACCAGACATTGTCAGGTAAAGCAGAAGGGAAAGCAGACATTTTCCATCATTTTGACACAGGGATTGAACCGACAGATTCGCCGGATGTGTCAAGCACTGGGGTATCAGGTTACGAAGCTGAAACGGGTGCGGATTTTGAATATTTTATTGGAAGATTTACAGCCGGGGGAATATCGCAAGATAGAAGGGGAACAGTTAGAACAGTTGTATCGTCTGACGCAGACCGGGTGCTGAGACAGTGTATGTGAGGAATATGAGCTGCAATCACAGTGAGGCAGAGAAACGGATGCAGATGGAAGAAAGGATATGGATATGGAACAGAAAATTGCCCGTATGAAAGAGCTGGCGGCAACATTAAATACAGCAGCCAGGGCCTATTACCAGGAAAGCCGGGAAGTGATGAGTAATTTTGAATACGACAAGCTGTATGATGAATTGCAGGCATTGGAGCAGGAGACCGGCATTGTGGTGGCAGGCAGTCCCACTGCTTTTGTGGGATATGAAGTGTTAAGTGATCTGCCAAAAGAAACCCATGCCAGTCCTATGTTATCTTTGGATAAAACAAAAGAAGTGGCACAGTTACAAAGTTTTCTGGGTTCTCAAAAAGGACTGTTGTCATGGAAATTAGATGGGCTGACCATTGTACTGACCTATCAGGATGGTGTGTTGCAAAAGGCAGTTACCAGAGGCAACGGAGAAGTAGGAGAAGTGGTCACGTCCAACGCGCGGACTTTTGTCAACCTGCCTCAGCGGATTCCCTATCAAGGTAGACTGGTGGTGCGGGGAGAAGCATTGATCACCTACAGTGATTTTACCAAAACCAATGAGCGGATAGCGGAAGAAGCAGACCGGTATAAGAACCCCAGAAATCTGTGTGCTGGTTCTGTGCGGCAGCTGAATTCAGAAGTGACCGCATCCAGAAAGGTGCGGATTTATATTTTCGGATTGATTGAAGCGGAAGATGTAGACTTTCAGAACTCTCACTATGCCCAGTTTCTGTGGCTGAAACACCAGGGCTTCGATGTGGTAGAAATGAAACAAGTCTGCGCATGGCCGGGGCAGATCGAAGACTGTATGGGGATCGAAGAGGCAGTGGCACAGTTTGGGGAGCAGGTGACTTCTTTTGACCTGCCGTCCGATGGTTTGGTACTGTTGATGGATGACATTGTCTATGGGGAATCTCTTGGACGGACTGCTAAGTTTCCTCGAAATGCCATGGCGTTCAAATGGAAGGATGAGACGGCAGAAACCACGCTGCGTGCCATACACTGGAGTCCTTCCAGAACCGGACTGATCAATCCGGTGGCGGTGTTTGATCCGGTGGAACTGGAAGGAACCACTGTAACCCGTGCCAGTGTCCATAATCTTTCCATTATGGAAGCCCTGGAACTGGGTGTAGGGGATCAGATCACCGTATACAAGGCAAATATGATCATTCCCCAGATCGGAGAAAATCTGACGAGAAGCGGCAAGCTGGAGATTCCCTCTGTCTGTCCGGTCTGTGGAGGCACAACCGAGATTCGGAATGTCAATGAAGTAAAATCCTTGTATTGTACCAATCCAGATTGTCAGGCAAAGAAAATCAAGAGTTTCGAACTGTTTGTCAGCCGGGATGCCATGAACATAGATGGGCTGTCCGGTGCCACTATGGAAAAACTCATTGATGCAGGTTTCATTCATACGTATAGTGATCTGTTTCATTTAGACCGCTATCAGGACCAGATTGTGGAAATGGAGGGATTTGGTGCAAAATCCTATGAAAATATGATCGCCTCTGTGGAAAAGTCCCGACAGACCACACTTGCCAGATTGATCTACAGTCTGGGAATTCCAGGGATTGGGTCTGCCACTGCCAAACTGTTGTGCAAGGCATTTGACAATGACTATATGCGTCTCATGGAAGCACAGCCGGAGCAGCTGCAGGAGGTGGACGGGGTCGGTCCGGTACTGGCAGAAGGATTTCATGGGTTCTGGCAGAAAGAAGAGAACAGGGCGATACTGAACGGGTTATTACAAGAAGTGGAATTGCAGGCAGAGACAAAGACAGAAGATGCCCTTCTTTTTGCGGGAAAAACCTTTGTCATCACCGGTTCTGTCACACAGTTCCCCAACCGGAATGCCATGAAAGCGTATATTGAAGAACGGGGAGGAAAGGTCAGCAGTGCGGTCAGCAGTAAGACCCATTATCTGATCAATAATGATGTGACTTCATCTTCCTCTAAAAATAAAAAAGCCAGAGAACTGGGAATTCCCATCCTGTCGGAAGAAGATCTGTTATCATGGAAAGAATAGTAGGCAATTGCGAGACTATGATATCCAACGCCTTCTCCCTCAAAATTTTTGTTTGAAAAACACGCTCTCACTTCGGTTACGCGTAGTGGCACTAATGTTTTTCTTCGCAAAACTCGAAAAACAAAGTGCCAACGCTCCACAGAGTTTTTCAAACGTAAAAATTTTGATGGCGCAGGCTGTTTTATGATTGTTTCAAAGAATTTCGCAATCGTCTGGAATGTATAAAAGAGAAAGGAGATTCGTATGCCTATTCGTGTGGAAAACGGCCTGCCGGCCAGAGAGGTTTTGGAATCTGAAAATATATTTATGATGGGGGAGAACAGAGCTGCTACCCAGAGAGTACGTCCGCTGAATATCATCATTTTGAATCTGATGCCTGTAAAGCAGGACTATGAGACACAGCTGCTGCGTGCCCTGTCCAATACGCCCATACAGGTGAATGTGACCTATCTGAATGTATCCGGTCATGAATCAAAAAATACACCGGCCAGTCATATCAATAAATTTTATGTGACATTTGATCAGGTGAAAGAGGAATTTTATGATGGGATGATCATCACCGGGGCACCGGTAGAGAATCTGCCATTTGAGGAAGTCACATATTGGGAGGAATTGTGCCGGATCATGGAGTGGACCAAGACCCATGTAACATCCACATTCCATATCTGCTGGGGGGCGTTGGCCGGGATCTGGTATCACTATGGCATTGAGAAGGTGGCATTGCCGGAGAAGTTGTCCGGAATTTATGTGCATCGTGTGTTGGATCGATGTGAACCGTTGGTCCGCAGTTTTGATGATCTGTTTTATGCTCCTCATTCCAGATACAGTGGGGTTCGGGAGGAAGATGTGCTGGCACATCCCCAGTTACAGCTTTTGGCGGTATCCGACCAGGCTGGTGTCTATCTGGTGAAGAGTCGGGATGGCAAGCAGGTATTTCTGTTTGGTCATCCGGAATATGACCGGATGTCACTGGACTCTGAATACAAACGGGATGTGGCAAAAGGCATCGAGATTGCACCTCCAGTTCGATATTATGAAAATGATGATCCTTCCTGTACGCCCCTGCTCACATGGCGGTGTCATGCCAATATGTTGTATACCAACTGGCTGAACTTCTATGTATATCAGGTGACACCGTACAGCTGGAAAAGCAGACAGCTTGAGGTATAGAGAGCAGAAGTAGACAAGATTTTAGCCAGTGGTGATATGGAAGTGTTCTGGGACATAAAACAAAGGGGAGCGTGAGCTCCCTTTTGTTTTATAAAAGTAACAACTGTTACCGCCTTTACGTGAGAACGTGGTGGGGCATATGTTCTGGTTTAATGCATATGTCCCTCAAAAGGACCGTCCATGTCCATAGGACCATCCTCGAAATCCACGCCGGGATGAGGCATACCGGAACCATAAAACTCCTTGCCCACTACATTATACTTCACACGGGATTCTTCTACCGCCTTGGAAAGGAAATTTTTCACCTCTTTTGGACGTTTGATATTGATCAACTGTACCTGACCACCGGCATCCTGCTTGGCATATAAGATGATGGTGCCGGTGCCGAAAAACTTCTGCCCCAGTGTTCTGGTCAGGCAGATATCGGTGATCCGGTATAATAGCAATTCATCATAATGTGTATTGAAAAAACCGCTTTGAGAATACAGACGGTCATTGGATACAGAGTATTTGGTGAAGCTAAAAGGAAACCATCCCCGATGTTTGCGGTCTTTCCAAAGGATTTCTGCTTTTTCTTTTTTTGCCATATGCGCACCTCTCTCCCGGTGGCTGTCCGATTCAGACAGCATACCTATGTTTCACTTCAAATTTAACCGGCGCTTGTCAGTTCCGGTCAGTTATTTACAGTATAAACAGATTTCCTCATAAAAACAAGCGATTTTTACCGGATTCCTTCTTGATGAAACACTCAGGAAACGGAACGGAAGGAGCGAAGTCCGAAACCGCATCCAATCAGGCACATCATGCCAAGTGCGCAGGTCAGGGGCAGTATGGAAGGCAAAGCCGAACCATACTGGTGCAGCAGTGTATAAAGTCCAATGCTGATTCCTCCGCTGATGCAGGTGTAAAAAACAGGACGAAGAAGATAATCATTTCCGTAAAAAGGCAAATTCAGTAACTTTTGCAGATAATGATAGTGCATGACACAGATGAGGCTTTGGCTGATGAAGGTACCGATAAAATAGCCCCAGATGCCCATCTTTGGAATGAGAAACAGCACGGAAAGCATCCGCAGCAGCAAGCAGAAAATGGATTGAAAGAAAATGACATTGGGTTTTCCAAGTCCATTTAAAATGCTGTTTAATGTCATGGACAGATACAAAAACGGGCAGAGGAAGGATAGTGTTTTCAGATACGAACCTGCGGCCGTACTGCCAAAGACCAGATCACCAATTTCCTGTCCGTATAGATAAAACAATCCAGCAGCAAAGAAACCAAGCCAAAGAGAAAAGGAAATGGTGCTGCGGGAAATAGTGTGTAGCCGCTTGGTGTTTTCGTTGGACTGGGCACTGGCTACAGCCGGCAGTGTCATGGTGGCCACAGAACCGGTGAGAGAAGCAGGAAACATTAAAAAGGGCAGTACCATTCCGGTGAATACTCCATATGTACGGAGGGCATCACTGGCAGACAGTCCGTATAATCGCAGCTGGCCAGGGATAAAGATCGTCTCCAGACTTTGCAGCAGGGTTAACACCAGACGATTGGCAATCAGAGGCATGGCAAAGACCAGCAGGCTTTTCAGAACAAATCCACTGGAGGTACTTTCTGCCTGCGGGAAAGAGGCTTCCATTGCAGATGGAGAGGAAGTGATGTCAGAGGCAGCAGATTTCAGCTTTACACTTGCGGAATGTTTTTTTGCATAGTAGCAGGGAATGAGAAACAATACCACTGCCAATTCGCTGATGAACAGGCCGGCCATTGCATGACTGGGGGTGAGTTCCTGTCCCTGGGAGAGGGCAACCTGCCACATGATCAGGATGGAAGCTACACGGATGATTTGCTCAAACAGCTGAGAAAGAGCCGGAAGCAGTGCTTTTTGCTTTCCCAGATAAGCACCATTGAAACAGTTATGTATGGCAGAGAAAGGCAGGGAGATGGCGTAATATTGTAATAATATAATGCACCGTTCTTCCATTAAGAGTGTACGGGCGATGAGCGGGGCAAATTCATACAGTGCCAGTCCGGTGACCGCAGAGGTCAGCATGGATAACAGCATGCCGCTGCGGAAAATCTGCTGTTCCTGCTTTGTGTGTCCGTTTGCGGTGGCAGTGAGTTGAGAGATAGCAGTCTGAAAGCCGCTGCAGCACAAGGCAGTAAAGATGGCAGCAGCAGAAAATGCCAGCTGGTAAAGTCCCATACCTTCTTCTCCGATGGTATTGGAGAGAAAAATCCGGTAGAAGAATCCGATGGTACGGCACAGAATACCGGAAAGTGTCAATAAAAGTGTTCCAACGATAACAGGACGATTTTTTTTCATAAGTCTCCAGTGGTTGTGATGGTCTTATTTACTATATGAACATAGAGTGGAGATTTAGAAGTATTTGTTTCGGACAAATATATCTGAAGGCAGAAAGGAAAGCAGGATACAACAGAAATGATATGAATGCATAAATATACAATAAAAACAAGTAGAAATTGTAATTTTATACAAAAAAGGACAGAATTTTCTGTATATGGTTGACTTTTGACCTTCGGAAACTTATACTGATAATGACCCTGAAAGGAAAGACGGTTTGCCTGAAAATAAGGGCAGAAAAGAGAGGCATGTCAACGCTTCGGAAAAGAGGATAGGATGAGTGGGATTAGTTTAAAAGGAAGAAATTTTTTGACATTAAAGGATTTTACACCAGAGGAGATCGGATATTTGCTGGATCTGGCTGCCAGCCTGAAGGCAAAGAAAAAGGCAGGGATTCCCGGAACCAGTTTAAAAGGCAAGAATATTGCATTGATTTTTGAAAAGACATCTACCAGAACACGTTGTGCATTTACGGTAGGATGTAAGGATGAAGGCGGATATCCGGAATATCTGGGTGCCAATGACATCCAGCTCGGCAGTAAGGAGACCATTGAAGATACCGCACGGGTATTGGGGCGGATGTTTGACGGAATTGAATATCGTGGATTTGAACATGAGAAAGTGGAAAAACTGGCAGAGTATGCTGGTGTGCCGGTATGGAACGGATTGACTGATGAATACCACCCTACACAGATTCTGGCAGATTTCCTGACATTGCAGGAAGTGTTCGGCCATCTGAAGGGACTGCATCTGGTGTTCATTGGAGATGGAAGAAATAACATGGCCAACTCTCTGATGATCGGTTCCGGTAAGATGGGACTGCATATTACCATCATTGCACCAAAGCAGCTGTGGCCCAAAGTAGACTTAGTGGAATTGTGCAAAGGTTATGCAGCAGAAAGCGGTGGTTCTGTGACCATTACAGATGAGGTAGAGGCGGTTGCCGGTGCAGATGCCATCTATACAGATGTATGGTGTTCCATGGGAGAAGAGGATAAGGCGGCAGAGCGGATTGCATTGCTGCAGGATTATCAGGTCAATGAGGAACTGATGAAGAAGAGTGGCAAGGATTCTACTATCTTCATGCATTGTCTGCCGGCAGTGAGAGGAAAAGAAGTGACCAATGAGGTAATCGAAGGAGCGAAATCCGTGGTGTTTGATGAAGCAGAGAACAGACTGCACACCATCAAGGCAGTTATGGTAGCGACCCTGGGAGAAGAGAACGAATAAAGAAACACTGTAGCTGTTCAGGATCCGATATTTCGCGAAGGTTTTGCCAAGCAAAATCCTGATTGATGCAGGCAAAAATCCCATCGACGGAGTCGATTTGGAATGGATTTTTGCCCGTAACTGTGAGGGTACTGAACAGTTACGAATCACTGTTGCAAGGTGACCGGAAGCAGGTGACACGCTTTGGAATGGAGGCAAATATGAGAACAAAGAAGCTGTGGAAGAAAACAGCAAAGCTGCAGGCAGCAGATTGGATTTATCTGGCGGCAGTCCTGTTTGTGATTGTAGTGACCATATTATTGTTTCTGGAGCGTGAACTGTTTTCCGGTGCATTACCCCTTGTATTTGCCTGCGGCATTTATATGACGGTGTTCTGGCAGAAACGAATGAGTAAACGCCCAATGAACGAAACTTGCCATTTGTTGTTGCAGGTGATGTATTGTGTGATTCTGACCGGATTGGGATTGGTGTTTCTGGTTAGCTGTCTGACCAATTGGATGTAACAGACAGGAATACAGAAGGAAATGGAGCAGAAAAATTGGTTCGACTTGATACAAGATGGGCAGGTCATCCGTGGATCCATTATGAAACTACGGATTCTACAAATTTACGGGCAAAAGAGCTGGCACAGACAGGTGCCTTTCGCCATGGAACGCTGATCACGGCAGATGAACAGGTGGCAGGACGAGGCAGAAGGGGGCGTGTCTGGACTTCACCAAAAGGGGCATCTGTGTCGATGTCCCTGATTTTGCGACCAGAGTTTCCGTCAGAAAAAGCCCCTATGCTGACAGTATTGGCCGCCCTTGCCATGAGAAGAGCCATTCAGGAAGAAACCGGACTGGCAGTAGAGATTAAGTGGCCAAATGATATTGTGTATCAGGGAAAGAAACTATGTGGAATTTTGACAGAGATGAGCCTGGATACATCCGGAAGATATTATGTGGTTATTGGCATGGGCATCAACACCAATATTACGTCCTTTCCGGAAGAACTGCCTTATGCGGTTTCTGTGCGGCAGCTGCTGGGGGAGGAAATCGATGGTGGGGCATTGATTGAAAGTACCATGATCGCATTTGAGGCATTGTATGACCAGTTTATACAGACGGAGGATTTCTCCACACTTCGGACAGAGTATGAGGCACATATGGCAGGAAAAGGGAACAGAGTGCAGATATTAGAGGAAGTTTCTTATTGTGGAATCTGTCAGGGGATTACCAAGACAGGTGCTTTGCTTGTCATAGACGATGCCGGTGTTCTGCACCAGATTCAATCGGGAGAAGTGTCTGTCCGAGGCATATATGGGTATATAGAGTGATAGAAAGGAAGAATATGGTAGATACAGAAGGCAGAATTGTGCTTTGCGGTGCCAATTCATATGAACAGAAATTTTATTTCAATGAACAGTTTTCTTCTTTGCCTGCAGGCATTCAAGATGATCTAAAGATGATCTGTGTGGCATACACAGAGGACATTGGCGGAGTTCTGACCATGGAATTTGAGGAAGATGGTTCTTTGTATCTTCGTTCCATTGCAGATGATGCAGATTATTTGTACGATGAGGTAGGAGCAGGATTGAAGATTCACCAGATTCAGGTGGAACGGCGGGAACTGCTAGAGAGCTTGGAGTTGTATTACAAGGTATTTTATCTGGGGATTCCGGAAGAAGAATTGGAAGAGGATTAGAAAAAGTGAAAATTGGTTCTGTCACATTAGAAAATAATATTATACTGGCTCCTATGGCAGGGGTCACAGATCTGCCGTTTCGTCTGTTGTGTAAAGAGCAGGGATGCGGTCTGGTCTATTCGGAGATGGTCAGTGCAAAAGCAGTTTTTTATGGCAATAAAAATACCATTCCGCTGCTGCTTTCCGATGAAGCAGAACATCCGGTGGCATTGCAGCTGTTTGGTTCTGATCCGGAACTGATGGCAGATATGGCAGCACGACTGGAAGAATATCCTTTTGACATTTTTGATGTGAACATGGGTTGTCCGGTGCCCAAGGTAGTCAACAATGGAGAAGGTTCTGCACTGATGAAGAATCCAGAACTGGCAGAGCGGATTTTGTCCACCATGGTCAAGGCGGTGAAGAAACCGGTGACGGTGAAGATCCGCAAAGGATTTGACGATACCTGCATCAATGGTGTAGAACTGGCAAAGCGGGCAGAGGCAGCCGGTGTATCAGCTATAGCCATACATGGACGTACCAGACAACAGTATTACAGCGGAAAAGCAGATTGGGATATCATTCGCCAGATCAAGGAGACGGTATCCATCCCAGTCATTGGAAATGGGGACATCTTTACCCCCCAGGATGGAAAGCGGATGTTAGAGGAAACCGGGTGTGATGGCATCATGGTAGGCAGAGGTGCCAGAGGCAATCCATGGCTGTTTGGAGCATTGAAAGCTTACTTAGAAGATGGCACATTGCTGTCACCGCCTACACTGGCAGAACGAAAGGCTATGATCCTGCGGCATTGCCGGATGCTGGTGGAGCAAAAAGGAGAATGTATGGGCATGCGGGAGATGCGCAAGCATGTAGGCTGGTATACGGCCGGTTGTCCGGGTAGTGCAGCATTTCGTAGAGAGGCCAATCTGGTGGAACAGGTAGATCGGTTAGAGGAACTATTAGAAAATTATTTCCGCGAGCAATGAGTCAAAGCGACAAACTTGTTTGGTGATTTGACGAATGCCGGCAGGCTTTTGACTTCAGAACACAATTTACAATAAAACAAAAATAGAATTATAAAAATGTAATACAAAGACTAATTTTTCAACTTATAAACATAAAGCTATATGCATATAAAAACATTGACTTATTTGGGGAATTATATTATAATACCTTGAATGTATATGGTTGAATTCTGATAGAAAAATAAAATCAGAAAGAATCAGGTAGGAGGCACAAAATGGTAGGAAAGAAGAATATTTTGACATATGCCGGCTTGAAAAAGTTAGAGGATGAATTGCAGGATTTGAAGGTTGTGAAACGTAGTGAAGTGGCACAGAAGATCAAGGAAGCCAGAGAGCAGGGCGACTTATCTGAGAATGCGGAATACGATGCAGCCAAAGACGAGCAGAGAGATATCGAAGCTCGTATTGAGGAATTGGAGAATATTTTAAAGAATGCGGAAGTTGTGGTTGAGGACGAAATCGACGTTGACAAGATCAATGTAGGCAGCAAGGTGACGGTATTTGATTTTAAATATGATGAAGAATTGGAATTCTATATCGTAGGTTCCACAGAGGCAAACAGTCTGGAAATGAAGATTTCCAATGAATCTCCGGTAGGACGTGCGCTGATTGGATCTAAGATTGGGGATACTGTAGAGGTAGAGACACTGGAGGGTGTAGTCAGCTACAAGATCATCAAGATTGAGAGAATATAAGTTTGATAAGAAACGGCAGACAGCCGACAGAGAGGTGGGATAGACTCTCTGCCGGCTGTCTGTATGTATGGGAAAAATAAAGCAGATGACGGAACATTGGGATGGTTGTTCCATTTCTATCTGCCTACAGGAGTGCGTTGACAGCAACGGCAAGTCGGTTGTGTCAACTGCAAAGTTTATTATAATGGTACCAAAAGCAAATTACAAGTAGTGACAAAACAGTTCCAAATAAAGTGCTTTGGCTGGCACACTTTTATGGAAACAGGAAGTTTGGGGGCAAAATTGGTGTTTAAAAAAAATTAAGAGGGAAATGTCATTCTTTTTTCAAAGAAATTTAACATATATACGGTACAATAAATCAATAGTATGGTCAGGAAAAGCAAAATGTACTAGGTTATTATGAAAAACTATGATATAATAAAAGTAATGATAGATTTGTAGGGGGAGAGGGGGAGGCAGTATATGCCAGATACCAGAAAGATTGCTTTGATGACAAAGGCAGCACTTTGTGAACAAAAAGGATATAAACAGAGTTTGCGGATTACCAGCTATACGAAAAAAGACTATCTGATTTTACACGGCATCGGAGCTTGGGTTTGTGTGACGATTGCATATGGACTGGTTGTGCTTTTATGGCTGCTTTATGTGGCTGCTTCAGATTTTGGAACATATCTTTTGAATCAGATTACAGGACTTGCCATTGTGCTATTATCTATCTATGGTGTGGTATGTGCGATTGACCTGGTATCGGCCATTCATTTATATGGAAGGCGATATGATCAGGCTGAGAAGCTAGTGGCAGAGTATGCCCACTGGTTGTCAGAAATTCAACAGTCGGCAAAGAGATAAGCACAGGGTGTCCGTAGGCTGTCATGTCAAAAGGAGGAGCTCATGACGTTTTTTTATGAAATCCGGCAACGGTTAATTTTGATATATAGTAAATATGAAAAGTATCTGAAGGCATTGATCAAGTTTATTCATGCGTACTTACTGTTCTTTTTTATGGGCAAGGCCACAGGATATGATCTCCAGCTTTGCTCTCCTTTGGTTTATCTGGCACTGTCTCTTGTCTGTGCGATGCTGCCATCTGGCGGTGTGTCTGTTCTGGCATCGGTCATGCTGGTGTTACAGTTTGCCAGAGTTTCAGTAGAACTTGCCGTTGTGACGGTTTGTTTTTTGTTGATTGCCGCATTGCTTTATTTTGTATTTCAAAAGGGAAAAGCAGCATTCATGGCAGTCGCATTGCTGGCATGTCTGTGCAAATGCCCAGGTATATTTATGGTGGCAGCAGGTCTGGCAGTTACCCCGGGGGCAATCCTTCCGGTCTGTTTCGGTGTATTGATGAATACACTGATTGAAATCAGCAAAAGTGAATATAGTGTATTGTTCTCCCAAACCAGTACACTTTCTTCTTTGGAGCGGGTGTCTTTTGTACTGAACGCAGTGATGCAAAACGGGTCTATGTGGTTGATGCTGTGCAGTATGCTTCTTGTAATCACGGTAGTATATATGATTCGGAGAATGAATGTAAATTATGCATGGACCATTGCCATAGGAAGCGGTGCGTTGTTGTACGTGATCCTGATGTTGATCGGAACTTATGCATTTGATATTCGGATTTCGATTGTAATCTGCATTTTAAATGGTGTGGCGGCTATGTTGGTGGGCATGGTGCTGCAATTCTTTTGGTTTGCGGTAGATTATACCAGGACGGAATATGTCCAGTTTGAAGATGACGAATATTATTATTATGTAAAAGCAGTACCCAAGATTACAGTGGCGTTGTCCAATCGAAAAGTAAAACACATCACAGAGACCACTGGTACAGTGGTACCACTGGGGTCAGAGGAAGCCGATGGGAAACAGGAAAGCAAAGGAACAGGTGAATCGGCATTGCATGATACACTTGTGTAAGCGAAAGAGAGAAGAATAAAGGGGGTGGTTTTGGTGCCTGCAATTGGGAAATGGTTTATCGAGCAGTTTACATTGTTGACGATGGACATTAAAATTACAGATTATATTGAAATTGTATTGCTGGCAGTGCTGATTTACTATGTGCTGGTATGGATTCAGCGAACCAAAGCCTGGAGTCTGCTAAAAGGTGTGGCGATTATTCTGGTGTTTTACCTGATCGTGGTGGTGTGTGAATTTGATACCATTGAAATGATGCTGAAACAGTTTGCAAATGCTGGCCTGGTGGCGGTGATGATTATTTTCCAGCCAGAGTTGCGTCGCGTGTTGGAAACACTTGGGGAAAATGATTTTTTGAAAAAGTGGTTTCCTTTAGATGGGGGAAAGGAACAAGGGGAGCGGTTTTCCAATGAGACGGTAGATGCCATTGTAGACGCAGCATTTGAACTGGGACAAAATAAGACCGGTGCGTTGATTGTCATTGAGCAGAATCTGACATTGGATGATTTTGTCAAGACGGGAATTGCCATGGATGCCATTGTCAGTATGCCTTTGCTGATTCAGATTTTTGAACATAATACTCCGCTGCACGACGGTGCAGTCATCATAAGGGGAGACCGGATATTGGCGGCGACCTGCTATCTGCCATTGTCCAAGAATAACCAGATCAGTAAAGCACTGGGAACCAGACATAGGGCTGGGATTGGAATCAGTGAGGTTACAGACAGTATTACCATCATTGCATCGGAAGAGACGGGAAGCGTCTCCCTGGCAGTAGGAGGGGAACTGTTTGCTGATATTGACAGAGGCAGTTTACAGTCCAAACTGAATTTTATTCGTAAAAAATCAATTGATGTCAAGCGATTCCGTCTTTGGAAGAAAGGAAAAGAAAAACGGAATGAAAAGAATACTGACCAATAACCTGCTTTTGAAGATTGCTGCCATTGTCATTGCTATGTTGCTTTGGGCAAGTGTACAGATTTCAGAAGATACAGTCATTGAAAAAAATTATAACATTCCAATCAATTATGTCAATGCGGAATATCTGGAACAAAACGACTTGTATTTAAAAGAATATCCAAAAACTGTCACGATTACTGTGAAAGCGAAAACATCTGCGTTCAAAAATATTCGAAGTGAACGGTTTACAGTAACCGCAGATCTGTCCAAGCGGTATGGGGATGATCTTTATAATAAATCTGTCAGCGTGGTCATTGGTGTAGATTCTGCCATAGAAAGCAGTATTTTGGAACTGACTTGTAAAACCGGCAGTTATTTGGATCTGGTGCTGGGCAATATCCAGGAGAAAACATTTCCGATCCAGGTACTGACTACAGGAGAATTGCCAGATGGGGTACATTTGAGTGACCAAGGATTTACAGTACGGCCTGAAACAGTGACGGTGAGAGGGCCGGAGCCCATTTTCAGCAGACTGAATCAGGTGGCTGCAGTCATAGATTTGGATGAGTTTGACGGAGATGTATTTATCAGAGAAGTGCCGTTGGCTTTGTATGACAACGAGGAGAAGGTGATTGAAACAGATGAAAGTGTGACCTTGAGCATTGAGCAGGTACAGATTACCACGGATATTTTAAAGACAAAAACCATTTCCATTTCCTTTGAAGGCGTCAGCGGAACACCTGCACAAGGATATCGATACAGTGCCCTGCACAGTGATCTGGAGGAAGTGGAGGTCATGGGGTTGAAGACAGATCTGGCAGCGATCAATAATATCATGATTCCAAAAGAGGAATTGGACATTACAGGAGCCAGTGAGGACAAAGTCTATCACATTGACATTTCCAGATATTTGCCAGACAATATTGTTTTGTATGGTTCTGAGAATGTGGCAAATGTCACTCTTTCCATTGAACAGTTGAAGGAAAAGGGGTATCGGGTGAGCAGCCAGAACATTCGAATAGATGGAACGGCAGATCAGTATGAATATGAAATTACGACGAACTCGGTGCTGGTGACATTGGAGGGATTTCAGGAAGATTTAGACAGTCTTTCGGCGGAAGAATTGAGTTTATCTGTCAATGTGGAAGGGTTACTTCCAGGTAATTATGACAGTATGCCAGTGGTGGTAGAACTGAGGGATGGATTCCGTCTTGTCAACAATCCAAAGCTGCAGCTGCGGATACGGGTACCGGAGGAGTCTTCAGAAGAAGAAAGTGTGTCAGAGTCTGTAACAGAAGAAACCGAAACTGAAAGCAGTGTGGGAGAGGAAACGGAAACAGAAGAAAGTAAAGGTGCGGCAGATCAGCCGGAGGAGGAATTATGATTCGTCAAAGTATGAAAATTACCAATCAGTCAGGATTGCATTTAAAGCCAGCCAGCAGACTTTGTCATGCGGCATCCAAGTTCAATTGTAATGTGACCATGTCTTATCAGGATACCAGTGTGAATGCCAAGAGTGTGTTGAGCATTTTGGGGGCCTGTGTGAAAAGCGGGGAAAGCATCGAAATCATATGTGAAGGACCGGATGAGGGAGAGGCAATCCGTGCGATTGCAAAAGCTGTGGAATCCGGTTTGGGAGAGGTACAGTAGATTGAAAGCGCAGGATATCAATACATACAAAAGATTAGTTGGCATTACGGTACTGTTTCTGTTATTGTATGTTGCTGCGTGGGTCAGTGCCGGAAATGGATGGCAGATTGCAGCAGGAGGCAGTTTGGGATTGACCGGATTCCTGTTGGCAGTGCTGTTTTATTGGGAAAGTAGATGGATTTTAGATTCCCGGGTGTTGTTGTCTCTGTTCTGGTTAGGTGGAGAAGGCGTGGCGGCTTTGCAGCTGTCACGTTTGCAGACACCATGGACCACACAGACATGGATTGCCTTTGGTCTGTTTTACCTGACTTTTTTGTGGGGCAGACAAGGGGTGGCACAGTGGTGTTTGGGGCACAGGAGTGAAGAAAGGACAAAAGCTGGACAGACCAACCTTTTTACATCCAGTCGTCAAAAGGTTGCCGAACGGGTGTATCATTGTATTGTGGTCGTGGCGGTGCTGTCCTTTCTTTGTTTTTGGACAGAAGTGGTAATCATGGGGTATATTCCGTTGTTTTCAAAGGACACCCATGCCTATAATTATTTTCATGTGACAGGTCTGCATTATGTGACATTCTCCTGTATGCTGGTGCATCCACTGACTTTGATTTATCTGATGGAAGGAGGCGCCAGAGGCAAAAAGAGAATTGTTTTTTTAATTTTGTGGAATGTGATGGCACTGTCCATTCCTTTACTCTGTATTTCTAAATTTCAGTTTATTTTAACCATATTACTGCCCATTATGGTGTACTTGCTGTATCATCGTCAGATACCATGGAAACGGATTCTGGCAGGTGCAGCGGCAGTCTTTGTATTGGCGACTATGGTCTTTTTGTTTATGACAGCACGACGGAATTATGAGGCAGGGTATCTGAATGGAATTTTTCAGATGAAAAATCAGACAATGCCATTGTCCTTACAGTATGTTTACATTTATATTGCCAATAATTATGATAACTTTAACTGTCTGACACAAGCGTTGGCAGAAGGAAGCGCTTCTTATCTTCATGGATTGAAAGAACTGTTTCCCGTATTTGCCCTGACAGGTTTGAAGTTTGTGTTTCCGGGTCTTGTGTCGTATCCTACTTTTTTTACCATCGAAGAGTTGAACACATTGACCATTTTATATGATGCCTATTATGATTTTGGGCTAATTGGGGTGGCATTGTTTGGAACAGTGTTAGGAGCGGCTTGCAATGGATTGGAATTTTTGACCCGAACTTCTGGTAATCCGGTGGGAAAGCTGTTTTATGGACAGATGACTATGTATTTGCTGCTTTCATTTTTTTCTACCTGGTTCAGCAATCCTACGACCTGGTTTTGGTTTGGTGTGACCTGGCTGTTGCTTTTGTATGTAGGCGGGTATGTTCCGGGACAGAAAAATAGATAATCCATTGCCTTTACAGTGCATTTGAAGTGTGTTATACTAAAACGGTATGCCCTTAGGGCTTGTGAAAAGAATGGAGAACGATAAAATGTTGAATTTTGAAAGATACCAGAGAAATCCGGTGGTAGATTATCCACAGCGTCAGTGGCCCAATCGGGAAATCGAGCACGCTCCCATATGGTGCAGCGTAGACCTGCGTGATGGCAACCAGGCATTGATTGAGCCTATGACAGTAGAACAGAAGATTGAATTTTTCAAACTGCTGGTAAAAATTGGATTTAAAGAAATCGAAGTAGGATTTCCTGCTGCCTCTCAGATTGAGTTTGATTTCTTAAGAGAACTGGTGAAACAGGATCTGATTCCAGATGATGTGGTGATTCAGGTACTGGTACAGTGTCGTGATCATCTGATTACCAGAACATTTGAAGCATTAGAGGGTGTCAAAAAAGCGGTTGTACATATCTACAACTCTACCTCTACTTTGCAGCGCGATGTGGTATTTCATATGGATAAAGAACAGATCAAGCGGATTGCCATTGACGGTACCCGTATGGTAAAGAGCCACTTGGATGAGTTTGCCGGAGAGGTGATTCTGGAATATTCCCCAGAAAGTTTTACTGGAACAGAGTTAGACTATGCGGCAGAGGTTTGCAACGCGGTCATTCAGGAGTGGGGGCCGGACCCGGAGCATAAGCTTATCATCAATCTGCCTTCTACTGTGGAAATGAATACGCCAAATGTATACGCGGATCAGATTGAATGGATGATCGGGCATCTGGACAACAGAGAGTCTGTGGTAGTCAGCGTCCATCCTCACAATGACAGAGGCACTGGTGTGGCAGCAGCAGAACTGGCACTGCTTGCAGGAGCAGACAGAGTGGAAGGAACCTTGTTTGGCAATGGAGAGCGTACCGGTAATGTGGATATTGTGAATCTGGCATATAATATGTTTTCCCAGGGCATTGATCCAAAACTGGCGTTGGATGATGTCAATGAACTGATTGACGTATACCAGAGATGTTGCAGGATTGAGATTCACCCAAGACATCCGTATGCGGGGAAACTGGTGTTTACCGCCTTTTCCGGTTCTCATCAGGATGCCATCAATAAGGGAGTGCAGGCCATGAAAGAACGGGGCAGCGAACATTGGCAGGTGCCTTATCTCCCCATTGACCCATCTGACATTGGCAGACAGTATGAACCAATTGTCCGCATCAACAGCCAGTCCGGTAAGGGTGGTGTGGCATTTGTGATGGATACTTATTATGGCTATCAGCTGCCCAAGAAGATGCACCGGGAATTTGCGGATGTGGTGCAGAAAGTAGCAGAGCAGACTGGTGAAGTGTCACCGGAAAAGGTATATGAACTGTTTCAACAGGAGTATATTTTTGCCAAGAGTCCCTATCGTCTGGTGAATTGTGTCATTGCAGAAGCAGATGAGGGAGAGGAAGAGCAGAAAGAAGATTGTACCAATGTGACATTGACATTGAAAAAAGATGGAGAAGTCATTGTAATGGAAGGAACAGGTACCGGTCCCATGAATGCAGTGCGCAACTGTTTACAGGAACTGACCGGTATGAAGTTACGCGTGCTGGACTATACAGAGCATGCATTGGATGAAGGTTCTGAAGCAAGAGCGGCTGCTTATGTGCAGTGTATGAACTTGGAAACAGGAGAGACGACCTTTGGCGTGGGTACCAGTCACAACATTACCCGTGCTTCTTTGAAGGCACTGTTCAGTGCAGTGAATCGTCTGTATCGTCATTGTCAGTAAAGGATGGAAAAACGTATGTCGCCTTCAATTGATGTGATCATCCCCACATATCATCCGGATGAGAAATATGTTCGCTTATTGGAAATGCTTGCCCGTCAGGTGTATCCGATTCACAAAATTATTGTACTCAACACAGAAAAAGCATACTATCACCCAGAGCAGTACCCGGTGTTGGAACAGCTACAGGTCACCCACATTTCCAAAAGTGAATTTGACCACGGCGGCACCAGAAATCAGGGGGTACAGATGTCTGACAGTGATCTGGTGTTGTTTCTGACACAGGATGCGGTGCCGGCAGATGAACATCTGACAGAACGGATTGCCGCCTGCTTTGCGGATCCAAAAGTGGCTTCTGTCTATGGCAGACAGCTGCCGGCAGAAGATTGCAATCTGATCGAGCAGTATAGCAGGCAGTTTAATTATCCAGGAGAAAGTCAGATCAAGACACGGGAAGATTTGGACAGACTGGGCATTAAGACTTACTTTTGTTCCGATGTGTGTGCTGCTTACCGCAGAAGTGTGTATGAAGCGTTGGGAGGATTTCCCCTTCGGACGATTTTCAATGAAGATATGGTGTATGCATCCAAAGTGATTGGTGCAGGATATGCCATTATATATTGTGCGGAAGCGAAGGTCATCCATTCCCACAATTATACCGGATTGCAGCAGTTTCACCGTAATTTTGACAATGGGGTGTCACAGAAGGATTATGAAGGCATTTTTGCTTCTCTTCCGGCAGAAGGAGAAGGCATCAAAATGGTCAAATCCACTGCTCAGTATCTGGTTTCCAAAGGAAAATGGTATCTGATACCGAAGCTGGTCTATATCAGCGGCTGTAAATATCTGGGTTTTCGGCTGGGAAAACAGTATCAGAAACTACCAAAGGCACTGGTCAGATGGTGTACCATGGACAAGGGATACTGGAAGAAGCTGGAAACAGAAGTGGTGGAAAAGTAAGGAAAAGAAGAATCGTCGGGCATGCATAGTTGGGAACAATGATGAAGAATTGCCGGAAGACTGGAAGAATCACTTGAAACTGAAGGGTTTTATGTTATAATGATTCTGGAAGAAATGGTTTATATTAGGAGGAAACATGGGAAAGATTAAAGTAACAAGATGTGAAATTGAGGGGTTGTGTGTCATTGAGCCCACTGTTTTTCAGGATGAAAGAGGCTATTTTGTGGAAACCTATAACTATAATGACTTTGCGGCAGAAGGATTGGATATGAAATTTGTCCAGGACAACCAGTCTATGTCTGTGAAAGGTGTACTTAGAGGACTGCATTTTCAGAAACAGTTCCCACAGGGAAAGCTGGTACGTGCCATCAGAGGTACGGTATTTGATGTGGCGGTGGACTTAAGAGGTGGCTCTGCTACTTACGGAAAATGGTTTGGTGTGGTATTGTCTGCTGAGAATAAGAAACAGTTCTACATTCCAGAGGGCTTTGCACATGGATTTTTGGTATTGTCTGACGAGGCAGAGTTTGTTTATAAAGTAACAGACTTTTATCATCCAGGTGATGAAGGCGGTTTAAAATGGGATGATCCGGAAATTGGCGTAGAATGGCCCATTGAGCAAGGCATGGAACTGATTCTTTCTGACAAGGATCAGAAGTGGCTTGGATTAAAGGATACATTTAAGTTTGAATAAAAATCAGGAATGTTAAACTATGAAACGTAACAAATATGATTTGAAAAAAATCTGTGCAGGTGTTTTTGGATTTTGTCTGATTTATGGCATTCTCATTATTTTGATTGCATGGAAACAGATTCAGGCGTCTCAGATCGGCAGAGGAGCAGTGTATGGATTTGTCCTATTGATGGTGATATTGGCAGGCTATATGATGCATTTGCTACAGTGTGATAAGACAGGGAAACCGAGCAAAGGACTTTATCTGATTCATACTGTAGAGAAGTATCAGTTCCTCATTGAACAGTTGGTGTCTCGTGACTTTAAGATCAAGTATAAGCGTTCTGTGCTGGGCGTGTTCTGGAGTTTCTTAAATCCCCTTTTGATGATGGTGGTACAGTATATGGTGTTTTCCAACCTGATGCGGTTCCAGCAGGATCACTACAGTATTTATTTGTTGACTGGTATTGTCATGTTCAGTGGATTTAATGACTGTTGCAATCAGGCACTTCGTGCCATCATCGGCAATGCTTCCCTGATCACCAAGGTATATGTGCCAAAGTATATTTATCCCATTACCAAGGTGTTGTCAGCCAGTATCAATTTGGTGCTTTCCATGGTGCCGCTTTTACTGGTCACACTGATCTATGGATTGGGCAATGCAGATCATCTTTACTTGACATGGGCAGTGTTGTTGATTCCCATTGCACTGGTGCTGTTGATTATTTTTACGATTGGAATGGGTTTTTTACTATCCAGCTTGATGGTGTTTTTCCATGATGTGGAGTTTTTATGGGGAGTATTGTCTACCATGTGGATGTATGCCACACCCATTATCTATCCCATCAGCATTCTGGAAGGGGCAGATAATCTGCTTTCTAAGGTGACATTGAAAGTGATCCGTGTAAATCCATTGTATCATTATATTGAATTTATGCGCAGCATTATCATTTCCGGATGCTCACCGGCATTACGGGAGTATGTGATTTGCGCAGCGTGGTCATTTGGTATGCTGGCATTTGGGGCATTTGTATTCAAAAAGACACAGGATAAGTTTATCCTGTATATTTAAACTGCAAGATGCAGAGAGCGGACTGCCAGAGGGCAGTCCGTGTGAAAGAAAATGAAGCAGAATAAGTGGGTGCTTTGAATGAAGATAGAAGAAAAGAAACAGGACAATGATCTGATGATTCAGGTGCAGGATGTGTCCATGCGGTTTAAGATGAGTAATGACAAAATTACAAGCATCAAAGAACTGGTGACACAGACACTCAGGGGAAAAGTACAGTATAATGAATTCTGGGCACTTCATGATGTGAATTTTGAAGTGAAGAAGGGGGAAGTCATCGGAATCATCGGCAGAAATGGTGCGGGAAAGAGTACCATTTTGAAGATTATTTCCGGGATTATGAAGCCCACTACAGGAAATGTAGTGCGGTACGGCAATATTGTTCCCATGTTAGAGTTGGGTTCAGGATTTGATTATGATCTGACCGGACGGGAGAATATTTTCTTAAATGGTGCCATACTGGGATATTCCAAGGAATTCTTATATGAAAAGTATGATGAAATTCTGGCATTTTCCGAACTGGGAGATTTCATCCATATGCCCATTCGAAATTACTCCTCCGGTATGCTGATGCGGCTGGCGTTTTCCATTGCCACGGTAGTCAATCCGGAGATTCTGATTGTAGATGAGATTCTTTCCGTAGGAGATGAGAATTTCCAGGAAAAAAGTCATGCAAGAATGTTAGAATTGATGAGTGGTGGTACTACAGTGTTGTTTGTTTCTCACAGTCTGAAGCAGATACGGGAGATGTGTAACCGGGTGGTCTGGTTAGACGGTGGGACCGTCAGGATGTTTGATGATGTGGAAACAGTCTGCGATGCATATAAGTTGTAATTTTGTAAACAGAGAAGGCAAAAGAACATTTTGCCATGATATCTATCATAATGAAAAGAAATGAAGTCGGAGGAATTTCATGAATTACTGTTTTGATATGCTGTTCTACAAGGACGGCAATGTGAATGCAGTGGGATGGGCCATTCCCACAGATACAAAGAATACGGTAGAACCGTTGATTTATGATCAGGATGGAAAACTGGTGCCATGCACGTTTCTGCATACCAGAAGACCGGATGTGGGTATGACCTTGTTTAACGACAGAAAGCTGGATCTGTTCGGTACCTATCTGCAAATACCGGTGAATAATGGCAACCCGTTGAAGGTGGTCTTTCGGGAAATAGAAGAAGGGAAAGAAGAACCGGTTGATACGTTAGAAACTCAGATTGATGTACAAAAGCTGATGGATCAGGAAAAATATGAGAAGTCTTTGCGGTTTAAGATTGAATCTTTCTTTAAGTCTGAGGATAAGAAGGCGTTTTTCCGAAAGGCAAAGAATAAATTGCTAGATGAAGATAATAAAAATTATCAGCTGTGGTATGAAGCACACAAAGCAACAGAGGAAGAACTGAGAGAACAAAAGGTACACCAGTTTGATTATGCGCCCCTTGTCAGTATTGTGGTACCGGCGTATAATACGCCCATTCCGTATCTGAAACAAATGGTCGCTTCTGTGAAGGCACAGACCTATTCCAACTGGCAGCTATGCATTGCCAATGGCAGCGGTATGAATGCAGAATTGTGCCGTGCACTGCAAAGATATGCGGATCAGGATCCAAGAATCAAGTGGGCAAGATTAAAGGAAAACCGCGGCATTTCCGGTAACACCAATGTGGCATTGAAGCTGGCAGACGGCGAGATCATTGTGCTGATGGATCATGACGATATGATCGCACCCAATGCACTGTATGAGGTAGTGGCGGCTTTCAATGAGAATCCAAAGACCGATGCGGTGTACAGTGATGAAGATAAGTTTGAGACAAAGAAGTCGGCTCATTATGATCCACACTTCAAGTCAGACTTTAATATTGATTTGCTTTGTTGCAATAATTATATCTGCCATCTGTTTGCAGTGCGCAAATCCATTGCATTTGAGGTAGGTGGATTCCATTCGGAGTACGATGGGGCACAGGACCATGACTTTATTCTGCGTTGTGTGGAAAAGAGCCGTCATGTGGCACATATTCCGAAGATTCTGTATTCCTGGAGATGTCATAGAAATTCTACTTCTGAGAATCCGGAAAGCAAGCTGTACGCATTTGAGGCAGGGCAGAAGGCAATTGAGGCATACTATCAGAGACAGGGAATTCCGGGTACCGTGAAGGCCGGTCCATTGTTTGGATGGTATAAAACAGAGTTCCATCTGACAGAGCATCCGTTGGTATCGGTTCTGATTCCCACGAAGGATCACATTGATGATTTGGAAACCTGTGTCAATTCTCTGCTGACCAAAGCAACCTATGACAATTATGAATTGATTATTATTGAGAACAACAGTACCGAACCTTCTACCTTTGCGTATTATAAGGATTTAGAGAAAAGAGACAAACGCATTAAGGTGGTATACTGGGATGGTCCATTTAACTATTCCGCCATCAACAACTTTGGTGCCAAATATGCATCTGGTGAGTATTATCTGCTCTTAAACAATGACGTGGAACTGATTACACCGGAAATTTTTGAGAGTATGCTAGGGTACTGCATGCGTGAGGATGTAGGAATTGTGGGTGCAAAATTGTTTTATCCGGACAATACCATTCAGCATGCAGGTGTGTTGGTCGGTGCCGGTGGTGTGGCAGATCATGTGTTTAAGAACATGGATATGTATGAGCCAGGGTATATGGGACGTGCCATCAGTTCACAGGATATGACCTGTGTGACAGGTGCCTGCCTGATGATCAAGAAGAGTGTGTTTGAGGAAGTGGGTGGTCTGACAGAAGAGTTTGCCGTAGCATACAATGATGTGGATCTGTGTCTGAAGGTCATTGAGACTGGTAAGTTGGTGGTGTTTGATGCATTTGTATCTTTGTATCATTATGAGTCCAAGTCTCGTGGGTATGAGGACACACCGGAAAAACTGATGCGGTTCTCCAAAGAGATGGAACTGCTGTCTACCAGATGGGATCACAGACTGGATGGGGATCCTTATTACAACAAGAATCTGTCACTGGTCAATGGATACTATAAACTGGAAAAAGTAAAAGAAGAAGGAAAGGAAGAGGTGTAATGCATTGCATTACAAACACTTCAGAACAGGGGATTATATGCAGGTCACTGTTGTTATTCCAAATTACAATGGATTAAGATTTTTGAAAACATGTCTGGACTCTTTGGAAAACCAGACATCAGATGAATTTGAGGTACTGGTGGTAGACAATGGTTCTGCGGATGACAGTGTGGCATATATAGAGCGCAATTATCCGTGGGTGAAGATCCTACCTCTTGAGGAAAATACCGGTTTTTGCGGTGGCGTAAATGCCGGTATCCAGGCAGCCACCACTCCATATGTATTATTATTGAACAATGATGTGGAGGCAGCACCAGATTTTGTAGAGCAGATGTGCAAGGCCATTCAAAAGTCTGACAAGGTGTTCTCTGTCAGCAGTAAGATGGTGCAGTTCTATGACCGCAGCAAGATTGATGATGCGGGGGATTTGTACTGTATGTTAGGCTGGGCATTCCAGCGTGGCGTGGGACATAAGGTCAATGAATCCCAGTATCAAAAACACAGCAGAGTATTTTCTGCTTGTGGTGGTGCTTCTATTTACAGGAGAAGTGTATTTGAGGAAATCGGATACTTTGATGAGATCCATTTTGCGTATTTAGAGGACATTGATGTGGGATATCGTGCCCGTATCGCCGGATATGAAAATATTTATTGTCCAAAAGCAGTTGTATATCACATTGGCAGCGGTACCACGGGCTCTAAATACAATCATTTTAAAGTCAAATTGTCTGCCCGGAACAGTTTTTATCTCAATTATAAGAATATGCCGGTTGGTCAGTTGCTGCTCAATGCGATACCTCTGGCAATCGGATACGGAATCAAATGGGCATTTTTTCATAAAATTGGATTTGGGAAGGCATACTTAGAAGGATTGCGAGAAGGCGTTTGTACCCGAAAGCAATGCCGTAAGGTCCCGTTTCAAAAGAAAAATCTGGGCAATTATATACAGATTGAGATGGACATGATTGTAAATACATTTGTTTATACGTCTGAATTCATTCACAGAAAATGTTCACATTTTTGGAATTAATGGAAGATCACGCAAACGAAGTGTAGGAAAATGAAGAAGAAATCGCAGGTGATGAGGATGCATCTGCGATTTTTTGCAGGATAGCATTGCAAAAAAGCAATAAATATGGTAAAGTTGTATTTGTTTTGGAAAAAGGCAATATAGGAGAGGCTATGATCAAAAGTTATCAGAAATTATTAAATGCATTGCACATTGTGGTAGATGCGTTTATTGTGATATTTTCATATGGAGCAGCGTTTCTGATTCAATTTTATATAATGGACAGGCCGCTTGCTCCATATACACCGGCATATTACTTCAGGGCTTTGGTGTATATTGTACCACTGTACCTGTTGCTGTTTGCATGCTTTCGTTTGTATCAGCCCAAGAGAGTGATGGGCCGAAGACTGGAAGCTTCTTATATTTTGATGTCCAATACATTGGGACTTCTGATTATTATTTTGATTCATTATCTGCGGCATAACAATGACTTTTCCAGATATTTGCTCTGGTATTTTGGCATCATCAATGTATTCATGATGATTCTGGCACGCAATTTGCTGCGCTTTGTTCTGCACCAGATGCGGAGAGGTGGATTTAACCAGAAGCACATTTTACTGGTGGGATACAGCCAGGCGGCAGAGAGTTTCATTGACCGTGTGAAAGTGAATCCCCAATGGGGTTATAATGTAAGAGGCATTCTGGATGACGAGAAGGAATTTGGAGATGAGTACAAAGGAGTCCGGGTAGTGGGACGTACAGACGACATTGAGGGATTTCTGGAGCTGAATCGTCTGGATGAAATTGTCATTACGTTAAGTCTGGCAAAATATGGCATGTTGCCGGATATTGTCAATGCATGTGAAAAATCCGGTGTACACACCAAGTTTATTCCGGATTATCACAATGTGATTCCCACCAAACCTTATACAGAGGATTTATTGGGATTGCCTATGGTACACATCCGACATGTGCCATTGACCAGGATGTTGAACCGAGTGATCAAGCGGGCCATGGACATTGTAGGATCCCTAGTAGCAATTGTACTGTTTTCACCGATTATGTTGGTCACTGCCATTGCGGTAAAGTGTGGTTCCAAGGGACCACTGATTTATAAGCAGGAAAGAGTGGGACTGCATAACAGACCCTTTATGATGTATAAGTTTCGCTCTATGCGGGTACAGGCTCCTAGCGAGGAGAAAACAGAGTGGACCACACAGGGGGATCCCCGTGTGACCAAGGTAGGAAGAATCATTCGTTCTACCAGTATTGATGAATTACCACAGTTGTTTAATGTATTGAAAGGCGATATGAGTTTGGTGGGACCCCGGCCAGAACGCCTGTATTTTGTAGAACGGTTTAAAGAAGAGATTCCACGATATATGGTCAAGCATCAGGTGCGTCCGGGTATGACCGGATGGGCACAGGTCAATGGATTAAGGGGAGATACATCCATTGAGAAACGTGTAGAGTACGATTTATATTATATCGAGAACTGGAGTGTCAGCTTTGACATCAAGATTCTCATTATGACGGTGTTTACAGGTTTTGTCAATAAAAATGCTTATTAAAAGCAGAGGGGAAGAATACAATGGCTGATAAGAAAAAGAAGATAACCAGAAAGGCACAGCTGTTACGTAGGAGAAGGAAGCGTCAGGTTTTACTCCTTGTGGTGGAGATGCTGTTGCTGTTTGTATTGGGGGTGGGATGTTTTGTTGTATCCAAACTGGATATGATTCAGACAGAAAAGTTGGATCTGGATCAGATTTACAGACCTTCTTATGAGAACCGTCCTCAGATTGCAGAGGCAGAGACACAGCAGGAGACAAAAGAAGAACCCCAGAAAGAAACAGAAGCTGCTACAAAAGGGGAAGTAGAAACGCAGGGGGAAAAGATTGAAATCAAAGAGACTGAACCGGAACAGGTGGTAGTGGCAGAACCGGAACCCCAGGAAGAATTACCGGTAGATTATGGCAATGCCATCGGTCATTATTGGAATATTTTGTTGGTAGGTGTGGACAACAGTGGAGACGGGCAGCAGAGTTTGACCAGCAAGGTAAACAGTGATACACTGATTATCTGTAGTATCAATACCCAGACCAGTGAAGTGAAGCTGGTTTCTGTCTACCGGGATACGTATCTGCGGATGCCAGATATCATTGGTGGCTATAACAAAGCGAATTATGCACTGATGCATGGTACAATCTTGGATACGATGAATGTGATTAACATGAATTTGGATATGTATGTAACGGATTATGTATCTGTAAACTGGTCTTCTGTGGCACGATGTGTGGATCTGCTTGGTGGTATTGAGGTAGATTTGACAGAGGATTTGATTGATCTGAACAAAGGTGCCTTTAATAGCTATGTGACAAATATTGTGGAGACAACAGGGATGGGTTCTACTCAGATTTGGGACCCGGGAATTCATCATTTAGATGGTGTACAGACAGTGGCATACTGTCGTGTCCGTTATGGCAGTACGGACTTTGCCCGTACCGAGCGTCAGCGTGAGGTTTTGACCAAGCTGCTGGCACAGGTGAAGACGGTGGATTTTGGAACAATGTTGGGTCTCATTGATGAACTGTTGCCAAATATTGCTACATCTATTGAATTGAAAGATTTAATGGAACTTGCCAGACATGTATTTAGTTACCAGATTACAGATGCTACCGGCTTTCCATTTGAAAAGAAATCCGATTCCAGAGTGGGCAATATTAGTATACCAGATCCGGTTGTGGCGGTGAGTCTGACAGAGAATGTAAAGAAGCTTCATGAGTTCTTATATGGCAGCAATGGATATATGCCGTCTTCTGTGGTAAATGATATCAATTACTACATTGGACAGGTGTCTGGGTGCTATTAAGAAGCAAGTCCGCTTTGTATGTGTAGGTAAAATATAATGTGACGGTTCAGTATCTTCACAGTGATCATACAAATCATCTATCATGACACGAAAAGCAGAAGAAAAGCATTTGTGCTTAGAAACTGTTTTTCGTGTCTTTTTTCACTTTTTATTAAATATCTCATCACAATTTCATCACAAATCATTGCTAAACTGAGAATGTATCAAAGAAAAGAGAAAACAATTCAGATTCCATTGTCTGATAGGGCACGGAACGATTGCGAAATGATTCAGATGATATAAGATCTGTCATGATAATGAAAAATGGAGGGTAAAACAATGTCAGAAGAAAAGAAATATGATATTTGGGGGAATGAAGTAACAGATGATTCTGAATTTGTAGAGGTGGAATTGGCACCAGATGCCGAGGAACTGGCAGGAGAGCCTGTGATGGCACAACCGACAGAACAGGTAGAAGAAGCGGCACCAGAGGAAAATCCCTATGCAGGTGCAGTGATAGAGGAAAATCCTTATGCCCAGTCAAATACAGACAATCAGAGTGTGTATGGTACTCCATACAATGGATATGGTACAAAAACCGAAGGAAACACAGAGAATTTCTATCGTTTCAGCAGTGGGCCATCTGGAAATCCACCAGAATATGAAGAGGAAAAAAAGCCAAAAAAGAGCCGTAAAAAATGGATTGTAGGCGGTATTTGCGGTGTATTGCTGTTGGGACTTCTTGGCAGTGGTGTATATACATTTGCAAAATATGTGGATCGAAAGTTTGATTATTATTCCAATGAAATTGCGAAAGCAGAGGAACAGGCACAGTCTAACGCCACTGCCGAGACTTTGCCTCAAAATGGACTGACCAAGTCTGAACTGACCGGTGTCAGTGAGATTTCCGGTACACAGGCATCTGTATTAGATGTATCCGGTGTGGTAGATCAGGTGATGCCATCTGTAGTGTGCCTGACGGTCAATCTGGAGTATCAGACCAATAATTTCTTTTATGGCAGCACCACCCAGTCTTCTTCTGCAAGTGGTTCCGGTGTAATCATCGGGGAGAGTGAAGATGAACTGCTGATCGTCACCAACAATCATGTCATTGATGAAGAACAGAATGCCTACTATTATACAGTCAATACCACAGCAATGGTGGTGACATTCTGTGATGGATCCACAGCAGAAGCCTATGTAAAGGGAACCGACGCAGAGAAGGATTTGGCAGTCATTGCCATTTCCATGGATGACTTGAGTGAAGAGACTAAGAATGCCATTTCTGTGGCGAAGATTGGTGATTCCGATGCGGCAAAGGTTGGAAATGGTGTCATCGCCATTGGAAATGCACTTGGCTATGGACAGTCTTGTACTGTAGGGTACATCAGTGCGTTGAATCGTGATGTGACATTCTCTGATGGCAATACCAGAACCCTGATGCAGGTGGATGCAGCTATTAATCCTGGCAATAGTGGTGGTGGTCTGTTTGATGTATATGGCAATCTGATCGGAATCAACGAATCCAAGAATGTCAGTGAAAATACAGAAAGTATGGGATATGCCATTCCGATCAGTTCTGTGGAGGATGTGATTACAGAGTTGATGAACATTGTGCCAAGAACTGTTTATAACGATGAGGAAAAGGGTTACTTAGGCATTCAAGGTGGTGATGTACCATCTGCCTATGTGAATGCAGGATACCCGGCAGGTGCGGTTGTGCTGCAGGTATTTGAGAATGGTGCAGCGGCAAACTCCGGTCTGCAGATTCAGGATATCATCACAAAGATCAACGATACGGAGATTTCTTCTATGACAGAACTGATGACAGAGCTGGCATATTATCAGAGCGGAGAGACCGTTACTTTGGAAGTAGAGCGTATCGAGGGCAACCAGTTCAACACGGTACAGGTAGAAGTGACACTGGGAGAAAAGAGCACCATTCCGCAGGAAAGCAATACCCGGTCCGGAAGTAGTGGTACAGGTAATCTGCTTCCATAAAACGATAGGATATTGTTTCTGACAGGAGATGGTTCAGCAAAATTGTAGCAAGTATTTCCAATTAGAGAGTTGTATATATGAGAGTTGAACGTCATTGAATATAAGGGTCATGGAGAGCATGTTCTTCATGGCTCTTTTTTGTAGTAGGAAAGTTCTATTATGTAATAGAAAGAATCTGTCATACAAAAAGTGTTTCACCTAAGACTTTTCGTTGCTTACAGTAGAGATTTTAGCTGCATGAAATTTGTCTTCAGTTTTTTCAAAAAAGTGCTGTTTGCCTGCTGTTGGTGCATACATTAAAGCAGGAGGGATCGTGTAATGAAAGAAAAAATCAGAGTTGTGGTATTGGTGGTAGCATTGTGTCTGGCAGGAAGTGCCTGGATGAAACATGACGATTCCAAACGGATTTCCCAATATGAATCAGAAACAAAGAAAGAATCCCAGATGCTGACCCAGGCATCTGCACAGATAGACGGTGAAGCGGCTGTTGCATCGAAGGATATTAAGAAAGTAGCAATTACTTTTGATGATGGACCGGATCCGATTTGGACAGAAAAGTTATTGGATGGTCTGGCAGAAAGAAATGTACATGCAACCTTCTTTGTGTTAGGAAAAAAGGTGGCAGAGAATGAAGCATTGCTGAAGAGAATGCAGGAAGAAGGGCATTTGATTGGAAATCATTCGTATAATCATGTACAATTGAACCGGTTGCGTGAAGCGGTAGTCAAAAAAGAGCTGGATGACACAAATGAACAAGTTTATGAGGCCACCGGTTACAGACCGGAATATGTCAGACCGCCTTACGGGGCGTGGGATAAGAAGAAGGATTGTCCGGGAGAAATGATGACAGTATACTGGACCATTGATACAATGGACTGGCAGCTGTTAGATGCAGATAAAGTGATGAAAAATGTGGTGGGAAAGGTATCCGATGGAGATATTATTTTGCTGCATGATGTGTATGAAAGCAGTGTGGATGCTGCACTGAAAATTGTAGATTATCTACAGGAAGAGGGGTATGAGCTGGTCACAGTGGATCAGTTAATTCTGGAGTAACGGTAGGGAATACAGCAGGAATGAAATACATGAAACGATACGTGCGCTGGAAATGAACAGCCAAATTGGGAAATAGATATTGTACAGGAAGACAGAAATGGGGTATAATAGCAGAAGATACTTGTGGCGTAAAGATGCAGTGACTTTGCTCTGCAAAGTGGCACACTGTGATCTTGCCAACAGAAAGAGAAGAAAACATGGATTTATTTGATTTTATGCGGGAGGAGACGAAAAAGAGTGAGTCTCCTCTTGCTTCCAGAATGCGTCCGGAGCGATTAGACGAAGTGGTTGGACAAAAGCATATCTTAGGGGAAGGCAGTCTGCTTCCCAGAGCGATTCGGGCTGACAAACTCAGCTCTGTCATTTTTTACGGCCCGCCGGGGACAGGAAAGACCACACTGGCGAGAGTCATTGCCAATACTACCAGTGCCTCTTTTCAGCAGCTCAATGCCACGTCTGCCGGTAAAAAGGACATGGAGGAAGTGATCCGCATTGCGAAGGACAACCAGGGCATGTATGGGAAAAAGACGCTCCTGTTTATTGACGAGATTCACCGGTTCAATAAGAGCCAGCAGGATTATCTGCTGCCCTTTGTAGAAGACGGTACTGTGATACTCATTGGTGCCACCACAGAGAATCCCTATTTTGAGGTCAATGGAGCATTGTTGTCCCGTTCCATTATTTTTGAACTCCATGCCTTAGAGGCGGAAGATATTCAGATACTCTTAAAGCGTGCTGTGTATGATACGGAAAAAGGAATGGGCAGTTTTGATGCGGAAATCGAGGAGGATGCCCTTATCTTTCTCAGCGATGCTGCCAACGGAGATGCCAGGGCAGGACTGAACGCAGTGGAACTGGGCATTTTGACCACACCCCGCAGTGCAGATGGAAAGATTCACATCACATTAGATGTGGCGGCACAGTGCATCCAGAAGCGTGTGATTCGGTATGACAAAGAGGGAGACAACCATTACGATACCATCAGTGCTTTTATCAAAAGTATGCGCGGTTCTGATCCCGATGCAGCCATTTACTATCTGGCCAGAATGCTGTATGCAGGAGAAGATGTGAAATTCATCGCCAGACGGATCATGATCTGTGCATCAGAAGATGTGGGCAATGCAGATCCCCAGGCATTGCAGGTGGCAGTTTCCGCAGCGCTGGCAGTGGAACGGGTAGGTATGCCGGAGGCGCAGATCATATTGTCTCAGGCAGTGGCATATGTGGCATCTGCCCCTAAAAGCAATGCCAGTGTCAATGCCATCGGAGAGGCCATGGAGTATGTGGCATCCCACAAGACATTGCCGGTACCGGTGTACTTGCAGGATTCCCATTACAAAGGGGCAGCCAGGTTAGGACATGGCATCGGATATGAATATGCCCATAACTGTCCCAATCATTTTTCAGCCCAGAAGTATCTGCCGGAGGAAATGGAAGAAGTGCATTTCTACAGACCGGCAGAGGAAGGATATGAAGTGAAAATCAGGGAAAGGCTGAATCGCATCCGGGAGGAAGCCGGAGTGGACAAGCGATATTGAATTTACTTGAAATATATGAATAGGCAATTGCGAAACTATGATACCGAACGCCTTTCATCAAAATTTTTATTTGAAAAACACGCTCTCGCTTCGGTTTCACGCAACGGTACTAATATTTTTTTCGCTTTTCGCTCAAAAAATAAAGTACCGGCGTTCCACAAAGTTTTTCAAATGAAAAAATTTCTGATGTACAGGCTGTTTTTGGTCTGCTCAAAGAGTTTCGCAATTGTCTGAAATATATGAAAAACGAGAGGAGTAAAAGAGATGAAAACAGAATCTGTATGGAATACCTATGATGAGGCTGCGCTGGCAGCATTAGACACCTTAAATGACAATTACCGTAGTTTTATCAGCCGGTGCAAGACCGAGCGGGAGTGTGTGGCAGAGGCCATTGCGATGGCAGAGGCAAAGGGGTATGAAAATCTGGAAACCATCGTGGCGGAAGGAAAGACCTTACAGCCAGGGGATAAAGTGTATGCAGCACATATGGGCAAGCTGTTGGCATTGTACCATATCGGCAGTGCCCCGTTGGAGCAGGGCATGAACATTCTGGGGGCCCATGTGGATTCGCCCCGTCTGGATGTGAAATTTAACCCATTGTATGAAAATCATGAGCTGGCTTATCTGGATACCCACTATTATGGGGGCGTGAAGAAATACCAGTGGGTGTGTCTGCCTGTGGCCATTCACGGGGTAGTGGCAAAAAAGGATGGTACAACCGTCAATATCGTCATTGGAGAAGACCCGTCTGATCCGGTGGTGGGCATTACCGAACTGCTCATTCACCTGTCTGCAGATATGATGCAGAAGAAGGCTTCTGAGGTCATCCAAGGGGAAGATCTGGATGTACTGGTGGGAGGCAGACCGGTAGCAGGAGCAGAAAAAGATCAGGTAAAGGCAGGGATTCTGGCGATTTTGAAGGAAAAATATGACATAGAAGAAGCAGATTTTATGTCCGCAGAGCTGGAGATCGTACCGGCAGGACCGGCCAGAGATGCTGGCATTGACCGGAGCATGATCATGGGATATGGACAGGATGACCGTGTATGCGCTTACACGTCTCTGGAGGCCATTCTGGAAGTGGAAGGGATACCGGAGCGGACCGCTGTCTGCCTGTTGACAGACAAAGAAGAAGTGGGTAGCAACGGTGCCACCGGCATGCATTCTGCGTTCTTTCTGAATGCCACAGCCGAACTGATTGACCGTGCAGGCGGGTACAGTGAACTGGCACTGCGCCGGACTTTGCAGCATTCCTGTATGCTGTCTAGCGATGTGAGTGCAGGCTATGATCCTCTGTATGCAAGTGCCTATCAGGAATCCCATGCCGCATTTTTAGGACATGGCATCTGTTTCAACAAATACACCGGCAGTCGTGGCAAGTCCGGCTCCAACGATGCCAATGCAGAGTATATTGCCAGAATCCGGAAGATCATGGACGACAATCAGGTGGCATTCCAGTTCTGTGAACTTGGAAAGGTGGATCAGGGTGGCGGCGGCACCATCGCATACATACTGGCCAATTATGGAATGGAGGTCATCGACTGCGGCGTGGCAGTGCTGTCCATGCACGCACCGTGGGAAACCACCAGTAAGGCGGATATTTATGAGGCAAAGAAAGCCTATGTGGCATTCTTGAAAGATTGCAGGTAAGGATTGATCAGGTGGAAAACCATATGGTATCATAGAAAAAAGAGGGTCAAAGGGAGGTGTGTGTTTGAAACTGAATCATCTAGTGGAAGTATGTGCAGCATAGGCTGTCATCATTCGATAGCCTGTGCATTCCGGATCAAAAAACAGGAGGCACATACATGGGCTATATCAATGGAAGGGAAGTATTACCGGAGGAATTGATCGCGCGCATTCAGCAGTATGTAGAAGGGGTGTGTATCTATATCCCAAAGGGAAAAGAACATTACAAAGCCTGGGGAGAAGCAAATCATACCAGAGCGGCATTGGATCAGCGAAATATAGAAATATACGAGCAATATCAAAAGGGAACCAGTGTCAAATGTCTGGCAGAACGCTATTGCATTTCAACCCAGGGGATTTATAAAATTATTTCCAGGCAGAAAGAAAAGTAGAAAGCAGTTGGTCATCCGGAGATGGAACAGGAAATCCTTCTCCGGGAGGCTGACGGTTTTCTACTTTTTGTTTGATAAGGAAGAGTTGGTAGATTTGCAGGAAGGACACTGTTATACTAGAGAAAAATGTGATTGAGGAAACAAGATCGGAGGATAACAGGATGAAATGTGATCAATATCAGAATGTATTTACAAAGGAATTTATGATGGGGCCAAACAGTATGAGATTGTTAGACGAGATGTTAGAAAAGTATCCCATAAACCGCAAGCTTCGTGTTCTGGATCTGGGGTGTGGAAAAGGACTGACCAGTTTGTATTTGGCAAAAGAGTTTGATGCCAGAGTGTATGGGGTGGATCTGTGGTGTACGGCGACGGAAAATTATGAGCAGATGAAACGGTGGAACATTGCAGATCAAGTGGTGCCGATCCATGCAGACGCCCATGATCTGCCCTTTGCAGACAACTATTTCGATGCCATAGTCAGCATAGACTCCTTTCATTATTTTGCCACAGAAGACTCATTTTTGGAAACCAGGATACTGCCTCTTGTGAAGCAAGGAGGGTATGTTTACATTGCCATGCCGGGACTACGGGAAGAGATGCATGGAAAAGAAAATCCTCTGGTCATGGAATGGGTAGAGGGAGAAGAGAGCGAGTATGAATTGTTCCATAGCATTGAGTGGTGGAAGTATCATTTCAATCCCAGTGGGCAGTATGAGATCGTGCAGGCCTTTGAACTGGAAACCGGAGAGCAGGCATGGAAGGACTGGTTTGCATCGGGACATGCATTTGCAAAGAGAGATGGAGAATATTTTGAAAAAGGCATTGACCGGTATATCAATATCATCGGATTTCTTATAAAAAAGTTGTGAGAATGGACAGCTGTCGCCTTATCATCCCTTCGTAGTTTGCAGCCTTAGACTCGCAATTGCCCATTCATAGCCCTTCGGGCTATGAATGGAGGCTGTCGCCATGCTACCATCTCGAAACCACTTTGTGGTTTCTCGCTGGACGGCTGTCGCCTTATGAATTAATAAAAATAAACGCCCGCTCAAGTAAACTTGGCGGACGTTATTTTGATCTTCGCCATGCTGCCATCTCGAATTCGCTTCGCTACTTCTCGCTGGACGGCTGTCGCCGTATTATCCCTTCGTAGTTTGCAGCCTTACGTGTGCAAGCACCCGACGGCTTCCACTACTCGGTCTGGCATGGCTCATAGCTTAACCAAAGTATCTTTCTAACAGGCCTTTGAATGCTTTGCCGTGTCTTGCTTCGTCGCGAGCCATTTCATGTACGGTATCGTGGATGGCATCCAGGTTTGCGGCTTTTGCTCTCTTTGCCAGGTCGGTTTTACCAGCGGTTGCGCCGTTTTCTGCCTCTACTCTCATTTCCAGGTTCTTTTTGGTGCTGTCTGTTACGACTTCCCCTAACAGTTCAGCAAATTTTGCAGCATGCTCGGCTTCTTCGAAAGCAGCTTTCTCGTAGTAAGCGCCGATTTCTGCATATCCTTCACGATATGCCACTCTTGCCATCGCCAGATACATACCAACCTCGGAACATTCGCCCTGGAAATTGGAACGCAGGTCTGCAATGATGTCTTCGCTGACACCCTGTGCCACGCCTAATACGTGTTCAGAAGCCCATGTCAGTTCGCCGTCCTGCTTAGTGAACTTGGAAGCGGGTGCCTTACAGACTGGACAAAACTCTGGTGCTGCATCGCCTTCATACACATAACCACATACATTACATACAAATTTGCTCATAATCAAATCTCCTTAAAAAATATTTGAATACCCGAGGGTAATTCAGTCGAAATTAAGAATTATTCCTGAATAAAAGGATCTTCTTTATCAGAATAAGGCATGCATTTGGGGCAGGTGCCATAAAAATGTACCGAATGTCCGTCGATACTGCCGGAGAATCGATGTGCTGCCAATACATTCAGGTCAGAAAGCACTGGCATAGGAAAATCCGTCAGACTTCCACACTTCTTACAATAAAAATGATAGTGAGGACTGGCGTCCCCATCGTAGTGATCTGCGCTGTCCCCAATGGAGATGCGCTGGATGGTACCGGCTTCTTCCAGAAGTTTCAAATTCCGATAAACCGTACCAGGGCTTAAATTCGGTATTTCATCCTTCACCCCCTGAAAAATCATATCCGCAGTGGGGTGATCCTTTCGCTGTTGTAAAAAAGTCAGGATGGCTTCTCGCTGTCTGCTTCGCTTTTGCATAGAAATCCCTCCGGTTCAGACGTGATCAGAGAGCAGACGGAAAGTGGTCTGTCAAATCTAACCCTGATCAGTCATAAATAAGAATAATTCTTATTTTAGTATAATAAAGAATCTACCTTCTGTCAAGCAAATTGTCGTAAAATTTGTCATTCAGACAGAAAAAATAAGAAAAGAATTCTGCAAACGCAGAATTTACGCAACCAGC
>JAFTGN010000058.1 GCA_017457865.1 Lachnospiraceae bacterium | reverse complement strand
TGGATACTGTTGCCCTTTTTGATGAAAATGGAATCAGATTTCTCGATCAGGTAAAAGGTAAGTAAAGATGTGATTCCACGTGCAGGTGAAATTGGAAAGAGACTGGACATAATTCCCTATATTTTGCAGAAAAAAGAGGGTCTGCTCTCTCATCTGTCTATTGACAATCGAAAGTAATTGTAATACAGTAATGTTGTATCAGTATCTGGTCTCAAAGGCAGAAATGGTTCAGATAAAAACAGGGAGAGAAGGACCTTTTTTAGGGTGAGGCAGGTGAGGATACAGGTGATGCCAGAAGCAGGAGAGATTCTGCGGTATCGCTATCACAAAAATGATGAAACAGGGGAGTATAAGAAATGAAACGAAATGTGCTGGAGTGGCTGGAAACCACTGCGGCTGGTTTTCCTGACAAGGTGGTCTTTTCAGATCAGAATAGAAGTATCACAGCGGCCTTTGTGCAGGATTGCGCAAGGGCTATTGGTAGTTCTATCGCAGAAAAAGGCATTTGCAGAAAACCGGTAGCGGTGATTTCCGGTCGTCATGTTTTGACACCGGTGACGTATTTGGGTGTGGTGTACAGCGGATGTTTTTATGCACCCATTGACAGCAGCCTGCCGGTGGCACGGATCAATCTGATTCTGGATACGTTACAGCCTGCATTGATTTTGACAGACAGGACCAATGCAGAATTGCTTTCTCAGTTGGCATATGAAGGGGAGACGATGATTGCAGAGGAAGCAATGGAGCATCCGGTTCATATGGAGCAGTTGGAGACGATCAGACGGTTTGCGGTAGAGACCGATCCGTTGTATGTGATCTTTACTTCCGGTTCTACCGGACGGCCAAAGGGCGTGATCACATCCCATCAGTCTCTCATGTGTTACATAGAGGCGTATACCAGGGTAATGGAGATTACAGCAGAGGATGTGCTGGGAAACCAGTCTCCACTAGACTATATTGCAGCCATCCGCGACATTTATCTGCCATTGTACCGAGGTTGTTCTATGGTCGTCATTCCAAAGGAATATTTTATGACACCGGCGGTATTGTTTGACTATATGAATGCCCATCACGTGACAGCAGTGGGATGGAGTGTATCCGCATTGACCGTACCGGCATCTCTTGGGGCATTTGCCCATGGCAGACCGGAGTATTTACAGAAAGTCTGCTTTTCCGGTTCTGTTATGCCTGGCAAGTGTCTGCGCATCTGGCAGGAAGCATTGCCCAAAGCACGCTTTGTGAACCAGTATGGTCCCACGGAAGCCACTGCATCCTGTACCTATTACGTGGTAGAGGAGCAGGTGACAGACGAGACGGTACTGCCCATCGGCATTCCATATGAGAACTATCGGGTCTTTCTGTTAAAGGGAGATAACACCCCTGCCAGGCCGGGGGAAGAAGGGGAAATCTGTGTGACCGGTCCTATTCTGGCACTTGGCTATTACCATGATCCGGAACGGACAGCGGCAAGTTTTGTCCAGAATCCTTTGAATGACTGCTACAGAGAACTGATGTACCGGACAGGTGACATCGGGGTGCTTCGGGAAGATGGCATCTTAGAATTTCATGGAAGAATGGACAGGCAGATCAAGCATCTGGGACACAGAGTGGAGCTGGATGAAGTGGAACGGGCAGCCGGGTTGACAGAAGGCGTGGCAGAGTGCTGTGTCATTTACCGGAAAGAGAAGGAACAGATCATTCTGTTTTACACAGGGGAAGCGTCCAAAAAGCAGATTGCAGTGGATATGCGCCGGATCCTGCCGGGCTTTATGATTCCCCGAAAGATCGTGCAGTTAGAGGCATTGCCAAAGCTGGCCAATGGAAAGACGGACATGAAGACATTACAGGAAATAGATATATAATAGTATAAGGAGAGAAGAAAATGAGAGAAGAATTGATGGAGATTTTGGAAGATTTAAGACCGGATGTGGATTTTGAGAGTGAAAAGCAGTTGATTACCGATGGCATCTTAGAGTCTTTTGATATCGTGTCACTGGTAGGAGAACTGTGTGACCATTTTGATATTGAACTGCGGGTAGAGGATCTGGTACCGGATAACTTTAATTCCGTGGAAGGAATGATAGAACTGATTGACAGATTACAGGACGAGGATTAAAGGGGATTATGATTACAAAGGAATTAAGGGAGATTGGGAAGCAATATGGCACACCGGCATTTGTGTTTGATACAGATGCCTTTGCAAGCCAGGCAGAGTGGATCGATGGGATTTTTGGGGAACAGATTTCTCTGTGTTATTCCATTAAGGCAAATCCGTTTCTGCTGGGGGCACTGCCATCTTGTATCAAACATGTGGAAGTGTGCAGTCCGGGAGAATTGACCATTTGTGAACGTCTGCACATTCCACCGGAAATGATTATTTATTCCGGTGTGAATAAGGGAATGGAGGACATTACCCGTGCACTGCGTTACGGTGTGGGGATTGTGACAGCGGAAAGTGTACAGCATGTCCGCATGGTCAATGAAGCGGCAAAGCAGCTGGGATTACAGCAGGTGCCCTTGATCCTGCGTCTGTCAAACGGCAATCAGTTTGGCATGGATGAGAAGGATCTGGCAGGGGTGATTGACGAGAGAGACCGTTATGAGGCACTGCATATCATGGGGGTACATTACTATACCGGTACCCAGAAGAAGAAAGCCGATCAGGTCAACAAGGAGATTCGGGCATTTACAGAGTTTCTGACACAGTTGGAACAGGAACATCAGTATGCCATTTCCCATGTGGAATATGGACCGGGACTGGCAGTGGAATATTTCAATGCACCTTTTGCAGAGAAGGACAAACAGTTGTTAGGAGAGGTTGCAGAGTCACTGCATGAACTGGGCAGCCGGTATCATCTGACAGTAGAGATGGGACGGTTTCTGGCATCTTCCTGTGGATATTATCTGACTTCTGTAGCGGATATGAAGAATAATGGCGGCACAGAGTATGTGATCTGTGACGGTGGGATCAATCATCTGAAATATTATGGACAGACTATGGCTATGCAGGTACCGGAGATCACGGTCATTGCAAAGGATGGGCAGTTACCAGAAGCAGAAAAAGAGACACAGCGGTACGGGTATACCCTGTGTGGCAGTCTTTGTACCACAGCCGATCTGTTGGTGAGAAAGGCAGAACTGCCGAAACTGCAGATCGGAGATACATTGGTGTTCCATCGGTGCGGTGCCTATACTGTGACAGAAGGCATCGGATTGTTCCTGTCTAGAGCATTGCCGGCAGTGGTGTTGTATTCCGGGCAGAATGGGGCATGTCTGGTACGGAAACCATATCACACAGATCTGTGGAACACCCCCGGACTGGAGGTGTGATCGGTGAATCTGATATCTGTACAGTTTTTTCTGTTTGTGGCGGTGACAGCCGCCATTTACTTTCTCTGTTCCAGGAGAAAGTATCAATGGTGTGTGCTGCTTGCAGCCAGCTATTTTTACTATATTTTCACCTGTAACCGATATGTGATCTATCTGCTTGTGACCACCATCACCACTTATGCAGGTGCCAGGGGCATCGACCATCTGGCAGCGGTCAGCACCCAGACGGTGAAGGCCCACAAGGGAGAGTGGGACAAGGAGACGAAGAAAGCATACAAGAATCAGATGCAGTCCAAAAAACGGTGGCTTATGATTGCCGTGCTGGTGCTGAATTTCGGGATTTTGTCCGTGCTGAAATATACAGGTTTTGTGGAAGAATCGTTAAACAGTGCGCTGAATGCGCTGGGCATTGGATTTCGTCTGCCTCTGCCAAAGCTGGTATTGCCTTTGGGAATTTCCTTTTATACGTTTCAAAGCATGGGCTATTTGATTGATGTATATCGTGGGAAGTTTCCCGCAGAGAAGAATTTGGGAAAAGTGGCATTGTTTGTGTCTTTCTTTCCCCAGATCGTGCAGGGACCCATTGCATTTTACAGCGATCTGGCTCATCAGTTATATGAGAATCATCGCTTTTCCTATGAGAAGTGCAAGCGTGGTGTGCTGCTGATCTTCTGGGGCGCTTTTCAGAAAATGGTAGTAGCAGACCGGGCAGTACATATGATCGATCTGGTGACAGCCAATGACAGAGGATTTCATGGCACGTATATTTTGATGGCTGCATTGATGTATGCATTGCAGTTATATGCAGACTTTGCGGGTGGAATCAATGTATGCCGTGGGGTGGCAGAAGTATTTGGCATTACCATGGCAGAGAATTTCCGCAGGCCATATTTCTCTAAAACCCTGACCGAGTATTGGCACAGATGGCATATTACATTGGGTGAGTGGGTGAGAACCTACTTATTTTATCCGATGTCCATCTCCAAGCGTTTCCTGAAAATGGGCAAAGATCTGAAAAGTCATGGCATGCGTCATTTAGGAAGGGTACTGCCTACCAGTATTGCGTCTCTGTTGACTTTTCTGGTCATCGGAATCTGGCATGGTGCTGCATGGAAGTATGTGGCATTTGGTTTATGGAACGGCGGCGTGATCATGGTTTCTGCCATTGCAGAACCTTGGACGACAGCCCTGACAAAGAAACTGCATATCCGGAAAGAAGCAGTCTGGTACCAGTTGTTTGTCATGGCAAGAACCTTTGTGTTGGTTTTGGTGGGCTATTATTTTGATATTGCAGCTGGTTTCAAAGCTGCTATGAGAATGATGTGGCGCTCTGTGACAGATCTGCATCTGGCAGATCTGAGGAACTTCTCCTGCCTGGCGGATAGTGGACTGGTGCGAACGGATTATTTGATGATCATTGCAGGCGCATTGGTGATCCTGATCGTGTCTGTGCTACAGGAGAGAAGCGGCAGACAGCTGCGGGATGTATTGGAAGAGAAATCATTGTGGATTCAATGGTCGGTATATTTGCTGTTGATATTTGCAGTGTTGATTTTTGGAGCATATGGTCCCGGTTCCAATCCGGCAGATTTTGTATATATGCAGTTTTAAAGGAAGGGGATAGGAATGAAACGAAAAAATGGAAGACGATGTTTGTGCTTTGCATTGCTCGCAGTCTTACTGTTCCTGTTTGCTTCCAGCGCACTTAGACTGAATAATGTGAAGGATACAATGCATATTCAGGGATTTTTCAAGGAACCCAAAGATACGATTGATGTAATTGCAATTGGGGCAAGTGAGATATACACCAGTCTCAATTCTCCTTTGGCTTGGGAAGAATATGGTTTTACCAGCTATTCTGTGTCCTTTGCAGGGGCACCTGGTTCTCTGTATAAGGCCATGTTGAAAGAGGCTTTGAACAGACAAAATCCGGAAGTGGTTGTCATTGAAATCAATGGCTTTTTAAATGGGGATAAATATTTAGAGAAAGATGCGAAAAAACATACCTGGTTTGACAATGTGCCTTGGTCTTCTGTAAAATGGGAGTCCATGCAGGAACTGATTTCCAAAGATAAAATGGCAGAGTATCTGGTAGATTTTATCAAATATCATGATAATTGGAGACATCCACTGAAATGTGGGAAAAACTTCTATTGGAAGGTGCGTCTTGCATTGAAGGGAATCAGTGATGTGAAGTGTTTTGGCACCACGACGTTATATCGGGGAGATGTGGCATTTAAAGATTTTACACCGAAATATACAGAAAAGACAGAAGCGGTCTTGGTGGATTTGCTGGAATACTGTAAGGAACAGGGGTTGGACCAGGTGCTGTTCCTGCGAACACCCCATTGTATTAATAACAAAACACTGGAGGTATATGACCGGATCGAGGAACTTGTGACATCTTATGGATATGATTTTCTGAATTTGGAGAGTTCTTTCGAGGAAGTGGGACTTGACCCGGCAGTGGACTTTTATAATAAAGACCATATGAATACTTATGGAATGGAGAAGATGACAGAGTATCTGGGGGAATGGATTACTACCCATTATGAACTGCCTCAGACCCATTCAGACAAGTTGACCCAGTATTGGGATCAGTGTGCAGAAAAGATGCATGTACTTTTGGAAAAGAGTAAAGTAGACTTAGACAATGGCAAGAAAGTAGATTATTACGAAATATCAGGAATTTAACAAAAAGAAAAACCCGGAGAAAGAAGAAAATGGCTTTCTCGGGTTTTTCTTTTTGAATTAGATGGAAAAGTCCTATTATGTAACAGAAAAAATTCTGTCACGTAAAAAGTGCACTCCGTAAGGACGTGCCTTGCGCAAAAGAGAAAAGACTATTTTGTAGGAAGTTAATTTTGAGATTCTTTTCAGTTTCCACAAATGAGGTGTACACAACTGGATTTTCATGGTATACTGTTAAGAAGAAAAGTGTGCCCTCTGTTTCTGATAAAAGAGGAGAAATGATATTTGAGAGGCAGGACAGCTATGTGGAAAAAAGGGGTACAGAAATGAGGGAAGATATGAAAGTTGTAATTCTGGCAGGTGGATTTGGTACCCGCATCAGCGAGGAAAGCCATCTGAGACCAAAGCCGATGATAGAGATTGGGGAACAGCCGATTCTATGGCACATTATGAAGGTGTACAGCAGTTATGGGTTTGATGAATTTATCATTTGTCTTGGTTATAAGCAGTATATGATCAAGGAGTATTTTGCAGATTATTTTCTGCATACCTCAGATGTGACCTTTGATCTGGCGAAAAATCAGATGATCGTACATAACAATTTTTCAGAATCATGGAAAGTGACGCTGGTGGACACCGGGTTAAATACCATGACAGGAGGCAGAGTGAAGCGGGTGAAAGATTACATTGGAAATGAACCATTTATGCTGACTTATGGAGATGGGGTGTCCAATGTCAATATTCCAGAATTGCTCCGGTTCCATCAGAGTCATGGAAAGATCGGTACCATCACTACGGTCAATGTGGGACAGCGGTTTGGCATCATGGACATTGATGAGACTGGCAGGATCGCTGCCTTCCGGGAGAAGAATGGTAGTGACGGCAGTGTGGTCAATGGCGGTTTTATGGTCATGAATCCTGAAATCTTTGATTATATAGAGGGAGATGATACGGTCTTTGAAAAGAAACCGCTGGAGACACTGGCAGAGCAGGGACAGCTGATGGCATACCGTCATGAGGGATTCTGGTCCTGCATGGATACCCAGAGAGATAAGAAATTCTTAGAGGATTTGTGGAACAGCGGACAGGCACCTTGGAAGTTGTGGGAGTAAGATAGATGTTTGAGTTAGGATTTTATAAAGGCAAGAAAGTGCTCGTCACCGGACATACCGGTTTTAAGGGCACATGGCTGTGTCAGATTCTGTTACAGGCAGGGGCACAGGTGTGTGGGTATGCTTTGGAACCGCCTACAGACCCCAGTCTGTTTGCATTAAGTGGTCTTGCAGAGCGGATGGATTCCCGCATTGGAGATGTACAGGATCTGGCACATTTGATGCAGGTGTTTGATGAGGTACAGCCGGAGTTGGTGTTCCATCTGGCGGCACAGCCCATTGTGAGAGAGTCTTACCGAAACCCGGTGGGAACCTACGGCACCAATGTGATGGGCACAGTGCATGTATTGGAATGTGTACGCACCCATCCATCCGTCAAGTCCTTTGTCAATGTGACTACGGATAAGGTATACGACAATCGGGAGTGGGAGTGGGGCTACCGGGAGACAGATAGACTGGACGGATATGACCCTTATTCCAACAGTAAGTCCTGTTCCGAACTGGTGACCCACAGCTACATCCGTTCTTTCTTTCAGGATGGACGAGTGGCAGTATCCACTGCCCGGGCAGGCAATGTGATCGGCGGCGGGGATTTTGCCACAGACCGTATCATTCCGGACTGTATTCGGGCCATGCAGGCGGGAGAGGAGATTCGGGTGCGAAATCCCTATTCCACCAGACCTTACCAGCATGTATTAGAGCCGTTAGCAGTGTATCTGATGATTGGTGCCGCCCAGTATACCGATCATAGTCTGGCAGGAAATTATAATGTGGGACCGGATGAGCAGGATTGTGTGACCACAGGGGAACTGACGGAACTGTTCTGCAACAGCTGGCAGGATGGTGCGGCATGGCAGAACTGTTCTGTAGATGGCCCTCACGAAGCCGGATTTTTGAAGCTGGACTGCTCCAAAGTGAAGCGAACCTTCGGCTGGAAGCCGGTGTGGCATGTGCGGGAAGCAGTGGAAAAGACGGTAGAGTGGACCAAGGCATGGATGCAGGGAGAAGATGTAACAGCCTGCATGAACCGCCAGATTCAGGCGTTTTTTTGTTAAAAATTGTAGCCTTAAGGAACTGCATGGTTTGAAGCGCAGCTGTTTGAAAACGGCAGAAAGAATGTGACGGATGCCTGTTTGACAGGCATGGATATAAGGAGGATAAAGAAATGTTAGCAAACATGAAAATTTTTGACTGTAGTTTACGTGAGATCGGGTATCAGACCGGTTGGTATTTTGATAAGAAGTTCTGTCAGGAACTGTATCGCTTTGCGGAAAGTCACTATATTGATTATATGGAACTGGGATTTTTCCACAATCCGGATGCTGATCCCAACCGTGGTGCGTTCCGTTATTGTAACTTGAGAGCCGCAGAGATTGCGGATATTTTCGATTATGTAAAGAACCGTACCAAGCTGTCTGCCATGCGTGACATCCAGCGTCCGCTGACGGATATGATTCCAAAGAGCGAGACACTGGTAGATGCAGTCCGCATTCTGACCCGTTCTCATGAGACAGACCCGGAAGTGTTAAAGTATAACATTGACCTGTGCCAGAAGCTTGGATATGAAGTATTCATCAACTTTACCAGTGCCGGTGCCAATACGGTAGAACAGAACCGGAATTTTGCGAAGCTGGCAAAGGAGGCAGGAGTGCCTCAGATTTATTTTGCAGATACAGAAAGTATCATGACACCAGATTATGTGCGCAACACCATTGCTGCCTGCAAGGAAGAAGGCATCAAGGTGGGGATGCATCTCCATGATAAGAATGGTACGGCAGAGGAACTGGCAGATCTGTCCATCGCCCTGGGAGTAGACGGTATTGATGTGACCCACATGGGGCTGGGCGGCAAGTGGAGAGACGGCAATCTGACCATGGATTATCTGATGCGCAAATTCAATATTCCAGCGGGATATGAGATGACAGTGGTACGCAATGAAGTGATCAATCAGCTGATCCGTTTTGCAGAACACTCTGCAGCAGAATAAAAAGACGTAACTGGGAAGGAACAGTTGCAGAAAAACAAAGAAATACGGAATGGATTCGTATTTAGTGAAAGGGTAAAACCATGAAGATAAAAGTTGCCAAATATATTGCCGGTTTCCTGGTGGAGCATGGCGTAGAACATATTTTTACAGTGACCGGCGGTGGGGCCATGCATCTAAATGATGCCTTTGGCCATCAGGAAGGTTTGACCTGTGTGTACAATCACCATGAGCAGGCCTGTGCCATCGGAGCAGAGGGCTATACCAGACTGACGGGCAAGATTGCAGGTGTGTGTGTGACCACAGGACCTGGTGGAACCAATGCCATTACCGGTGTGGTAGGGGCGCATCTGGATTCCATTCCCATGTTTGTGATTTCCGGTCAGGTCAAGAGGGAAACCACCATCTGGAGCTGCCCCCAGGTTCCTCTGCGGCAGTTGGGTGACCAGGAGTTTTCTATCATTCCTGCGGTGAAGAATATGACCAAGTACGCCCATATGATTACGGAAGCTTCTGAGATCCGCTATCATCTGGAAAAGGCATGGTATTTGTGTCAACATGGCAGAGCCGGTGCAGTATGGCTGGATGTGCCGTTGGATATCCAGGCAGCGGTTATAGAGACAGAGGAACTGGAAGGTTACGATCCGGCAGAGGATGCTCTGACAGAACAGCCGGTGTATGACCGGAATCTGACTTCACAGATTTTAGAGAAGATTGCCACAGCCAAACGTCCTGTGATCATGGCTGGAGAGGCCATCCGGTTTGCCGGCGCATTTGATTCGTTTCTCAAGCTGGTAGACAAGCTGCAGATTCCGGTGGTGACTGCGTTCAATGCACAGGATTCTCTTTGGGATGACCATCCTCTGTTTGCCGGTCGTCCGGCTACCATTGGTACCAGAGGAGGCAATTTTGTCACACAAAACAGTGATCTGATGCTGATCTTAGGCTGTCGCATGAATCTGCGCCAGATTGGTTACAATACAGCAGAGTATGCGCCGGACACCTATAAGATCTGGGTGGATATCGACCCGGCAGAATTACAGAAGCCTACCATTCGTCCGGATATGCCCATTTTGGCAGATGTAAAAGATGTGATAGAGGATCTGTTACAGGCAGAGCGTCCAGAATGGGATTTTTCCAATTGGATGACATGGTGCAAAAAGGTGAATGCACAGTATCCGGCTTGCCTGCCGGAATATGAGGAGAAGAGCAGTCCGGTCAATCCCTATGTGTTTGTAAAAAAAGTATTTGCGCATTTTGCAGAGGATGATGTGATGGTCTGCGGCAATGCCACAGCGGCCATTGTACCATTCCAGACCGGGGCGATGAAAAAAGGACAGCGGATTTTCTCCAATTCTGCCATTGCAGCCATGGGATATGGTTTCCCGGCGGCAATCGGTGCCTGTGTGGCAAGAAAAGGAGGCCGTGTCATTTGCTTTGATGGAGACGGCAGTTTCCAGATGAATTTACAGGAGTTGCAGACGGTGGTGTACCATCAGATGAACTTGAAACTGTTTTATCTGAACAATTCCGGTTATCATTCCATTCGCCAGACCCAGATGAATACTTTCCAGTCTCAGTTTGTGGGCATTGGAGACGGCTATGGACTGAGTTTTCCGGATGCGGAGAAGATTGCAGGCGCTTATGGAATTCCCTATGTGAAGATTGACAGCCATGAAGGGATTGACCAAAAGGCAGAGGAAGTCCTTTCTATGGAGGGGCCGGTGTTCTGCGAAGTGGTGTTAGACCCTGAGCAGATGTTCTGGCCAAAGATTTCTTCGAAGGTACTGCCGGATGGCCGGATCGTATCTCCCCCGATTGATGACATGTTCCCGTTCCTGCCAAGAGAAGAGTATGAAACAGTGAAGGCGGAGGCACAGAGTCTATAAAGCAGGCAGACGATAAAACGTGCGACAACTGTCTGACGATGAGGAAAAATCATGAAAATACCAGAGAAATGGGCAAAGTCTTTTGCAGAGGCAAAGAAAGACTGGGTTGGCAAGTTAGATCCGGCGTCTATCCGCACTGCTTGTATTGTGCTTTTACTTGGAACACTGCAAATCATATGGGCAGTGGGGCATGGAGAATTCATTGCCATCCGATTATTAGATGGCAGAGAAATGGCAAATGCCGTTGTTGGAGTCTTAAAAATCAATGGGTTTATCTGTGGATTTACAGCCGTTCTGGGGTTTGTGACAGCAGATAAAGACAAAATGGTATATGCACAGCTGGCGCTGGGAATGGTACAGCTGTTCCTGTTGGATGTGTGTCTGTTGCTGCATTTTGGCATGGCGGTGACGGGCGGATTGATTTCCTATGTGGGAACAGTCATGTTCATCAATGCGGCAGAGCGGCATCGGAATTTACTGGAATCCACAGAGAAAAAGTCTGATTCCGGTGTAAAAGTCTATACAGGCAGTCTGTTGCTGTTGGTACTGTTGCTGCCTCTTGGATATTTTCTTTCCCAGATGCTTTCCATTTATGACCATAGTTTTTTTCCACAGAAAGCGATGGCTGTGACTGGCAGTATTTTATTTGTGGCGGTTTTGTTGGTTGCCATTGCCGGTTTTTTATGGGGAGAAAAAGAAGAAACCCGACTGATCCTCAAAATGTTGGTGGGGATTTTGTGTATCATTTATATCATTGCATTGATTGTAGCGATCCATTTGTACCTGTCTATGGATCAGATGCGGATGCTGGTTTGTGTGGGAGTACTCATTGCAGGCATCGGCGCAGATATATCAGGAGTACTTGCCTGGGGCCCACCAGCAGACTGAATCCAAATAGAGTGAGGAAATGAAGATGATCATGAAACGTGCAATTATTACCGGAGGAACCGGTATGCTGGGGCTGGCACTGATGCGCCTCCTGGTGAAGGAGGGGATACAGGTACTGGTGCTGGTGCATCCCGGTTCTGCCAAGTGTGACAGGATTCCATCCCATCCATTGATTCAGGTGGAAGCATGCGGACTAGAAGAACTGCATGAGTTTACCCCGGAAGGGCAGTATGATGCTTTTTTCCATTTTGCATGGGCAGGGACGTATGGGGATGTGAGAAATAATATGTATTTGCAAAATGAAAACATCCGTTACACATTGGATGCAGTGGAATTGGCACACCGGACAGGCTGCCAGGTATTTTGTGGGGCAGGTTCTCAGGCAGAATATGGCAGGGTAGAAGGAACACTTTCTTCTGCCACACCGGTCCATCCGGAAACCGGCTATGGTATGGCAAAACTGTGTGCCGGTCAGATGAGCCGCAGGATGTGTGCCGGATATGGTATCCGTCAGATCTGGTTTCGAATTCTCAGCATTTATGGACCCTTTGACGGTTCCCAGACCATGGTCATGTCCGGGATTCGACAGATGCTGGCAGGAGAACGACCCCGGTATACAAAAGGAGAGCAGCTGTGGGATTACCTGCACTGCGATGATGCGGCCAGGGCATTTTATCTGAGTGCCCTCCATGGAAAGGATGGCGCAGTGTACTGCGTGGGCAGCGGAGAACCCAGATTGTTAAAAGAGTATATTACGGTCATTCGGGATACGGTTGCACCGGAGATGGAAATCGGGTTTGGAGAAGTACCGTATTTTGAAAATCAGGTCATGTATCTGTGTGCGGATATTACAGAACTGACCGCAGATACCGGTTTTGTGCCTGAGATTTCTTTTGAAGAAGGGATTGCACAGACGGTAGACTGGTGTAGGAGAAATAGATGAAGAAGATTAGTGTAATGATTCCTTGTTATAATGAGGAAGAAAATGTATATCCAATCAGTCAGGCTGTCATCGAACAGTTTGAAACTTATTTACCGGAGTATGACTATGAACTGTTGTTCATTGACAATGATTCCAGAGACCAGACCAGGGAGATTCTCCGGTCTATGTGTCAGGAGAATCCAAAGATCAAGGCAATTTTCAATGCCAAGAATTTCGGGCAGTTTAATTCTCCTTACTATGGTATGTTACAGACCACAGGAGATGCCACCATTACTATGGTGTGTGATTTTCAGGACCCGCCGGAACTGATTCCCCAGTATGTGCATGCATGGGAAGAAGGCTATAAAATCGTCATTGGCATCAAGACCAGCAGCAAGGAAAACCCGGTGATGTATTTCCTGCGCAGTTGTTATTATAAGCTGATCAAGAAGTTATCTGATGTGGAGCAGATTGAACATTTTACCGGTTCTGGTCTGTATGACAAATCCTTTATGGATGTGTGCCGGAATCTGAAGGATCCTACGCCTTTTATGCGGGGAATCGTGGCAGAACTGGGGTATCGACGGAAAGAGATTCCCTATGAACAGCCCAAGCGCCGTGCCGGCAAGACCAGCAACAATTTTTACAAATTGTTTGATGCGGCAATGCTGAGCATCACTTCCTATACGAAGGTGGGCATTCGTCTGGCAACCATACTGGGGGCATGCAGCAGCTGTTTGTCTATTCTGGTGGCTATCATTTATTTTGTGATGAAACTGCTTCACTGGTATGACTATCCGGCGGGTATGGCGCCACTGATCATTGGTGTATTTCTCATGCTGTCCGTGCAGACGTTCTTCATCGGTATGATCGGAGAGTATGTATTGAGCATCAACCAGCGTGTGATGAACCGGCCTTTGGTCATAGAAGAAGAACGGTTGAATTTCGAGAAGTCAGAGGAACAGGAATAAAGCATGTGCAGAGATTTGTCATAACAGACGGAATTTGCACAGATTGGAATCGAGGATAAAAATGAAAGAATCTGTCACATTAGAGCAGATCCATGCAGTGCATTTGGAATTGTTAGATGAGTTAGACCGGGTGTGTAAAAAGCATCACATCCGCTATTTTATCGACAGTGGTACGCTTCTTGGGGCAGTGCGCCATAAAGCGGCCATTCCTTGGGATGATGATGCGGATACTTCTATGCTGCGCAGTGAGTATGAGAAGTTTCGTAAAATTGTGCGAGAAGAACTGGGAGAGGGATTTGGTTTTGTAGAACCTTCTGATCTGGGAGAACAGGCAGTCTGGGATTTTGTACCCTGTATCACAAAATTGAACACCAGACTGTTTGATGAGACGGAAGAACAGGACTATTATGGACATGGAATCAATAACCACATCAATCTGGACATCTTTATTTTGGATGACGTGCCGGACAGCAGGCTGCGGTATTACGGGCAGTATGCCATGATGATAGTGATATACGGATTATCCATGGGACATCGGTATCGATTAAATATGGAAGATTATACCGGTTTTTCCAAGTTTGTAGTGAATGTACTGTCTGGAATTGGACGACATATTCCGGCGCAAAAGCTGATTGGTTGGTATGACCGTGTCTGCCAGTGGGGTACCGGGAAGAACAAACAGAAGGAGCAGTGTTTTTATGGCAACAACCTGTTCCACCTGATCAATACCATGTATCAGAAGGAATGGTTTGCCAAAGATACCACGTTGACCATGTCCGGGCATGCCTATCAGGCGCCGGCAGACTATGATGCCATTCTCACCAGAATGTATGGAGATTATATGACACCGCCGCCTGTGGAAGCCCAGATGGGGGATCACTGTGATCTCAGTCAGGTGCGGATCTGGTGATCATTTGCTGTAAAACAGAATGCAGCTGGCTCTGAAATTTCATATGATTAGAAAGCGTTGTGCGATGAATTGGAAACAAATTAGAGGGTTTATCACTGATTTTATATATGGTGCTTTTGGACTTGTGGTGATGAACGTGATCATGCAGTTTTTTGTGAACCGTCTGGTGATTAACCACTTAGGGGCGGCAGAGGGGGGATTGTACCTGTATGTGACGGCAATCATTACCCTGATTGGCACCAGCATTGGCTGTGGAGCCAGTTATGCAAGGATGGTAGAGTCTAATAAGCAGAAGACCATCAATGGAGATTATAACCTGTTTCTGCTGTGTGGCGGTGCTGTGGGCATGCTGGTCTTGCTTGTTGGGATGCTGGCGCAGGGCATTTTTGCACCGGGACAGTATTTACTTGTCTGCTTGCTGCTCATCATTACCATGCTGCGCTACTATGGAGACGTAGAGTTTCGGCTAAAGGTCAATTACAAAGGCTTTTTGTTGTATTACCTGTTGGTTTCAGCAGGATATCTGGCAGGCTATTTTTGTTATGGATTTACCCATAATTGGGTATTGGTATTGCTGCCGGGAGAATTGCTGGCGTTGTTGTATGTGGTCATTCGGGGAGAAATTTACACAAATCCGGTGTGGAAACAGTCTCCCCGTGTGAAGGAAAACTGCAAAACCATGCTGACCTTATCGGTATCAGAGTTTCTATCCAACTTTGTCTCTTATATGGACCGGATTCTGGTGCCTTTTATTGCAGGGGATGAGGCCAATACCCTGTATTACATTGCCACACTTCTGGGAAAAACCATGGCACTGCTGACCACGCCGTTAAATGGGGTGATCATCGGTCACCTGGCAAGATATAAGGGTGGCATCAAGAAAAGTCGTTACTTACAGTTGACCATGCTCTTGTTGGCAGCGGCAGCGGTAGTATCCGGTGTCAGTGTACTGGCATCCCATATCGTCATTTATTTTCTGTATCCCACACTGTATGATTCGGTGAAGCAGATGTTTTGGGTGGCCAATGCCAGTCAGGTACTGTTTTTTATTTCTAATACACAGATGGTAGTGGTACTGCGGTTTGGAAATGAAAAGTATCAATTATATTTGGGTGTAATTTATACAGTTTTGTTTTTCCTCATTGCGGTGCCGGCATTGTATTTCTGGAAGCTGTGGGGATTGGCGTACAGTATGCTGGCAATCAATGGCGCAAAATTTCTGATCATCACCGGTATGGGATGGTATCATCTGGTACGGTATGGAGCCTCTGGTGCAGAGATAAAAGGGGACTGAAACGGATAGCAGGCAATTGCCTGAAGTGTGGTAGATAGGAGAGGAAAGGGAAAGACTATGGGAATCGTAACACAAAAAGAATCCGCAGAAAAGACTGTGGAAAAGCGGGCAAGGCAGAAGAAGAGCAGTGGAAAACAAACCGGTATATTGGATCGGATTGTGGAAAAACCATTGACCATATGGGATTATGTAGTGTTTCTGGTGCTGGCAATGTTTTGTTTTTTGGTGTTTCAACAAAATGACCTGCTGCATACAGCAGGGTCCTCCTATGGATTTTTAAACGGACACATTTTGGATTTTTATGACTATGACGCATCCTGTGGCATTCATCCAAGTTATATGCCGTCCATTTATCTGTTATTTGCCGTTTGGAACATTCCCATGAAAATTTTGCATGTGGTACCCATTCCCACAGATGAACTGGGAATTTTGTCCACTATGTGGGCTAAACTCCTGCCTTGTGGATTGTATCTGCTGTCTGGCATTTTGATTTACAAGATTTGTATGGAAATCGGCATGGGCAGTAAGAAGTCAAAGATTTGTACGTACGCCTCTCTGACGATGCCTGTTGCAGTCTACTCTCAGTTTATTTTTGGACAGTATGATATTTTTATGTTGTTCTGCATGCTGCTTGGACTATATGCTTACCTGAAGGGCAGACATGGATGGTTTATTTTCTGGTTCGCATGGTCTGTGACATTCAAATATTCCAGTTTGCTGTTGTTTTTTCCATTGCTGCTGCTGGTGCAGAAAGACCCATGGAAAATCATTCGGGATACGGTTTGTGTGCTGATTCCTTATGGTGTGGAATTTTTGCTGTATTACCCAAGTGAGACATTTCGCAGCTATGCATTTGGCATTGGCAGCGCGGGGGATAATCCGACAGGATATATTTTCAATGCCAGTATTTTCACCGGATTTACTGTCAGTGCGGTCAATTATGTGGTATATCTGGCTGTACTGGTATTTGGTGTCATCTGCGCCCTTGCGTATTTTACAAAAGTGAAGGAAAAGAGAGATATCGCGGCGTGGAGTCTGTATCTGTGCTGTCTGTCCTTTTTTGTATTGTTTGGTCTGTGCAAGTGGCATCCACAATGGCTGCTGATGGCAGTACCGTTTTGGGTAATCAGTGCATTTATGAATCGGGAAACCCGTATTTTCATGGTCATAGACATCATCTTTATGCTGCTGTATACCATGTTTAATGTACAGATGATACCAGGTAATGTGGATCAGGCCATGTTAGACAATGGTATATTCAAATTTTTATATGAAGGAAAGCTGGGAACAGAATTGACTATGGCAGATTTGATGGGATTGATAGATCCGTCACTGCTGTTGTCTATGCTTAGTATGATCATGCTGGTTTATGCGCTGTTCAAGCATCCCAAATACAATCGAAGCAATCTGCAGCAGGGAGCGGAAGAATGTATGGGTTGGATTCGTGCCAGAATGATTCTTGGAATTGGTATTTTTGTGATTCCGGCAATGATTTGTCTGGCAGCCAAGTTCCTGCCTCCAAATGCCACTTATGAAGTGCGCAACTATTCCGCGTTTCAGGAAGAGTTGGCAGCTGGACAGGAACTCAGTCAGGTATTCCGGTCAGAGGGCACAGAGGTAGATCGGATTCAGTTTACAATCATCGTAAACAGCCAGGTCAATGAAGAAACCATGCAGGTCACACTGCGGGATGCAGAGACAAAAGAGGTACTTTGGCAGGATACACTGTCTACAGATAGCTGGTTTGATTATCAGACCGTTTCTGTATCCACCAGTCGTGTGAAAGTGAGCGATGGTACTTATTATGAAGTGGCATATCAGTTGCTTCAACCATCCCCTGCCAATCGGCTGAATCTGATCTCTAATTATGAACAGTTAGACCCGGATGAGAAGGTGACTGCTTACATTGATGGCGAAAAGCAGGATTATGATCTGGTCATGACCGTTTATCAGCAGTAAAATGACGGAAAAGGATTTTGGGCAGTTGCGAAACACTTTGGTGAAGTCAGAAAACAGCCTGTACATTAGAAATTATGGAGGAGGTGTGTCATGTCGAAACAGGAATTTATCAAAGAACTGAACCGTGCCTTGCAGGGCGAAGTGGATCGTTCCATTATAGCGGAAAATGTGGCATATTATGAGTCTTATATAGAAGAACAGATTGCCAGAGGGATATCAGAGCAAACGGTATTGGAACAGTTGGGCAGCCCTGCGCTCATTGCCCGAACCATCATTGATACCAATGGAGGAACCGGTGATTATGCAGGAGCAGATGCGGCCGCATTTCAGGAGTCCTATGACCGTACCATGCGCAGAGAGCAGGTAAAGGATACGGCCAGGGCAGCCGGAGTAGAGTTTGAGGATATAGGCTCGGACAGTACCATTTTTATCAATGGCAGGTCATATGATCTGAGCAAATGGTATGTGAAAGCACTGGCTGCGGCTATTGCAGTGCTGGCATTTTTGGTCGTATTGTTTGTGGTGGTCATTGTACTGAAGGGAATCTATCTGGCAGTGAAATGGCTGGCGGTTCCAGTATTGATCGTATGTTTTATTTCCTGGCTGTTGAAACGGTTGTTATAGAAAAAGTAAAAAATCATTTCAGATGAATGATTCTGAACAGTTACAATTTTGTGAATTACTGTAGCTGTAATGGTATTGTTTGATTTGAATACAGATCCCCACTGTGGCAGCCTGCACAGTGGGGATTTTGCATTTTACATTGACAGAAAAGAGAATCCGTTTTATGATAAACAGGGAATCTTGTCAGAAAATAATTCAGAAGAAAGAGGAACCTATATAAATGAAAATTTTGGAACTGATTGCCCCCTGTCATTTTGGACTGGAGGCAGTATTGAAACGGGAAATCACCGAACTGGGTTATGAGATCAGTCAGGTGGAAGACGGACGTGTGACTTTTATTGGAGATGCAGAAGCCATCTGCCGTGCCAATATCAATCTGCGCACTGCAGAGCGTGTATTGGTGAAGGTAGGCAGCTTTCGTGCAGTGACCTTTGATGAACTGTTTGAGGGAACAAAAGCATTGAACTGGGGACGTTTTCTGCCAAAGGATGGACGATTCTGGGTGACGAAGGCTTCTTCTGTCAAGAGCAAGCTGTTCTCTCCCAGTGATATACAATCCATTATGAAAAAGGCAATGGTAGAAAAGTTAAAAAAAGTCTATGGTACCACCGTATTTCCGGAGACCGGTGCGGCATATCCGGTGCGTGTGTTTCTCATGAAAGATGAAGTGACCGTTGCCATCGATTCCACAGGGGATTCCCTGCACAAGAGGGGATATCGCCCTTATACAGCCAAAGCACCCATCAGTGAAACACTGGCCGCTGCATTGATCATGCTGACCCCATGGAACAAAGACCGGATTCTGGTAGACCCATTTTGCGGCAGTGGTACCATTCCCATCGAAGCAGCCATGATGGCAGCTCATATGGCGCCGGGAGTGAATCGGTCTTTTCTGGCAGAGCAGTGGACCAACCTGATTCCGAAGAAGCTTTGGTATGAGGCGGTGAACGAGGCTATGGATCTGGTGGATGACAGCGTGTCTGTGGACATTCAGGGATATGACATAGATGGAGATGTGATCCGGTATGCCAGAGAAAATGCAAAGTTAGCAGGGGTTGATCATCTGATTCACTTCCAGCAAAGACCGGTCAGTGAGTTGAGCCATCCGAAGAAATATGGATTCATCATCTGTAATCCCCCCTACGGAGAGCGTTTGGAGGAAAAGCAGGCACTTCCGGCACTGTATCGGGAGTTTGGCACACGGTTTGCGGCACTGGATGCATGGTCCGCTTATGTGATCACTTCTTATGAAGAGACAGAGCGGTATTTTGGACGGAAAGCAGATAAGAACCGCAAAATATACAACGGGATGATCAAGACTTATTATTATCAGTTTTTAGGACCGAAACCGCCAAAACGGAAGATTGAAGCCAGTTCGTTGTAAGGCAAGTACAGGCAGATGCCTATAGAGGATAGAAGAGAGAAAGGATGCAGCTGCAGAATTGAACAGCTGCGAAGGGATTTGGAGAGTATGGAAAAAATATTATTTGCCACTGGAAATGAAGGCAAAATGAGAGAAATTAAAATGATTCTTGACGGCTTGGAAGTCATTTCCCTGAAGGAAGCCGGCATTGAGGTAGACATTGAGGAAAATGGCACCACATTTGAGGAAAATGCCGCTATTAAAGCGCAGGCATTGCGTCCATATTGGGATGGCATCATTCTGGCAGATGATTCCGGTCTGGAAGTGGATTATCTGAACAAAGAGCCGGGGGTATATTCTGCCCGCTATATGGGGGATGCGCCATATGAAATCAAAAACAGAAGCATCATAGAGCGTCTGGAAGGTGTGGAAGGAGCAGATCGTTCCGCACGGTTTGTGTGTGTCATTGCCGCATCTCTGCCCGATGGACAGCTGCTGACCACCAGAGGCACCATTGAAGGGATCATTGCAAAAGAGCCTGCCGGATGCGGTGGATTTGGATACGATCCCATCGTCTATGTACCGGAACTGGGCATGACCACAGCAGAGATTTCAGCAGAACAGAAAAATGCCATCAGCCATCGTGGAAAGGCACTTCGTGCCATGCGGGAAAAACTGGCATCTGTGCTTGCATGAATGGAAATGGATACAAGGAGTGTGAAAAATGTGGCTGGAGCGTATAAAGACCGTGTTTGCGTCATCTGGGATGAATGAAATGGAGAACGAGATGGAAGAGAAAGTGGAATGTCTGGAAGCACCATACTGGCAGGGTGGCAAAATGCTGATTTTGGTGGTCAGTGACAATCATGGTAAAATCGGAGAATTGCAGGACCTGTTGGAACGGGTGAAGCCGGATTTGTTGTTTCATCTGGGAGATTCTGAAATCGGATTGGAAGCGTTGCGCTATCTGGCCGGCTGTCCGGTGGTGGCAGTACCGGGCAACTGTGATTCTGTCCTTCGTTACAAAGGAGCCACGGATAGAAGCCGTACAGTGCAGTTGACAGAGCATTTGAGGGCATTTTTGACACATGGAAATCTGTATCATGTCAATTATGGGACGTCTGTGATTGCAGAGGCGGCAAGGAAAGAAGGCTGCAATCTGGTACTGTTTGGTCATACCCATGTGCCTCTTTTGGAGTATCAGGAAGATCTGGTGTTGCTCAATCCCGGCAGTCTGAATTGTCCCAGACAGGGGGATGGCCGGGGAACCTATGCATTGATTGAAATTGATCAAAATGGGACGCCTCACTATACCAGTTGTAAGTATAAGCGTCTGGGGTAAATGTTTTTCTCAAAAAACAAAAAAGTTGTTGACAAGTAGATGGGAATCTGGTACAATCTTACTTGCGTTGTGATTGAGACGCAAAAACGGGGTGTGGCTCAGCTTGGCTAGAGCGCCTGGTTTGGGACCAGGAGGCCGCAGGTTCGAATCCTGTCACCCCGACTTTGCGGGTGTAGTTCAATGGTAGAACACCAGCCTTCCAAGCTGGATACGTGGGTTCGATTCCCATCACCCGCTTTCCTGTGAAAACAGGATTTACAATATGGTGGGTATAGCGCAGTTGGCTAGCGCGTCAGATTGTGGCTCTGAAGGCCCAGGGTTCGAGTCCCTGTATCCACCCTGTAGGAATTCCGATTTGTGTTTCCTACATGAGGACATCTTGTCCAATAGACAGGACAAAGTACCTGCAACCAATCGGTGTTTATTGGGCTATCGCCAAGCGGTAAGGCACAGGACTTTGACTCCTGCATTCGTTGGTTCGAATCCAACTAGCCCAGTATGGGATACTAGCTCAGTCGGTAGAGCACTTGACTTTTAATCAAGGTGTCGCGGGTTCGAATCCCGCGTGTCTCATTCAAGGAATGATGAAGCGGTTATTGTAATGCAGATATTACAGTGATCGCTTTGTTTATATCCGGGGTTCGTATGATTTATTTTGATAAAAACAGGTTTTCCTGTTTTTATAGATACAGTGGAATACGCCATGTGCGCCACCTCGGCTGCTTCTGCCGTGTAAAAATGAGAAGCAAGGTAACGGTGGAGTGTTTGGATCGTTACCAGAGAAAATGAAAAGCGCGGGCATGGCGGAATTGGCAGACGCGCCAGATTTAGGTTCTGGTATCCGATGATGTGCAGGTTCAAGTCCTGTTGCCCGCATGACAAAACCCCTTGAATTTCAAGGGGTTCAAATTTTATATTGTATGTTGTGTTGTATATTTGTTGGCATATGTGTGGGAGAGCAGGAGGAAAGAAAAGAAGCAATTTGAAGAGCTTCAGAATTGAGGATTGTGATGGACATGTTATTACAGTGTGTACTGCTGGTTGCGGGATTTTGTATGCTGATCAAGGGAGCAGACTGGTTTGTGGATGGAGCTGCCGGGATTGCCAGACGGTTTGGGATTCCCCAGCTGATCATTGGTCTGACCATCGTTTCTATGGGAACCAGTGCACCGGAGGCGGCAGTCAGCATCAGTGCGGTGTTAAAGGGCAGTGCAGATATTACCATCGGCAATGTGGCAGGCAGCAACATTATGAATGTTCTGGTGATTCTGGGTATTACCGGTTTGATCACAGCAGTGAAGGTGGCAGATTCCACCATCCGTTATGAGATTCCTTTTATGGTGTTTGTCAGCATATTGTTGATGGCCTTTGGTTACACCGGCAATATGATTACTTTTGCAGAAGGATGTATTTTATGGGCAGCCTTCCTGGTGTACCTTGGTTATTTGTTTGTGATGGCAAAGAAGGGTGTGCTGGATGAAGAAGACGGGAAACCGGCACCGGTATGGAAGCTGTTACTGCTGACTGTCATTGGTGTAGTCTTGATTTTATTGGGAAGTGACATTACAGTAGATGCGGCCACTGCCATTGCTACGGCACTTGGCATGAGTACCCGATTCATCGGTCTGACCATCGTGGCACTGGGAACATCTCTGCCAGAGCTGGTGACATCTGTGACAGCTGCCATGAAGAAACAGGCAGATATTGCCATTGGCAATATTGTGGGCAGCAACATTTTCAATATTTTGTTTGTGGTGGGAACCACTGCGTTGATTCGCCCCATTCCATTTCAACCCTCTTTTCTGGTGGACATGCTAGTGGCAGTCATAGCAGGTGTGTTGTTGTGGCTCTGTGTGGTACGACAGAAAAAATTGACTCGTATAGGAGGCATTGTTTTTCTGGTGGGATATGCCGCCTATTTTGTATATTTGATGATGTAAAGTGGACATACCATTATAAAAAGGGTTTGACGATCATAGAAACTTGTATGATCGTCAAACTCTTTTTGTGTATTATATCACTGGTTTGTGTTTTAGATGCTGCAGGTAAAGGGCATAGCAGAAACCAGGAATAATGCTCATCCACAATTCGTGGCGGTAAGGGCCTTTGTAGCTGTATTGCTTACTCTTATGAAGAAAACGGTAAGCCGTATATTGTATCATGTTGGCATAACGGGATGCAAATCCTTTTGCCAGGTCAATGCGGCTTCCATAAAAAATCTGGGTGCCGATGGGATTTTTTATCAACTTATGTAGCAAAGGCAATCCTTCGTAGGTCTGGGGCATAGCAGGACGTATCAGCAGGTCTCTTGGAAAAGGAAGGAGTGCGTAAGTTTTGTCCAACTGGTAATACAATACATCATTCAGCATAAACTCTTCTCCTGCAATGACAGGAAATTGGTATTGACGCAGAATTTCTGTCCGATATGCCACTGCCCGGTAAACCGGCAGTTCATAAACGGAAATGAAATGCCTGGAAAAACGCTTTCGCAAATTGGAAGAAGAGGTCAGCTCAATGGTGCTGTCATAAAAGGTTGTGCTGTGGGTGGTGTACATTTCTCCACCAATGCGCACGCCTTTTACACTGCGGGCATAGGCAATGGCACCACAGATTTCCCGATTTTCATAGGGGTCTGGTGGCAGTTCTTTTTGCTTTTTTTTCGGTACCAGTTGATAGATTGCCAGTTCATCTTTCATTTCCACTATGGGTGTTCTTGTACTACCATAAAAGGTACTGGAGGACCAGGCGGCATTGATTTCATGCATGGTAATTTTTTCCGGAACGGGAGGGGCTTCTGGTTCTGGTGTGGGTTCCGGTTCTGGTGCAGGCTCTGGTGCAGGCTCTGGTTCTGGTGTGGGTTCCGGTTCTGGTACAAGCTCTGGTTCTGCCGTCTCAGCCGCTTTTGCTTCCGCTGCCAGTTGTTCCTGTTCCTCCAGAAAATGTTGTGCCTTTTTGGTTCTCAGTACAGTGCCCTCCAGATGCTGTTCTACCTCTGTTGCGGTCGTCTTTTTCATGAAGGTGACCTGTCCGGTTGGCATAACATTGAATTTCTTCTGAAAACTGCGTTCCTTGCGGTAGTTGTACAGCGCATCCAGATAGTCAAAAAGATTTCTTCCTGTGGGAGAAGGGAACGTTTTTTTTGCCGTTTTTGTTTTTTTCTTTTTGTGTAGTAAGTCAGCCAGCCTTTTCAGCAAAGGGAAATGGGTTCTTTCCGGCGTAATGGCCAGTTTTTGCTCCAGAGCCGCAGCGGTATCCTGGGGGGCAGGAGGCGGCGTTTCTTCTGGTTGTGCCTCTTTTGGGGAATCTGGCTGTAAGGACTGATGATTATATAGCCGATTCGTGGCATGGTAAGTGTCTTTCCAATAGTTTTGCAGCGCCTCTACAAACTCATCTGTGATAAAATCTTCTGGTTCTAAGCAGAAGAACAGTTCCCCTTTTGCGTTTTTCAATGCGGTATTAAATCCTACGTTCTTTCCGGGCTCGGTTAATTTGAAAATGCTGATATTGAGATCATCGGCAACAATCCACTGGGTGACGAGCTTCATGGTTTCTTCATCCCTGGGGTCTACTGTAATGATCCATTCAAAATCCGTATAGAACTGCACCAGCAGATTGGAATACATTTGGGGCAGCAGCCTTGCCTGTCCATAAACATGTGTAAAAATGGTTAAAAACATATCGTGCCTCAAAAGCATCAAATTTCAAAGCAGACGGTCCTGCTTTGGATGCGTCTTTCTAAACTCAGTATAGCATGATTTCTTGTATTTGCACAGATTTTTTCCACAGGCGGCATTTGTCCTATAAGCAGCCTTCTGCATATAACAGATGAAGGGACTGAATCATTACAATAATTTTATAAAAATATCAGAAATCTTTGTTGTAGCCAAAAGAAATATCAGGTATAATGAGGGCATGAGAAAAAGAGATGTTGCAAATGCGACATAAAAAAGGGGGGCATAGTGGTATGAAGAAGACAGGAATTTATGCGATTATAGGAGTGGGTATTGCAGCAGTTGGTGCAGCAGCAGGTGCCGCTGTATATCTGCTGAAAAAAGACACAGAGAACAGTGTGAAGAGAAATGCCGTAGAAGTGGATGTAGATCTGGACATGGAATCTATAGATGTGGATGGTGACGGCAAGCCGGATGTATTGATGGTGGACACAGACGGAGACGGTGCAGTGGATACTGTACTGGCAGATAGCACAGGGGATGGCATAGTGGATACCATCATGGTAGACACTACAGGAGACGGAGAGCTGGATACTATGTTAGTAGACGAGCATGGTACCGGAGAATTCGTGGTAGCCGATGAAGAGACGGAAATAGAATAACCAGTCAGGCATATAGCACATTTTGAGAGGACTTTTCATATTCTGTAAGAGGAATAGGAAGAGTCCTTTTGTTGTAGGAGGATGTGTAATGCCCAAAATTGTGATTGATCCAGGACACGGTGGACGTGATCCCGGTGCAGTATATGAAGGACGTCAGGAGAAAGACGATGTGCTGGCAATGGCACTGGCAGTTGGAGAAATTCTGGAGCGAAATGGGGTAGATGTGGTATATACCAGAACCACCGATGTGTACAATTCTCCCTATGAAAAGGCTGTGATTGCCAACAATGCAGATGCAGACTATTTCCTTTCTATCCATCGAAATTCATCAGAAATACCTGGAGCCGGAACGGGAATCCAGACCCTTGTATATAGAGATGACGGCATTCGGGCAGAGATGGCACGAAATATCAACAGGGAGCTGACAAATTTGGGCTTTCGTGATCTGGGTGTAGAGGAACGGCCCAATCTGGTGGTACTGCGGCGGACAGAGAATCCGGCAGTGTTGGTAGAAGTGGGGTTTATCAACAATCAAGAGGATAATGCGTTGTTTGACGAACAGTTTAATTCTGTAGCAGATGCCATTGCAGATGGAGTGCTGGAAACGCTGGAAGAGGATCCCCCCAAAAATGACGGCGTGCTTTACCGGGTACAGACAGGTTCGTATCGTCAAAGCAGCAATGCCAATGCAGAGTTGCAACAACTGCTTCGCCAGGGATTTCCGGCATTTGTGTTATATGAGGATGGTTTGTACAAAGTGCAGGTAGGAGCATTTGAAGTGTTGAATAATGCAGTGCGGATGGAACAGACCCTGCGCCGGGCTGGTTACAACACCTTTATTACCACTTAAAGAAAAGAAACGGGGTATTGGGTGCCGACGTTCAATGTGAGAATAAAAAGGAGCCATTTCCGATGGGGATAGCTCCTTTTGTAGGTTAGTGTGCGGCACTGACGATCTGGTAATAAGACTCCGTGGTGATTCTGTATATGATGGTATACAGAATGGCAAACCCAATGAAGCTGAAGAAGGTGACCAGTGCCATATAGGAGGTGTCGAAGACACCAAACAGTATGAGAATTTTGCTGGTAAAGCCAAAGGCAAACAACATATGGATGCCGGCAAACAGAACCGGAAGCAGGAAGACCATACGCATCTGGGTGCGGATGGCTTGGTGGATTTCTGTTTTTTTCATGCCGATGCGCTGCATGATGGCAAAGTTTCGTTCATCTTCGTAACCTTCGGAAATCTGCTTGTAGTAAATGATCAGAACCGTTGCACAGAAGAATACAAGGGTTACCAGACCACCGATGAAGAACAGACTGGCATTGGCACCCTGAGAATCTTCCAGTTCTTCTGCATAGGAAGTCCATGAGAATGTAGTATCTTCCGGTAGCAGCTGCTCTATTTCCTGCTTCATCTGGGCAGACAGCTGGATCTGTTTGTTATGGTCACAGGTCAGGTTGAAGGCATACTCCCAGTAAACGGGAACCAGTGGATTTCCCAGACGGCTTTCCATTCCTTCAAAAGGCGCACAGAACGTATCCAGATCCGGTACCACAAGGATGAAAGAGGCAATCACAGCAACCACAGAGTCAACAGAGAAATCAGAATGAAATTGCTGCAGCACTTCTTTGACGGTATAGGTTGCTCCGTTTGCAATGATCAGCGTATCATAAGGATAGCTGGTGCCGGAGGGATACAGCAGACATTCCTGTGGCTGTAAGGACACCTGTTCACCGGTCAGCTTTGTATAGTCTTCTGTGGAAAGGACCACGATGGCACGGATATGATCCGCAGAAAGCGTCCAGTCCATCTCTTCCGGAATGGTCAAGATGTGGTGATCTATGACGCCTACCGTTTGAGCACTGAAAAAAGAAGTTTCATCTGTGATCTGGTCTTCATAGGCAGAAAATTGTGTCTCAAGTTTCTCCTGAATCTCTGGGATATTCAGGTCATTGGCAATGAGATCCAGTTCCATATCGTAAGGATACATGTCACGTACCTCTTTTTCTGTGCCAAAATACAGGCAGGAGATACAGGATACTGTCACAAGCACGATGGTGCTCAAAATACAGATGGATGCCAGACCGGCACCGTTTCGCTTCATCCGGTAGACCATGGAAGAAACCGGTACAAAGTGTTTCTGATGATAGTAAAAGCGTTTGTTCTTCTGTAATAGCTTACAAAAGGCAACGGAACCGGCAATAAACAGCAGATAGGTGGCGATGATGACCAGCAGCACTGCGATGAAAAATTTGGTAAAGGCAGACAGGGGATTTTCGATGGTCACTGCCATGTAGTACGCAGTGGCAAGGATGAGTATCCCTGCGATGGCCAGAAGCCAGTTGGCTTTTGGGGGCTTTTCCCCGGTTCTGCTGCCGGAAAACAGGATGAGAGGATTGCTTCTTCTCACGATCCACATGGCCTTTATGAGCAATACCAGCTGAATGGCTGCATAGATGGCGGCAGTGGAGCAGACAGCGGTCCACGGAATGTGGAATGCATAGCTGACCGGCTGCTGAAACATCTGGTAGAGCAGCATCTCTGCCAGTTTGGAGCATAAAATTCCACAGAAAATACCGCCTGCAATGGAAATCAAACCGGAAAACAGCTGTTCATGAAACATGATCCGGCAGAGATTTCCTTTGTCCATGCCCAGAATCCGGTATAAACCGAACTCTCTGGATCGTTTCCGCAGCAGGAAGGTGCTGATATAAAACAGAAAGATCAGAGAAAACATGGCCACGATCTCACATGCCATGGGCATGGTCGTGCGCAGAATGGAAATGCCCCGCATACCAGCTGGATACTCCATATCAGAAAGATAGTGCATAATATAGTAGATCATCACAAACATACCGGTGATGCACATGTAGGGCAGATACATTTTTCGGTTGTTGCGTATGCCTGTGGTGGCAATTTTTTGATAAAATCCCTGTCTCATGCCTGCTTTCCTCCTGCTAACAGTGTGAGTGTGTCCGAAATCTTCTGGTAAAACTGTTCGTTGGTATCGGTTCCCCGGTAAATCTGGTGGAAGACTTCTCCATCCCGGATGAACAGCATGCGGCTGGCATGGCTGGCGGCCAGGACAGAATGGGTGACCATCAAAATGGTCTGACCTGTCTCATTGATCTGGTGAAACAATTCCAGCAGACTGTCAGATGCCTTGGAATCCAGTGCGCCGGTTGGCTCATCTGCCAGAATCAGCTTCGGGTTTGTGATCAATGCCCGTGCCACCGCACACCGCTGTTTCTGACCGCCGGATACCTCATAAGGATATTTTTGTAACAGTTCTGTAATCCCAAGCTGTGTGGCGATGGGTTGCAGTCTCTGGCGCATCTCTTTGTGAGAGACACCGTTTAACACCAGTGGCAGATAGATGTTGTCCTCCAGTGTAAAGGTATCAAGCAGATTGAAATCCTGAAAGACGAAGCCTAAGTGGTTGCGGCGAAATTGGGCTGCGTACTTTTCTTTTATGGTGGAAAGATCCTGACCGGCTACCACCACAGAACCGGAAGTGGCGGTGTCTAATGCCGCTAAGATATTCAGGAGAGTGGTTTTTCCCGAACCGGACTCTCCCATAATGGCAACAAATTCCCCTTGCTCTACGGAAAGATTCACATTCTTCAGCGCTTCTACCTGATGACCGCCAAAGCGTGTCACATAGGTCTTTTTCAAACCAGTTACAGATACCATTTCCATATGTATTTACCCCTTTATTCCAATTTGCCCACAGGCAGGTCCTTATATCGCGCAGCGGCGTCCCTGCATTCATCGGTGGTTTGTTTTTACAGTCATAAGCATACCCCTTTTATTCGTTTGATTCCATCGAATCTTCTTACAAAAAGACCTCTGTTTCTTACAGTTTTGTAAGAAACAGAGGCGGTAGATTATTCTATGACTTGTGTTTGTGTGCCAAAGCAGATGCGGATGGTGGTGCCCTCGTTTAAGACAGATTCTGCGGTAATATCTGCATTCAGGTTTTGGCAGATCTGTCTGCACAGATACAGTCCCAGCCCACTGGCCTTCCGATCGGTCCTGCCATTAAACCCGGTGTACCCTTTTTCGAAGATACGGGGCAGGTCAGAGGGGGCGATGCCGATGCCGGTGTCCCGGATGCACAGGGTACAGTCTGGTTCCATGTAGATGTGTACACTTCCCCGACTGGTGTATTTCAGGGCGTTGGATAAAATCTGCTCAATGACAAATAACAGCCACTTCTGGTCTGTGATGACCGTCTGCTGCAGGGGTTCGTACACCAGTTGCAGCTTTCTATGGATAAAGGAAAGAGAAAATTTGCGCAGCGCCGGTCTGACAATGTCATCCAGTTGATATGTTCGAAACACATAATCACTGTTTTCTGAGTCCAGCCGGAGAAATGCCAGCACCATTTCTACATATTGTTCAATGCGGGACAGTTCTTCCCGCAGCACTCTGGTTTCTTTGGTATCGCTTTCCTGTAAATGCAGTCTCATGGCGGCAATGGGCGTTTTGATCTGGTGTGCCCACACGGTGTAATACTCTATCATATCCTGATACTGGGCAGTCATGCGGGTGTGATGTGCCACTTCTCTTGCGGCAACTGCATGAAGAACTTCCTGATATTGTGCCTCTAACAGGGTATGGGCAGTGGGGAGAGTCTGTTCTGTCAGCAATTCCACTGTCTGGTTGGATAATTTTTGCAGGTTCCGGTACGTCATGTATGTCCGGTACCCATCATACACCAGACAGAACACGCCTACGGCAGTGCATAAGATCAGCGGATACACAATTCCCACCAGAGGAATCTGTTCTAATAGAAAGACGCCGGTGATGATACCGGCAAATAAGAGAAAAAGGCCAATGGCAGGTGCCTTGTCTTTCCCATATTGTTTCCAAAAATGCATAAGAGACTCCTTTTTACAATTGTTTCGTTCCTTGCAGCTGTGAGCAAAAAACAGCGTCATGTTTACCGGGCTTCGATGAGATACCCTACGCCGAATTTGGTGACGATGAAATCTTCCAGACCGGCAGCAGACAGTTTTTTGCGGAGGCGGTTGATGTTTACGGTCAGGGTATTGTCGTCTACAAAGCTGTCGGTTTCCCACAGCCGTTCCATCAACTTTTCCCGGCTGATGACCGTTCCTTTCTGTTCCATCAGGGTCAGCAAGATCCGGTATTCATTTTTGGTCAGATCTACTTTTTGTTCCTCATATTGCAGGGTGTTTTCATTCATGTTTAAAAATGCGCCCCGGTGTTCCAGCACCGGAATCCGGTCTGCAAAATCATAGGTCCGCCGCAGCATGGCCATGAGTTTTGCCATCATCACATCTGCATCAAAAGGTTTGGTAATGAAATCATCTGCTCCCAGATTCATGGCCATGACGATGTTCATGTTGTCGGAGGCAGAAGAGACAAAGACAATGGGGACTTTGGATACTTTGCGGATCTCACTGCACCAGTGATAACCATTGAAAAAGGGCAGGGAAATGTCCAGTACCACCAGATGAGGGTCATATTCTGTAAAGGCATGCATTACATTGCGAAAGTCCTCTACACATCGGGCAGAAAAGTTCCACATTTCAATTTTTCGTACAATGGCTTCTGCAATGCCACGGTCATCCTCTATCACTAATATTCTGTACATAATCAGGCTCCTTGTTGCTTTTTCTTGGCCAACGTGAAAAAAGAGATTTTGTAACGGTTCAGTATTCCCACAGTTACGGGTAAAATCTATTTACAATGAACTTTGTAGTTGTGTGTTTGCCTTGCAAAACATTTGTGAAAGATTGCCACCTGAATCGTTATGAAATCACTATGAAGATTATAAGAGTTTTTGGAAGGAATGACAAGTGGGGATGTCAGGATGTGTGAGAAATGTTTTTTATGATATCTGGTAACTATTCAGGCGTCACTATTCCGCGAAAGTTTTGCGAAGCAAAATCCTGAGTTATGCAGGCAAAAATCCCATCGACAGAGTCGATTTGGAATGGATTTTTGCCCGTAACTGTGAGGGTACTGAACAGTTATGATGTCTGGAATATAAAATAGAAAAAGTGCTTGACATTTGCAGGTAAAGTGATATGATGAAATCAACATATGAACATTTAATCATATGTTGATTTGGAACAGGACGAGGAGGGGATGTGATGGCAGAAGAATATCTGGCAGCCCATGAAGGTCTGGTGGAGCAGGTATTGGAACAGCTGCCGGAGGATGAGGTGCTGTATGAACTGGCAGACTTGTTCAAGGTATTTGGGGATTCCACCCGGATTAAGATTTTGTACGCACTGTGGGAAGCAGAACTGTGTGTGGGAGATCTGGCGCAGCTGCTGGATTTGAGCCAGTCCTCCGTGAGCCACCAGCTGCGGGTGTTGAAGGATGCCAAGCTGGTACGGTTTCGCAGAGAGGGGAAGATTATTTTTTACTCTCTGGCAGATGATCATGTGCGTACCATCATCGGTATGGGCATGGAACATATAGAAGAGTAAGTGTGTTTCAAACAGATATGTGAAAGTATGTTTTCGGAAATACAAGGTTTCGAAGAGATATTTTTGACATAAATATAATCAAATAGAATGTGCAGTGTGAAAGAACTCTTTTACAGATCAGACACATTCGGAAAGAGGATGGATATGAAGAAGACTTATAAAATTGAAGTAGACTGTGCAGTGTGTGCCGGCAAGATGGAAGATGCGACCAAGAAAGTAGCAGGCGTTGTAGATGCATCTGTTGCATTTCTGCCGCAGAAGATGAAGGTAGAGTTTGCGGAAGGCGCAGATGTGGATGCAGTGATGGCAGAGGTGGTAAAAGCCTGCAAGAAGGTAGAGTCTGACTGTGAGATTTACCTGTAATGGATTGATCACAAAACAGGATACAGTGGCCTGAACGGAAGTCTTTCTGTTCAGGCATCGCTGTTTATGATGAAACAATGACCACAGGAGGAAGTATGAGTAAAAAGCAGAAAAAGACATTATACCGCATCATTGCAGCGGCGATTTGTATGGTACTACTGGCAGTGCTTCCGATTCCCAATCAGTATGTGAAGTCTGTCTTATATCTGATTCCCTACCTGATCGTAGGCTATGATGTGTTGCGGAAAGCAGTGCTTGGCATTGTTCATGGGGAAGTGTTTGATGAGAATTTCCTGATGGCAGTTGCCACCATTGGTGCCATGTGTCTGGGAGAGTTTACAGAAGGTGTGGCAGTTATGCTGTTTTACCAGATCGGGGAGCTGTTCCAGAGCTATGCGGTGGGCAAGAGCCGGAAGAATATCACTGCCCTGATGGACATCTGTCCGGAATATGCCAACATGGAAACAGACGGGCATTTGGAGCAGGTAGATCCGGACGAGGTAGAGGAAGGCAGCATCATCATTGTGCAGCCGGGAGAGAAGATCCCCATTGACGGGATTGTGGTAGAAGGAACCTCCATCATTAACACCAGTGCGCTGACAGGAGAAAGCGTGCCCAGAGAAGTGAGAGAATCCGATGAAGTGATCAGTGGATGTGTGAACATGTCCGGTATGCTGAAAATCCGCACCACCAAAGCCTTTGAGGATTCTACCGTATCCAAGATACTGGAGTTAGTGGAAGAATCCAGTATGCGCAAGTCCAGATCAGAGAATTTTATCACCAAGTTTGCACGGTATTATACACCGGCGGTGTGCTTTGGGGCACTGGCACTGGCTGTACTGCCCCCGCTGATTTTGTTCCTGATGGGACAGCCGCCGCTCTTAGGACAGTGGGTGAAGCGAGCTCTGACCTTCCTGGTCATCAGCTGTCCTTGTGCGCTGGTCATCTCTATTCCACTCAGCTTCTTTGGCGGAATCGGCGGTGCGTCTGCCAGAGGCATTCTGGTGAAAGGCTCCAACTATCTGGAAGCCCTTGCCCAGACCAGCTATCTGGTGTGTGACAAGACCGGTACACTGACCAGGGGTGTGTTTGAGGTGGCACAGATCTGTCCGGTGGCCGGAACAGAACAGGAACTGCTTACATGGGCGGCACTGGCAGAGTGCTATTCCAATCACCCCATCAGCCGTAGTCTGAAAGAGGCGTACGGACAGGACATTGACACGGATCGTGTCAGTCAGGTAGAGGAAATCAGCGGAAAAGGTGTGACTGCTCAGGTGGATGGTAAGGCAGTAGCGGCAGGCAATCAGAAATTGATGGCCATGTATGGCATCTCTCCGGCAGAGCCGGATCAGCCGGGTACTATCATTCATGTGGCAGTAGATGGTATATACAAAGGATATCTTCTCATTGCAGATACGGTAAAACCCACTGCCAAAACTGCTGTAAGAGAGCTGAAGAAGGCAGGCATTCAAAAGGTCATTATGCTGACCGGTGACGGAAAGAAAACCGCAGAGGCAGTTGCCGCAGAGTTGGGTGTGGATGAGGTACATAGTGAACTGCTGCCGGGGGATAAGGTCACTCTGGTAGAACAGTTGCTGGCTTCGAAGAAAGAGCAGGAGAAACTTGCCTTTGTAGGGGATGGTATCAATGATGCGCCGGTACTGTCCAGAGCAGATATCGGCATTGCCATGGGCGCCATGGGTTCCGATGCGGCCATTGAGGCAGCGGATATCGTCCTGATGGATGATGATCCTGCCAAGATCGCACTGGCCATGAAGATTTCCAGAAAGACACTGGGCATTGTATACCAGAACATCGTAGGGGCGTTGTTTGTGAAGGCGGCCTGCCTGATTCTGGGCGCTCTGGGTCTGGCTGGAATGTGGGCGGCCATTTTTGCGGATGTAGGTGTGATGGTGCTGGCAGTGCTGAATGCCACAAGAGCACTGGGGACGAAACATCTATAAAAATAAAATGGGTTGCTTTCCGGCTAACAAATCTTAACAGGAAAGCAACCCATTCTGTATATCCACTCTTATATTTTTATAAAGTGAATATGTGCTTTGCAAGATACAGTGCTTGTAATAGTATACTTCCAAATCCATATCCGCATAAAGTACCGGTTAGTAGTCTACGCCAATTACGCGACTCACGAATTCCCCAAAATTGAATCAACCAATCTAATAACATAATAAAACAAAATGAGATAAGAGTAGTCAAAGGCAACCTGTAAAATCGGAATGTAAAAAGGGAAATTAGTTGCCCTAAAAAAACACCGCTGCATCTGGCACAAACTGGGAATTGTTTTCCGTGTATCAAAAAACTTCGGTCTGCACGTTGGTGACATCCGGTACATTTACCTAGCGACATACATATAGAATATAGTTTTTGCAAGCTCATTTAACCACCTAATAATGAGTATAGGAGTGGCAATCCCCAGTGCTGTATTGCAACAACCAGAACGATGGATAAAATAAATTTTTTCACCCAGGATTTCTTTTGTTCGGGTGATAAAATATCAATTACAGGAAATCCCAGTTCGGTGTCAAGTGTAGAAATCATGTTTGCCCAGAAAGAAATGGGGACTGCAAATCCTGAAATAAAAATAATCAACCCCAAAATGAAATATACATCAAGTGTATAATACAAAAGAGATAAGACACAGCCAATGGCAAAACAGCTAGTGAATATAGATGACACTAGTAAATCACTTTTTTCAAGGGCTGTTTGCTGTGAAATATGTTTTTTGCCACAACTGGGGCATATCCACCATGTTTCGTCTTTTGTGTGTATTTCCGATCCAGTGCCACATAATCCACAAAGTAAACCAAATGGTCCCATTAGACACATGCCACATAGACCAGATCCCCAACGATATCCATGATTTTTCACATCCGTTATACTTTTCACAAAAATGGTGCAATTATCCTGCTCACAAACAGGGCAAACAGTATCTGGAGAAACGACAGGTGCTGTATTTAGCATCTGCTTCCAACGTTCCCAACGCTCTCGTATTCCTTCTTCTTTGTTTGGTGGAAAGATTCTCTCTAGTGAGGTTTCCATCTCTTTTATTTCAGTAGGAGTGATTGTTTGGTTGTTTTCATTTCCATAGACTTCATTTGAGTGAGAAGATTCGGTACTTCTAGAGACAGTTTGATCTGTAAAGTCATCTGGCAAAAGAATATGACCGCAGTTTTCACAATATTTTGCATCAGGAGATGAATCTTCTCCACAATTCATACATTTCATGTGATGCAACCTCCTACTGATTCTTGCCACAAATAGAGAATAGCGCATCTACTTTTTCTGATGCACGACCTTCATATGGAATTTTCACCTTTTCAGAGTTTGAAAGGGTCAATTCGATTTCTTTTCCATATGCGCTCCATAAATAAAGTAGCGCAGGAAGGAACCATAATGGATAAAAAAAGCCTAATATGACAAAAAAGATTGCATAAAGGGTATCCCAAAAATCCATGACAGTATGTTTTCGAATGGATTGTATATCGGAAATCTGGATATTTTTTTCTACAATCTTTTCCTTACGGAATATCTTTTTGGTGGATAAAGAAATCTGTAATTCAGATGCATAAACTGTTACAGTGCTTAAAAAAGTTTTATATGAGATTCTTCCAAGTTGTTTTACTTTTGTAAAAACAAGCTTTTGTCTGGAGTTTCTTTCTTCTGAAGAAGGAGCAGACTCTAATCCAACCTTGTTTCCACATTTTGGACAAAAAGAAGTTCCCTCATCAATTTCTGCATTGCACAATAGGCATTTCATAATCATTTCTCCTTTTCTGGTTAAAATTTTTAGATAATTTTAGAAGTAATGCACAGATTACGGTTCCTTATAAAAAAAATTATAAATCATTGGCTTTCTGACGCAAAAGTTTCACGATTACCTAAATTCCGATTATAAATCGTATTTTCATTATATTACTCGAATATTCATATGTCAAGATGAATATCCATCTTTTTGTATGTTTAACATAGAAAATGAAACTTCTATCATGAAATAAAAACAGGAGTTACAACATGGATATTGACTATATGAAAATTGGAAAACGGATTGCTGACCGTAGGCGAAAGCTTGGCTTTAAGCAGTCTGAGGTGGAGGAACGGGCAGAAATCGGTTATAAATATTTGTCTAATATTGAACGGGGAATTTCCATTCCTTCAGTTGAAGTTATTATGCGTTTGGCAAATGCCTTAGATACAACACCGGATACGTTTTTAGTCGGTACTTATCAGAGCGAGAATGAGGATTGGAAAAGCACTGCAACGCTATTAAAAAATTTGACGCCAGCTCAATTAAGCATGGCAAAAAGTTTTTTGTTATGGTTGTCTGAACAAGAAAAAATATAAAGATGTAAAGAATTGAAAAGAAATGTTTACATTGCATTTTATATATTTTTTGTTTATAATGAAAAATTGAAAGTGATGTATCAGATTCTGTGAATGATTACAGCTGTGAAAGTACGGAATGGTTATAAAAGATTCTGATGTATTTCACACTTTAATATAAGAAGAAAGAGAACGGAGAAGGCGTATGGCATTTACGAAGAAGCCGGTCACCGGTATGAAGGACATTATGCCTGCAGAAATGCAGATTCGAGATTATGTGATCGGTCTGATCACAGAGACCTATAAGGGGTTTGGATTTACCAGAATTGAGACTCCCTGTGTGGAGAACATCGGCAATCTGAGCAACAAGCAGGGCGGCGAGAATGAAAAGCTGATCTTCAAGATCATGAAGCGTGGAGAGAAGCTGAATTTGGAGACTGCACAGAGGGAGGCAGACCTGACAGACAGCGGTCTGCGTTACGACCTGACGGTACCGTTGTCCAGATTTTATGCTAATAACGGGGCAAATCTGCCAAAGCCTTTCAAGGCATTGCAGATCGGACCGGTTTGGCGTGCGGACAGACCACAGAAGGGCAGATTCAGACAGTTTTATCAGTGTGACATTGACATTTTAGGAGATCCCAGCAATATGGCGGAAATCGAGCTGATCCTTGCTACCACCACACTGCTTGGCAAGGTGGGATTTTCCGGCTTTACGGTGCGCATCAATGACCGACGGATCCTGAAAGCTATGGCACAGTACAGTGGCTTCCCGGCAGAGCGGTTTGACGAAGTGTTCATCATCTTAGATAAGATGGACAAGATCGGTTTAGACGGTGTGGCTTCTGAATTGCAGGAGGCAGGCTTTGAGGCAGCGTCCGTGGGGCAGTATCTGGCCCTGTTTACCGAACTGGAGCAGGCAGACAATGGCGTGTCTTACATCAGAGAGAAGTTAGGCGACCAGATCGAGGGCGATGCAGCTGCCAACTTAAAGGAGATCATGGACTGTGTAGAGCAGACCACTTCCTCCTCTTTCCGTCTGGTATTTGACCCTACACTGGTGCGTGGTATGTCCTATTACACCGGTACCATCTTCGAGATCGAGATGGAAGGATTCCCCGGTTCTGTAGCTGGAGGCGGCAGATATGATGAGATGGTAGGCAAGTTCACCGGCATGCAGACCTGTGCCTGTGGATTTTCCATCGGCTTTGAACGAATCGTCACCATCCTGTTAGACCAGAATTATCAGGTGCCCACTGCCGCAGGCAAGGTGGCCTATCTGGTGGAAAAAGGCATGGAACCGTCCCGTCTCTGCGAAGTGCTGAAAGAGGCACAGGAAGAGAGAGCCGCAGGCACACAGGTGCTGGTATCCGTGATGAATAAAAATAAAAAATTCCAGAAAACCCAGCTGACAGAAGAAGGGTATACGGAATTCAAAGAATTTTATAAAAATCCGCTGAAATAAGAGCAGACAGATGGAAAACGATGATACCAAATCGTCTGCACCCAAATTTATATTTGCTGAATTGCAAAACGCTCAGAAAATTTCATCAGTGCTGGCAAGGGAGGCAAATATGACTTTTACAGGCTCTTGAAAACGTCGGTACTTGCTTTTTGGAGCGTATAGCGAACAAAAAGGTTAGTATCCGTTACTGTTTTAATCATTCTTACGAATGATTCGAAGACGAAAGCGTGCCTGAAAAAGTCATATTGTGTACGTAGACAGCACACCGAAACCTTTCTGCGTTTTGCATACACAAATATAAAGTTTGATGTGCAGAGAGTTGCGTGTATCACGGAGTTTCCCACTGTACTGTAAAAGTGTATGGAGGACGTAGAGATGGCTGAATCTATGAAGGGCTTGAAAAGAAGCCATAGATGTACAGAAGTTTCAAACAAGAATATTGGCCAGACTGTCACCGTCATGGGATGGGTGCAGAAGCGCAGAAATTTAGGCAGTCTGATTTTCATTGACCTGCGTGACCGTTCCGGTCTGTTGCAGGTGGTATTTGATGTGGACAAGGCCGGTCAGGAGAATTTTGACAAGGCAGGCACCCTCCGCAGTGAGTATGTGGTTGCCATCGTGGGAGAAGTGGCTGCCAGAGAAGGGGCAGTGAACCCTAACATGCTGACTGGTGACATTGAGATCAAGGCACAGGAACTGCGTATCCTGTCTGAGTCTCTCACCCCGCCATTTCCGGTAGAGGATGGCATCAACACCAAGGATGAGCTGCGTCTCAAGTATCGTTACTTAGACCTGCGCCGTCCGGAGTTACAGAAAAATATGATGCTGCGCAGCCGTCTGACCACAATGGTGCGTCAGTTCCTCAGCGAAGAAGGTTTTCTGGAAATCGAGACCCCTACCCTGTGTAAGAGTACACCGGAGGGAGCCAGAGATTATCTGGTGCCAAGCCGTGTGCATCCGGGCAGTTTTTATGCACTGCCCCAGTCTCCACAGCTGTACAAGCAGCTGCTCATGTGCTCCGGGTATGACCGGTATTTTCAGATTGCAAGATGCTACCGTGACGAGGACCTGCGTGCAGACCGTCAGCCGGAATTTACCCAGATCGACATGGAGCTGTCTTTTGTGGACATTGATGACGTGATCGATTACAATGAGCGTATGCTGGCATTCCTGTTCAAAGAGTGTATCGGCGTGGATGTGCCATTGCCAATCCAGCGTATGACCTGGCAGGAGGCTATGGATCGGTTCGGTTCTGATAAGCCGGATGTGCGGTTTGGCATGGAGTTAAAGGACATTTCCGATGTGGTGGCAGACAGTGAGTTTGCGGTATTCAAGGGTGCGCTGGCAAACGGCGGCACTGTCCGTGGTATCAATGCAAAGGGACAGGGGGCAATGCCTCGTAAGAAGATCGATGCACTGGTAGACTTTGCAAAGGGTTACGGCGCAAAAGGTCTGGCATATCTGTCCATCAATGCAGACGGCACATACAAGTCTTCCTTTGCCAAGTTTATGAAGCCGGAAGAATTAGACGGCATCGTGGCACGGTTAGAGGGAGAGCCGGGAGATCTGTTGCTCTTTGCGGCAGATAAGAAGAGCCTGGTATGGAATGTACTGGGTGCCCTTCGTCTGGAATTGGCAAAGCAGTTAGACCTGTTAAAGAAGGATGAATATAAGTTCCTGTGGATCACTGAGTTCCCGCTTTTAGAGTATTCCGAGGAAGAGGAGCGTTTTGTGGCCATGCACCATCCATTTACCATGCCGATGGAAGAGGATCTGCCATACCTGGAATCTGATCCCGGTCGTGTCCGTGCAAAGGCATACGACATTACCTTAAACGGAAATGAGATCGGCGGCGGTTCCATCCGTATTTACCAGAGCGATGTACAGGAACGGATGTTTGAGGCACTGGGCTTTACTAAGGAATCTGCCCATGAGCGGTTCGGTTTCCTGTTAGATGCCTTCCAGTATGGCGTGCCGCCTCACGGTGGTCTGGCATATGGTCTGGACCGTCTGGTGATGCTGATGGCACAGGTAGACTCCATCCGTGATGTGATCGCCTTCCCGAAGGTAAAGGATGCCTCCTGTCTGATGACACAGGCACCGGGACTGGTAGATGAGAAGCAGTTAGAGGAGCTTTCCATTGCAGTGGTGAGCCAGGAAGAGGAAGCGTAGGAAAATTGCGAAGTATGGCACCGAACGCCTTTTCTATCAAAATTTTTATTTGAAAAACACGCTTTCGCTTCGGTTTCACGTAACGGTACTAATGTTTTTCAGCGCAGATGCTTGAAAAACAAAGTACCGACGTTTCACAGAGTTTTTCAAATGAAAAAATTTTGATAGACAGGCTGTGTTCTGGTCTGTTCAAAGAACTTCAAAATTACCTAGGAATGAAAATACAAATCAGGAGGATATGTTTGTGAAAGAGGAAATGGTAATTGTCCTGGATTTCGGTGGGCAGTACAATCAGCTGATTGCACGCAGAGTCAGGGAATGCAATGTATATTGTGAAGTCCTGCCTTACACCACCAGTTTGGAGAAGATCAAAGCCATGAATCCAAAGGGAATCATCTTTACCGGCGGACCAAACAGTGTATATGATGAGACTTCTCCCCATTATCAGAAGGAAATTTTTGAGATCGGCGTGCCGATCCTGGGCATCTGTTATGGCGCACAGCTGATTGCCTATACATTAGGAGGCATCGTGAAAACTGCTCCTGTCAGCGAGTACGGCCATACAGAAGTAGAAGTGGACACCACAAATGTGCTGTTTGATGGAGTATCTCCCACTACTGTCACATGGATGAGCCACACGGACTATATCGCAGAAGCACCGGCAGGATTTGCCATCACAGGCCATACCCCGGTTTGCCCGGTGGCAGCCATGTCAAATGATACAGACAAGATTTATGCAGTCCAGTTCCATCCGGAAGTGATGCACTCTGTAGAGGGGATGAAGGTACTGTCTAACTTCGTCTACAAGGTCTGCGGCTGTGCAGGCACATGGAAGATGGACTCCTTTGTGGAGACCACCATCCAGTCTCTTCGTGAAAAGATCGGAACCGGCAAGGTGCTGTGTGCCCTGTCTGGCGGTGTGGATTCCTCTGTGGCAGCGGTACTGCTGTCCAAGGCTGTGGGCAAGCAGCTGACCTGTGTGTTCGTAGACCACGGTCTGCTCCGTAAAAATGAGGGAGACGAGGTAGAAGCAGTATTTGGTCCAAATGGTCCTTACGAGCTGAACTTCATCCGTGTCAATGCACAGGAACGGTATTATGAGAAGTTAAAGGGTGTCACCGAGCCGGAAGCAAAGCGGAAGATCATCGGTGAGGAATTCATCCGTGTCTTTGAAGAAGAGGCAAATAAGATCGGCGCTGTGGACTATCTGGTGCAGGGAACCATCTACCCGGATGTGATCGAAAGCGGTCTGGGCAAGTCTGCTGTCATCAAGTCCCATCACAATGTAGGCGGTCTGCCAAGCGTAGTGGATTTCAAGGAAATCGTAGAGCCCTTGCGTATGCTGTTTAAGGACGAAGTGCGCAAGGCAGGTCTGGAGCTGGGCATCCCGGCTTATCTGGTGAACCGTCAGCCATTCCCGGGTCCGGGGCTGGGCATCCGTATCATCGGAGAAATCACCGAGGAGAAGGTAAAGATCGTGCAGGATGCAGATTTCATCTACCGTGAGGAAATCGCAAAGGCCGGCATCGAGAACCTGGGCCAGTACTTTGCCGCACTGACCAATATGCGCTCTGTAGGTGTCATGGGCGACTTTAGAACCTATGATTACGCCATCGCACTGCGTGCCGTCATGACCGCAGATTTCATGACCGCAGATGCGGCAGAACTTCCATGGGAAGTATTGAAAAAAGTGACCAATCGAATCGTCAACGAGGTCAAAGGGGTGAACCGGGTACTGTATGATTGTACCGGAAAGCCGCCGGGAACGATAGAATTTGAATAATGTACGGATGTACCGTGACACTCCCGTTGGTTCAAAAAATGACACTATCCCTGAGCGTCACCTGAGACCAAAACGGAAGTAAAAAGAAAATAGTAATGATGCGCCCTGCGCTGAGATTTATCTCAGCACAGGGCTTTTTTTGTGGACTTTAGTCTGCTTCACCCATTGGAGTTTTTCGCTGATCGAACAATGAAAATGGGTGAAGCAATAAACCACCCGCTATGCGGGTGCGCAACAGATGTTATACAAAAAAATTACCTTTCCGTGTACAATAGGTTGTTCAGGCTATATTGTAGAAAGGAAAGGTAATTTATGGCGAAGAAAGAATATTCACTCGCACATACCAAATGGATGTGCAAATATCATATCGTCTTCACTCCAAAGTATAGACGAAAAATTATTTATAATCAATACAAAGCCGACATAAGAGATATAATCAAGCAATTGTGCAGCTACAAAGGAGTGGAAATAATTGAGGAACATCTTATGCCGGATCATATCCATATGCTGGTAAGTATCCCACCCAAAATGAGCGTGTCATCGTTTATGGGTTACCTAAAGGGAAAAAGTGCGCTTATGATATTTGATAAGCACGCAAACCTGAAATATAAATTCGGGAATCGGCATTTCTGGGCAGAAGGGTATTATGTGAGCACGGTGGGACTAAATGAAGCCACTATAAAGAAATATATCCAAGAGCAGGAAAAGCACGATATAGCAATGGATAAATTAAGCGTAAAGGAATATGAAGACCCTTTTAAGGGTCAGGGCTAAGTAGTACCAATACCCCTTGAGGGGTGGCGACGAGTCAAAAGCAGTATGGCTTGAACGGGGCTATGGAAAGACTGCGTGAGCAGGATTTCCATAGCTTAAAGAGAAAGCCAGCGCCTTGAGACGCTGGCCAAGTAGGCATTGGGCTTATAGCCCTAGTGCAAACCACCCTTTGGAAGGGTGGTTATGATTGCTCTTTATTTGCTTTTGGGCTTACGTTTGCGCTTCGGTTTTACTACAAGTTCTTCTATTCTCCTATTCTCAAGAGATGGCTTATTATCGCCTTTTTTCTTGGGAGGAATGGGCATTACGTTGACATGATTTTCATCATATACAGGTGTGGGAATAAGGCTGATATTACGCCTAGCCATTTCCATCTCCATTCGCTGGGGCAGCGGCATCTGGTATCCGGGGTTATCTTATCTATATCGGTACCGCTGACATCGGAATGAGCGATCTGCCATTCGTGGTATTCTTCCGGCGTGCTCTTGCCTTCCACCATGGAGAACAAAGCAATGGAAATGAAAGAAATGGTAAAGTCAACCAACAGTTCCGTACTTAGATGCGGAGACATTATGGAGATCCTCTGGGTTTCCGATGGAAAATCCTATGACATCATCAGACAGCTGAACAAGGAGCTTGAGAGCAAGGGCTTTCATACTGTTACCGGACGCGTAAGCAGACAGTACTTCGAGGAGTGCTTTTACGGAATAACCGGTGGAAAGGTGGCGGTGTAATTGGCCGTGCTGAAAAATGATAAGACAGGGAAATGGGAAGTTCGGACATATTACAAGGATTTCATCGGTGCTACTAGGCAGAAAACCAAGCGCGGTTTTGCAACGAAGCATGAAGCACAGGATTGGGAACGGGCATTTCAACTACAGCAGGATCAGAATATGGACATGTTCTTTGAAGATTTTGTTGAGATATATACGAATGACAAGAAGCCCCGGGTCAAATTGAATACCTGGATGTCCAAGAACGATAGGTTAAATCGGGCGGGTGTCCCCGCCCGAAAGCCCGCATGACAAGCGGATTTTCATTGAAAACAGATGCTATTTATGGTAGGATATATTTTGAGTTTTTATGTGAAAACAAAAGGATGGTGAAGGAAATGTCCAATGATCAGATTGTGATAAATGAGGGCGGTTTGCTTACAAATCAGGAGACATACGATGCTGTGCGTGGATACGTTGTTGCAGCGCAGAAGCAGGTAAATGCGGCTGTTAACTCTGCAATGGTCACGGCATATTGGAATATAGGCAAGCAGATTTATGAAGCGTGCGGAGAAAGCGAACGCGCTGCGTACGGCAAGCAACTTCTTTCATACTTGGCAGATAAATTGACGGAAGAGTTCGGGAAAGGCTTTACTGTTCGTAATCTGCAAATGATGCGTCAGTTCTATCTGACATTTCCAAATGCGAACGCACTGCGTTCGGAATTGAGCTGGACCCATTATCGCAGCCTAATGAGGGTTGAAGAAGAGGCTGTGCGACGGTTTTATCTTGAAGAAGCAGTGAAGTGTGGCTGGAGTTCCAGGCAGCTTGATCGGCAGATCAATTCATTCTATTACCAGAGGATTTTGGCCAGTAAGGATAAGGATAGCGTAGCCGCTGAGATTGATACATTAGAACCCCGACCGGAATATGAAAAGATCATAAAGGATCCGTACGTTTTGGAATTTCTGAATCTTCCGGCAAATGAACATTTCTATGAGTCGGATTTGGAGCAGGCTTTAATAGACCATCTGCAAAAGTTTTTGCTCGAATTGGGAAGAGGTTATTCATTTGTAGCAAGACAAAAACATTTTAATGTAGACGGGCGCCATTTCTATATTGACCTGGTCTTTTACAATTACATCTTGAAATGTTTTGTATTGATAGATTTGAAGATAGGCGATCTTACACATCAGGATATAGGTCAGATGCAAATGTACGTGAACTATTATACGCGCCAAATGATGAATGAAGGCGACAATCCTCCTATCGGAATAGTACTTTGCGCTGATAAGAGTGACACCTTGGTTGAATATACGCTGCCGGAAGATAATAAGCAGATCTTTGCTGCAAAGTATTTACCGTACATGCCGACTAAGGATGAGCTCAGGCGAGAATTAAATCTGGAAGAATTCGAGAAGGAAGGAAAACGATAGAATAGCGATTATACGATGAGAAACGGGAGGTTATCTCAATAGGAGATACGATTACTTTCTATAATACTGAGGATGGAAGCGATACGTTAAGCGCCAGCGTCGAGGACCTGTTTATCTATGCCTCTTTTGAGGAACTATACCGTGAACTCCCATTACTTGAATGCGGTTATACTGAGGAAGATATTGATACGTCTTCGCCGGAAGACATGGAGGAATACTACTCGAAGGAAAAACAGGATCATTATGGGGTTGTTGGAATAAAAGTATCACTGATATAGATTTATCTGGACAAATGTCCGGATAAATGTCCATATAAAATAGCGGGAGAATAATGACTTTGGAATAACGTGCTTGGCGACAACATACAGCGAGATGCAGCGAAGCGGAATCGAGGGGTAATTGTATCATAATATTTTTAATTGCATCATTTTTGCAAATTTGATGCAATTGAAGAACATATAAACCTGAAAGGATATTAGAACAAGAAGAGCATAAACAGGATTCTATCCGCCTTTCAATTTTGTAATGCGATAAAGTTGTTTTTATGATACAATTATATAATGTGACTGAACTCGTGAAATCGTTGTTTTGATTATCGAAGGATATACAGATATGAGCAAAAGAAAAGTGGTTTTATATATTGGAATTAGTCTTGATGGTTATATTGCGACCAAGGATGATTCATTGGAATGGCTATTAAACACCCAAGGAAGTGGAGATAATGGTTTTGGTGAATTTTATGACACGGTGGAAACAATCATCATGGGAAGACGAACTTATGATTGGATTATGGAACAGGAGAATGGCAAATTTCCTTACAGTGGTAAAGAATGTTATGTATATACCACCCGAACGATTGATGATACAAAGCATGTGAAATTTACTTCTCAAAGTCCGGAAAAACTTATTGCAGGACTAAAAAAGGAAGGAAAGAAGATTTGGATTGTTGGAGGAAGCCAAATCATTGATTTAGTCAGAAAGAAAAAACTCATAGATGAATACATACTAAATGTTGCACCAGTAATTCTTGGAGAAGGAATTCCATTATTTTGCGAAGGTGAAAGAGAAGACCTTATTTTTGATAAAGCTAGAACATTTGGACAATTTCTAGAGATTAGCTATCACACAGAAAAATAGGGAACCTCTATATACTGCAATGAAAAGTGAATTGATTTGTAAAACTCGCACCGGTGGTGCGAGAAATGTGTCTAGCTGAAAAACGAACAAATGTAGAACGATATCAATAAGCTATTGTTTTTGTGGAAAATCCTGAAGGAGCTTCATCTTACTGAGGGTAGGAATACCGGATTTAAGAAAATTATTGATGCACTGGAGGCAAACGGCTCTCCAAAACCGGAATTTGAGACGGACGAGGACAGAAGTTACTTTATTACGAGACTGTTTGTGCATGAGGGGTTTTGCGATAATTCTAATGAAGAGCTGGAAAGGAGCTGAAAGAAAGCGAGCTATATTAAAAATTTTGGCAGAGAATCCTATGATTACCCAAACGCAGCTTATGGAAGAAATGAATTTAACGAGAAAACAGATACAAAATGATATGAAGGAACTGCAGAAGGAGGGTGTACTTGTAAGAGAGGGAACTAACAGAAAGGGACGTTGGGTGGTAAAAGATTAGTATTATTATGTAATTGAGATAGATAAATTATTAAAAAAGAAAAGACACGGTAGATTACATTGGAAAGGGAGACAAACATATGCCCCATGTGACTGTAAAATTATGGCCGGGACGCCCGGATGAGGTAAAGAAAGCCTTGGCAGAGCAGCTGGCAAAAGACGTTGCGGAAGGATTAAAGGTAGATTTAGGTGATGTATCTGTAGCGTTTGAGGAAGTGAATCCAGCCGATTGGGGCGAAAAAGTTTATAAACCTGAGATTCGAGATAATATGGACAAGCTGTATGTGCAGCCGAATTATGAGTATGAATGATGACAAAGGAGTGATACATGAAAGAAATCATAGAGCGCAGGAGCATTCGCAAGTATCGATCAGATACAATTTCCAAAGAAGATATTGACACGATTATTCAGGCAGGGATGAAGGCACCATCTGCCAAGAACAGGCAGCCATGGAAATATATTGTCTATACGGCGGGTGCTAGGAATCAGCTGTTAAATGAAATGGAAAGAGGCTTGCTTCGGGAGCGAGACGGGAAGCCGCTTTTGCCAAAATCACAGAATGGTTTGGCGGATGCTTTTTATACGTTGCATGTAATGCGTGAAGCACCGGTACTAATTATGATTGTGAATACAAATGGTCAGTCGCCATTTGAAGATATAGATGCAGATGAGAGAGTAACTGAAATTTGCGATACACTGTCCATTGGCGCATCGGTACAGAATATGCTGCTTACTGCGACAGAATTGGGCTATGGAACATTGTGGATTGCAAATACCTGTTTTGCCTATAAAGAATTGGTTGCCTATATGGGGATTACCGGGCAGTTGATCGGAGCGGTATCGCTTGGACTTCCGGCTGAGAAACCGAATCCCAGACCAAGAAAAAGCATGGAAGAAACGGTGGAATATCGTGCATAAGGAAAGCAGAAACAGATCTGCACAGGTGAAAAATGGATACGATGATAAACAGTTTAATAGAACAATCAAAAGCAATTTTGCAGGATAATTTGGTGGGGATATATCTGCACGGTTCTGCCGTCATGGGATGTTTCCATCCTGCTAAGAGTGACATTGATCTGATCATAGTGGTGAAAGACTCTATGTCAGATACGGTGAAACGAGTCTATATGGACATGGTGGTGGAATGGAACGCTATGGGTCCGGCAAAGGGGATCGAGATGAGTGTCGTGAAGCAGAGTGTTTGTAAGCCCTTTGTTTATCCGACGCCCTTTGAGTTGCATTTTTCCATTGCACATCTAGATTGGTACAGGAATGATCCGGATGATTATATTACAAAAATGCAGGGAGAGGACAAAGATCTTGCTGCACATTTTACGATCATAAATCACAGGGGGAAGTGTTTGTATGGTGCCTCGATCGAAGAGATTTTTGCAGATGTGCCGGTGCCTGATTATGTGGATTCCATATGGAATGATATTGCGGATGCAGAAGAGGAGATCGCAGACAACCCGATGTATCTGATATTGAACCTGGCAAGGGTACTTGCGTACCTCAAAGACGGTCTTGTTCTTTCCAAAAAAGAAGGCGGTGAATGGGCACTTGACAATATTCCAGAGACATATCATGGTTTCGTAAAGAATGCTTTGAGGGAGTATGCGGATGGTGGGGATGTGTCATATGACACGAATCTTGCTCGAAACTATGCCGGGTACATGCTAGAACAGATTGTTTGTATAAGAGTAAGGGAAGGGATTTGAGTGTGACGGGTATGGAAAACGTAGGGGCCATACGGATTTCATAAACAAGAAGAATTCTGATGATAAAACATATTATATTTGATTGCTTTGGTACGCTGATTGACACAGGAACGGGATCGATTGATGCCACCAGACAGATACAGATTCTTTGCTGTATTACTTAAAAATGAATGGTTTGAACTTTACTAAGATATATACATCTGAGGATATGAAGGTGTACAAGCCAGATCCATTATTTTATAAAGAGATATTGCGTAAAAGCGGGTGGAAAGCAGACGAGTGTCTGTTTGTGGGTGATAGCTATGTGGATGATGTATGTGGACCGTGGAAAGTCGGAATGAAGACAGCACTGATTGACAGGAAAGGAACATTTCATATCAATGAAACAGGTAGAAAGCCGGATTATGTGATCCGAACCCTTTTGGAGTTGGAAAATATGAAATGCTTTATTGAATAAAGCCATTGCCGGAGCAGATATCACCAATGGGGATTGATGCGTATGAAACCGGAAAATGCAATTTTTATAGAGTTTTTTAGAAGTGTGAAACTGCCCATCAACGATGGCACGGATGAATGAAAAGATCGTGAAAGTGTGATGTGAGAATAGGCAGGAAGTGAAAGAACGCAGGATTTTGGAGGAAAACAAAATGGTAATAGAAACAGATCGGCTGATTTTAAGGGAATATACACTGGAGGATTTTGAAGCACTTTTTGAAATTATGTCAGATCCTGAAACAATGCAACATTACCCGGCTCCTTTTGACAAGGATAGAACCATGGGATGGATTACGTGGAATTTGGAAAACTACGAGAAATATGGTTTTGGCCTTTGGGCTGTTGTGTTGAAGGAAACCGGAGAGTTTATAGGAGACTGTGGGATTACCATACAGAATATTGATGGAGAAATGCTTCCGGAAATCGGTTATCATATTCACAAGAAATACTGGAGAAGAGGCTTTGCTAAGGAAGCAGCGCAGGCTGCAAGGGACTGGGTATTCGAAAATACCCAGTATGACACCATTTATTCGTATATGAAATATACCAATGTGGGTTCCTACTCTACTGCTATGGCGAATGGTATGAAAAAGGTGAAAGAATATCCGGATCCGAAGAACACCATTTCTTATGCGTATGCAATCACTCGTGAGGAATGGAAAAGGATAAGAGGAAGGAATGTTTGAACCGATGAGAACACAGAATATGCGACTGATTCGTTTGTCATCGGATTTACAACAAAAGATTTTCGTGGAGAATGCAAAAGCAGCTTGATCACCCGTTACAGTGATAGACTATTGATGAATCATTTCTCGTCCGTAGTTGATAAGGCTTATATCGTGAGATATGAGCGAATTAGGGTGGTAACACGAAGCGATAGCTCTCGTCCCTGAAAGAAATTTCAGAGAGGAGGGCTTTTTTAGTAAAATCAACCTCGTTTTATATCAAAAGGGATAAAAACCTTCCTCAGAAATCTGTGTTGCATTTAGTATGACACCCGTTTGGGTGTTTTACTGATAAAGAAAAATTTGTGAAAAAATATTGCATAAAAAATATTTCTGTAATACAATAATGGTAAAGAGAGTAAGAGTGACTTGGGGGAATGAGCCATGATTATAGAGGTAAGAGCGAAAAATTGTTATGCGTTTGAGGATGAAATATCATTTTCTATGAAAGCGGATATGCGAAACAAGAAATTTGGAACAAATGTTCATACAGAAAACAATTTTAACGTGCTTAAAACAGCAGGAATCTACGGACCTAATAACGCTGGAAAAACCTGTCTGATTAAATGTATCAGGGCGATAAAGAGAGTTCTTTTAAATAAGAAAAACGGATTAATGCCTAATATATTTGCAGATAACAATGTATGTGAATTGGGCATCACATTTATGGCATCCGGAAGAAAGTTCTCCTATGACTTTAAGTATGATACTGAAAAAGAGGAGTATATATATGAAGCGTTTTCGGAGATATTGAAAGATCAATATAACAACGAAAAAGAAGTTTGCTGGTTGAAAAAAGACACTATTAGTGAAAACTATGAATGCGTTGATGAAGATGTGTTGATTATGATTCCAGTTGTATCAAAGAATAATTTGCTGTGTTATGTGATAGATACAAGTAAATTTGAACATATGAATGAAATGAAGCAGATTCTTGTTGGATTTGCAGAAAAAATGGATATCATTAGCATGAATGATATTCCTATGGAACATACCATTGAATTGATGAAAAACAAAAATCAGTTACAGCAGAAGATTGTTGAATTTATTAAGAATGCAGACCTGTATTTAGATGATTTCGAATATGTAGATATGGATAAAATTCGGGTGAAAGCAGGAGATGGTGACGAAAAACCAGAAGAGAGAGTGCTCGATCTTCCAGAGAAACTTATGGATCAAATCAGATTGGTTTCCACATATAAGGGTGTTCATGTGCCAAGTATGCTATTTGATTCCACAGGAACAAAGAAAATCGCTGCTATTGCCGGTTATGTTATAGAGGCTCTTGAACAGGGGCGGATTCTGATTGTAGATGAGTTGGATAGCAGTATTCACTTCAAACTCACCAGGGCGATTGTTGCCCTATTCAATAATGAGTTGAACACCAATGCGCAGATGATATTTACCGTGCATGATATTAACCTCATGGACTGCAAGAGAATGTTCCGCAAGGAACAGATTTGGTTCGTCCACAAGGATGAAGAGGGTGTGTATGTGTATTCCCTTGCTGATTTTACTGCACAACAGGGAGTCAGAGATACGACGGATATCATGGAGAAATACAGAAAGGGTGCGCTTGGCGCTTTGCCTGATCCGGAATTGATCAATTCTCTGCTTAGTATCAATGGGAATGTAAAGGGGGAAGATGCCGATGACAAATAAGCTCCCAAAGTTCATTGATAAGCATAAAATTTGTATTATCTGTGATGGTAACGAGGAATACGAGTATCTGAATCGTTTGGAGGCGTTAAATGGTAGGCTCGAGCAGTTTGAGAAATACAGGTTTATCTGATTCAAAAATTTCCTGAGTGTGTGTAAAAATATCAGCCAAAGTCATCTGATAATATGGTATCATATAAGTGGCAATTCTTTTCTGTGGGGCATGGTTGATTGTTTCTGGACAACTCAATTTTACCATGAATCAGTGAGGAGTTGTTTTATTTTTTAACAAAAAGAATACCGTATTTATGCGGATTTTGGCGTTTCGTAAACGCCTAAAAGTGTGTAAATGAGAAAGGAGAGATTTTTAACATGAGTGACGATATCAACTTTGATAGTATGTTAAATGATGTTGAACTTGAGAAGTTATGTACTGATTCGGTAGAATTAATAAATTATGCAAGAAATATTGTTGTGAAGAATGTAAATATAGTGCAGATAATGACTTACTATTCATTGGGTAGATGGATTGTAGAAACGCAACAAATGGGAGAAAAGCGAGCAAAATATGGAAGTAAAGTGATTAAAACACTATCAGAAAAACTTCAGAAAGAGTTTGGCAAAGGATTTTCAGAAGATACTTTAAAGAATGCCAGAAAATTTTATTTGACGTATAAAGAACGAATAAGCGAAACAGTGTTTCGCTTTTTTGAAAAAGAGCCACCTTTTATCGTTTCGTGGTCACATTATTTGTAACTAATGCGCATAGAAAACGAATCTGAACTTAGTTTTTGCGAAAATGAAACGGCCAGAACTGGCTGGTGCTTTTCATACATGATTTAATCGGGTGTAATACTATAATTCGCACAAATTCCCACCTGCTAAGTGTGGAAATCAAGGAAACATTTGCAAGTGAAACCAGACTGAGTGAACTATGACAGTGAGCTTACTCTATCAAAACCCAATTCCAACTTGCCGGCTTTCCATGAATGTGATAACATAAATCATACAGGGAATCGCATGGAGGTGTGCTATGGCAAGGACAATTTCGGTAGGTGCGCAGGATTTCGGAACATTGCGGGAGAAAGGTTATTTTTATATAGACAAGACAGCATTTATACGAGAATGGTGGAAGTCCGGGGATGCAGTCACGTTGATTACGCGTCCACGTCGTTTTGGCAAAACATTGAACATGAGCATGGTAGAGTGCTTTTTTTCCAATCGATATGCGGGCAGGGAAGATCTATTCGAGGGGTTGGAAGTATGGAAGGATGAAAATCTTTTGAAGGTGCAGGGGACGTACCCCGTGATTTTTCTGTCATTTGCGGGAGTCAAGCAAAATACGTATCAGGCAACAAAACAGCTGATCAATGAATTGATTTCTGAACTGTTCATACAATATGATTGGTTGTTGAAAGATGCTATTTTTACAGAGGGGGATCGATCTTTCTATCGGCAGGTGTCGGGAAAAATGGATGATGCGGTTGCGGCCCTTTCTTTAAACAGACTGAGCGGATGGCTGGAGAGGTATTATGGGAAGAAGTGCATCATTTTGCTGGATGAATATGATACACCCATGCAGGAGGCTTATGTAAATGGCTTTTGGGACGAACTGACAGCCTATACAAGAGCGCTGTTTAATAACACATTTAAGTCCAATCCGTACTTGGAGCGAGGGCTTATGACAGGGATTACCAGGATCAGCAAGGAATCCATTTTTTCTGATTTGAATAATCTGAATGTGATTACCACCACATCCGAAAAGTATGCCACAGCATTTGGATTTACCGAAGAGGAAGTGTTTGCTGCCATGGACGAACAGGATGTGCCGGAGGCAGAAAAGACAGAGGTAAAGCGTTGGTTTGACGGTTTTGTATTTGGCAAGGTCAGTGACATTTATAATCCGTGGTCCATCACGAAATATCTGGACGAGAGAAAATACGACACCTATTGGGCCAACACCAGCAGCAATGGTCTGGTCGGGAAACTTCTGAGAGAGGGAGATAAGGGCATCAAGTCCGAATTTGAGAAGCTTTTAAATGACGGAGCGATCCAAGCACAGATTGATGAGCAGGTTGTATTCAATCAGTTGTCCAACAACCGAAATGCCATATGGAGTCTTCTGCTTGCTTCAGGGTATTTGAAGGTGGTTCATATCATACGGGAGCAGATAAGCGACGATCCGGTTTATGTGCTTGCACTCACGAATTTTGAGGTGAAAAAGATGTTCACCCGGATGGTAAAGGTCTGGTTTACACAGACGGAAGATTTCGGAGAATTTGTCTCTGCTATGTTTCAGGGGGAAGTGCGGGGCATGAACCGTTACATGAACAGGGTGGCCTTGCATACCTTTAGTTATTTTGACGCAGGCAATAAGCCATCGGAACAAAAGGAACCGGAACGCTTTTACCATGGCTTTGTATTGGGACTTCTCGTGGACAAAGCGAATCACTATATGGTGAAATCCAACCGTGAGAGTGGCTACGGCCGATATGACGTGGTGATGGAGCCGAAGGATGCAAAAGATGTTGCGGTTATCATGGAGTTTAAGGTGTTTGATACAGAGGATGGTGAAAAATCCCTTGAGGACACGGCGGCAAATGCTCTGAAGCAGATCGAAGATAAAAAGTACGCTGCCGATCTGTTACAAAGAGGGATACCTGAGGAGCAGATTTTGAAATACGGCTTTGCGTTTGAAGGAGAGAAGTGCCTGATCGCAAAAGGATAATCTGCAATCGTTGAATGTGCTGCTTACTGCAACGGAATTAGGCTATGGTATCGTGTGAAAGGCAGTAGATATCTTGCCTGTAGTGAGACTATATTTCATGGCTTCAAGGCAAAAAGTGTAGATTATTGTGGACCATATAGGAGAGAATGAATGGTGGATAAAATAGTTAATATTAGCAAAGAATATACAGAACTTCTCAGTAAAATTGGAAGTAAGTTTAAACAAAGTCAACTTAAAGCCGCTACAAAAGTAAATGAGCAGATGCTGGAGTTCTATTTTTGGCTTGGTAGTGAAATTCATCATTTGAGAGAAACATCGGATGAAAGAAGAAGGATGCGGTTCCGTTTTATTGTGCCTCTGTTACCAATATTGTATCCCCGGCAGCGGCATATCGGAGCGGGCTTATGACCTGTTGGGTAAGTACCTATCGAACGGTGTTGGATGGAAGTTCTGTATATCATGAGATTGTGAAAAAACTGGAATGGTAAAAAAATGTGGAGAGAAGATGGTGGGAGACGACTATCGAAAATGAAGAACATATATGGAGATGTAAGATTAGACCTTACTTTGAGATGTTATAACTCAGAGTGAGGATTTTTTTATTTTCAGTCTATGCAGACATAGGTTTTCATGATAGAATATCTTATGTAAAGTACATAAGATTTTATACTTGGAGGAAATACATGAGCGAAAACAAATCTACTGAACTTGTTCCTGTGGAAATCACAGTAGAATCTTTGAGGACAAAAATATATTCGATCAGAGGACAGCAGGTTATGCTTGCTACAGATCTGGCTGAGATATATGGGTATACCACCAAGGCATTCAATCAGCAGGTGAAAAACAATATTGAAAAATTTGAAGACGATTTTCGTTTTCAATTAACTTGGGATGAGATTGATGAGCTTTCAAGGTCAAATAATTTGACCTTGAACAGAGAAGGACGTGGCGGAAATGTCAAATATTTACCATGGTGTTTTACCGAAAGTGGTGTGTATATGCTCATGACAGTTTTAAAGGGTGACCTTGCTATCCGCCAAAGTAAAGCTTTGATTCGGACATTCAAGCAGATGAAGGATTATATCAGCCAGGCTCCACTGCTTTCAGGATCTTCTAATATCGAGAGATTATCCTTGCAGATATCTGAAAATACAAGAGATATCAGTAAAATAAAAGAAGCGATGGTTACCAAGGAGGATTTGACCAAAGTAATACAGAGCTTTTCCTTGCCAGATAAAGGAATTGAATATGTTATCTACTCCGGACAGACATTTGAGGCTGATGCGGCGTATGCAGACATTTACAACAAAGCAAAAAAGAAGTTGTATATAGTAGATAATTATATCGGTCCCAAAACCTTGCTAATGTTGAAAAGCGTTCCAGCGAATGTTGATATAATCATTTTCAGTGATAATCTAATGAATATTCTTCGTCTGTCTGAGCTTCAGGCTTTTCAAGCAGAGTACCCGAATGTAAAGCTTTCCTTCCAGCGGACAGGAGGAAAGTTCCATGACCGATATATTATCATTGATTATAAATGCCGTACGGAGAAGGTATATCATTGCGGGGCTTCGTCTAAAGATGCCGGTAATAAAATCACTACAATAGCACAGGCTGATAACAGGAAATTGTACTATCCCATGATAGAGGAACTTCTTCTGCAGCCTGCGCTGAGACTGTGGTAAAAGAAAAGGAGCTAATGAATCTTGCTCGAAACTATGCCTTGTCAAAAAATGGAGGACGATTATGATTACAATAAAACAAGTAGAAAATGCAGATGTCTACAATCTTGGCATCCTTCGGGAATATCACAGAATGGGAATCGGGCATGGACTGATGGAAGCGTGCGTTCAGTTCTGTAAAGATCATGGATACAGATTTTTAACGGTAAAGACATTGGACGAATCAGCGGTTTATGAACCGTATGACGGAACCAGAGCTTTTTACCGGAAAGAGGGATTTTACCCCTTGGAGGTGTTTACCTGCATCTGGGATGAGGAGAATCCATGTTTGTTTATGATCAAGGTGATCAGTGAGGGGAAAGCAGATGATTTTCGCTATAAAATGCGTTGAGAAAGGACAGGGAGCAATGTATAATATATTTATGAAAATGCAGGGAACACCCAGTGAAGAGTTGCTTAGGTGGAGACCGGAGGGCTGCTGACGAAGGGCGTTCGTTGTCATAGTTTCGCAATTATATACAGAACTTAATTTTGAAAGGAGTGACATAGAATGATTGATATATATACAGAGAAAAAGGAGTCAAAAGATTGGATTTTGCAAAACGACCTGTATTTCAATTTGAATACGGGTAATGAAGAAATGACCGAAAATGAAATAAACCTCATTCATCGAGTGGATGATGCAAAATTGACTCCGGATAAGCATATCGAAACAAAATATGGATTAGGTACAATCCGAAACCTGTCGTCTGGATGTAAAACATTGCTCAACATTGTAAAACATCCTGAAAAAGTGGTATGCGTAGAGGAATGCGGACCAAATGTGTTAAAAATAATATTTGCAATGGATAATATCAAGATTTATATGTCAAGACCATCCTTTGTAGAGATTCCGGACGATGCGAAAATAAGGTTCAATGATGCAGAAGTAGTAACTGGAGGCACGGGATATCATACTTGGTGGAGTAAGGAGTATGAAAGGAGAGAAGTAAATGGTTTATAGAAATATTGCGTTTCAAGCAGATCCATTTTCATACGATTTAACATTCGAGGATAGAATCACTCTTGTTGGCGGTGATAGTGCGACAGGTAAAACGGTTCTTTATGAAATACTGGAAGATTTAAGACTTACAGATGAATACAAAGCGATTAAACTGTTCAATTACAAATCAGATCGCTTTTTGGAGTCGCTGAGACAGTGTAGGGACAATTTTATTGTGATTGATAATGCAGATATTTTGATTGATGATGATATCAGAAAATTTATTAATTTTGAGTTTTCCAACCAATATATGCTTTTCTTAAGGAATTGCGATGGACTTAATGTATCGGATAATAGCTTTAAAGTGTTGAAACTTGAAGATAACAGGATAACATTGGAAGAGGAGTTGTGATATGAAATATTTTTGGACAGAAGATACCGGTGCAGGACTTCACTTCTGGAAATTGGTGAATCAACTTTTCTTTGAGAATGCACTTGTTATTGAAAGTAAAGAAAGTAATCAAGGCATATTAGATGCATTATCAGATCTGAATATTAAAGAGGGAGATCAGTATTATATTGCATTTGATCATGTGGTTGATAATCAGGATGTTCGTAACAAATATCGTTTGTTGAAAATAATGGCTAAAAAAACAGAAGGAAAGGTAATGATTCTTGATATGATATGTTTTGAATACTTGATTCTTGCCTTTGATCAACTGGTTTCATGGACAGGAACTGGTAAGGCAGATAAAATCAAGATGCGTGAAGAAATTCTATCAGCTATCGAGGATCATAGAATTAATTTAGCAAAGATCAATGATGAAAAGACTTTACAATATTTAGCTGGTTTTAAGAGGTATTCGACAGAACGAGTGATGAAAGCACTAATAGGTGAACTGACAGAAAATGAAAAGTGGTCTGTTAAGGGGACGCTTATGGGGGAATGCTGGTACAAAGATTGCTGTGTATCGGAACATCCGGATCATCTTAGATGTGGTAAGCCAGAGGTGGAAAAGGGAAAAGAGAAGATGCGGCACCTCATACAGTCGGAAAAGGTGCAGATGGTATTGAATCAAATTTTCTATTGATTTTAGAGCAAATAACAAAGAAACAGTCATCTTTTGTGCATTGAAAAGCGATAGGAGAATATTCCTACCCACAGAATGAGGAGCAAGTATGAAGTTGCAATTTCAGAATGTATATTTTATAAACGGGACAGCATATGCAGGAAAATCCACTATGGTAAAAATGCTGGCAGACAAGTATGATGGGATTGCCTGTGAAGAAAACTATCACAGCGTTTTGGATGAAGAACTATCTGTTGATGAATTTCCAAATCTTACATATACAAGAGATTTGAAAGATTGGAGAGACTTTGTTCGGAGAACACTGGACGAATATGAAAGATGGATACAAGGTGTGACAGCAGAATGTACGGTACTGGAACTGCGCATTTTAGAGGAACTGTCAAAGAAGAATCACCAAAAAATATTTGTGGATACGAATATTCCAGTTGATGTATTAAAAACAATATCAGATGAAGAACATGTATTGATTATGCTGGCAGATCCAGCCATTTCCGTCAACCGTTTTTTTGACAGACCGGATAGAGAAAAGCAATTTTTGTATGGCTTGCTGTTAGAGGAACCTGATCCGGAATTTGCCATGGAGAATTTCAGAAATTGTTTGAAGCGTATCAATTCCAGGGAGAATTACGAGGCATTTCTGAATGCAGGGTTTCCTGTGCTGATCCGAGAGGAAAACAGAACCATTGAGGAGACGTTTGCGTTGGTTGAGAAGTCATTTGGACTTGGAAAGATAGAAGAAAATAGGAACGGATTGATTTGAAAAACTAACAGATATATAGGTAATTGCGAAACTATGATACCGAACGCCTTTCATCAAAATTTTTATTTGAAAAACACGTTCTCACTTCGGTTCCAAGCAACGGTACTAATATTTTTATCGCTTGACGCTCAAAATGCCAAATATACCGTTGCAGGCAACTGGATATTTGGCACTCGTGGCATTCGTCATACTGACAAGCAAGCTTGTTAGTCCGACTCATTGCTAACGAGAATAAAGTACCGGCTTTCCACAGAGTTTTTCAAATGAAAAAATTTCTGATGTGCAGGCTGTTTTATGATCGCTTCAAAGAGTTTCGCAATCGCCTACTAACAGATATAATCTGAAAGGAGAATACATGTCATCAAAGACATTTTTATGGATTGAAGATAGAAAAGGAAAAGCAAGTTACATATTTTGGGAAAACTTTTTGAAACAGCTATGTCCAGAGGTTGAATTGGAAAGTAAAAAGAATAACAGTGAACTTGTAAAGGCAGTTAAAAATATAAATGATCCACATAATCGATATGTAATTGTGTTTGATAATTCTTTTGATAATCTTCAATCAACAATGGAACATAAGTTACTGAAACAATATGCAGATAAAAAAGAGAATATAGTGTTACTGGATATGATTTGTTTTGAGTATATTTTACTGGAATTTAGAAAGTTAATTGACTGGATTTATGCACCGGAAGATGAGTTTCGAGAAAAAAGATCTGGTGTAATATCTGCGAGAGAAAAATTGATTCATTCCATTGGAACTGGAAAGATGATGGATTGGAGGTGGCAGATTGATTACAATTTTTAAAGATAAAGGGGATATCCCTCAAAGTATGGATTATGTAGAACTGAATGATCTGTTTTTTAATCAGAATACAGCGGCACGGATAGATAAGAAAGCGGAGAAGATCATTGAAATCATTGATGCTGCCAGGCTAATCAGTCGATATCGGATCCGGTCAAGATTTGATGATGTTGCAGTGGATATTGACAGATTATCGGCAGGGTGCAAAACGGCATTGAATATCCTTTACTTTCCGGATAAAGTGTTTTGTCTGAAAGAATGTGGAAATAATGCACTAGAAGTGATCTATAGCATGAAAAAAGGGTATGTTTACAGTGACTATGCTCTGATTCCTTTTGATCTGGATTCTGTGATAGTGCAGACAAAAAAAGATCGGAAAGTAATATATGATTATGAAGAATTGAAGGAGTGGTGGAATAATGAAGAGTAATCCGATTGTAATGGATCATTTCTATACAACACATTCTTCTTTTATTGTGGATTTTAAATTTGCTAACAATATTACAATTCTGATGGGAGATTCAGGAACAGGGAAAACGGCGGCATTTTCATTTATCCGAGAATGCATGGCAGTGAATCCTAAAATTTTGTGCTTGAATTATTTGGATTATCAGAAGAATGTGAAAGAGATTATTGGACAGGCAACAGGAAAATTGATTGTCATTGATAATGCGGATATTTTATTGGATGATGAGACAAGAAAATACATTTCCCTTGATGATAAAAACCAGTATTTGATCATTGGAAGAAATCCGAAAAATCTTTTTGCCACAAAAGAAAATTTGTTTGAACTTGTGAGTGAGAAGATTGGGGAACAGACAAGATTTACCATTCAGGAATACTTGTGATCATGGGAGAACGTTAGAGGCATCAGAAAGGGAAAAGATACGATCGACTGTTTTGGACTAGACCGGGGAAGGTGGTGAGAGTGCATTGGCATTTCAGATTATAAGAAGTGATATCACAAAAGTAAAGGCAGATGCCATCGTCAATACTGCCAATCCCCATGTTGCGGTTGGCGGTGGGGTGGATGCTGCCATCTATCGGGCTGCTGGAAGAGACGTACTTTTGGCAGAAAGGAAGAAGATTGGCATATTGCCTCCGGGGAATGTGGCGGTCACACCGGCATTTCATCTGGATGCAACGTATATCATCCATGTAAGCGGACCCTGGTGGGTGGATGGAACCCATGATGAAGTTCGGATGCTGTGCACCTGCTATGAGAAGGCGCTGGAGGCGGCGAAAGAAAAGAACTGTGCATCCATCGCCTTTCCCCTTCTTGCCACAGGTACATATGGATTTCCAAAGGCACTGGGACTTCAGATCGCAGTGGATGTATTCACCGCATTTTTGCAGGATAACGAAATGGAGATCACCCTGGTGGTGTTTGGAAGCGATGGGGGCAGTGTGTCCGGTGAACTGGGAGAGGAAGTCAGGCGTTATATGGATGACCATTCTGTAGAGCCGGCACTGGAACAAGCACATGGATCCAGACGTATTCCCGGCTTCTTCAGACGTGATCCACGTAAGCGTGGCAAAACTTTCAAAACAGAAGAAGCGTTGCTTGAGGACGCAGAGGCGGATTGGCCCGCAGAGATGCAGGAAGAGCGCCCAGTGGATCTGGATTTTCAAAAGCCAACAACTGCTTCTACACCTATGTCCGGGGTGATACCGGCCTTTGAAAAGAAAAACTCTTTGGATGATGTGTTAAAGAACATATATACAGATTCCTTTGAGAAGCATCTGCAACAGCTGATCCATAAAAAGGGATTCAAAAACTCGGAAGTGTATGCGGCAGCAAACATATCCAAGCAGTATTTTTCGAAGCTCCTAAAGGGGAAAGTGAAACCATCTAAGGAGAAAGTGCTTGCCCTGGCGGTGGGACTCCGGTTGAATCTGGATGAAACGGTGGATTTTTTGCGGATTGCCGGATATGCCCTGTCACCCATCTCACAGACAGATGCGGTGGTGGAGTATTTCATCCAGCACCAGGACTATAATGTGATCAAAATTGATATTGTGTTGTTTGATTATGGATTAGAACCCTTATCAAATGCGTAATAAAAAAGAGTAAGGTCGCCTTCGGGTTGACCTTTTTTCTTTGCCTTTGGGGTATGATGAGAGTACAAAAAAGAAATGCTTTAGACAATTGCGAAACGATGAAACCGAACGTCTTTCATCACAAATTTTATCGAAAGAAAATCCTCCCTGCAGGGAGGAAAAGCAATCAAACAAACGGAGGTAAGTATGATGAGCAAAAAATTAACAGAGATTGTTTACATTTTGGACAGAAGTGGATCGATGAGTGGTTTAGAGGCAGATACCATAGGGGGATTTAATGCTATGCTGGAAAAGCAGAAGAAAACCGGAGAGCAGGCGTATGTGTCTACCATTCTTTTTGATGACACCAGTCAGGTGCTGCACGACAGAGTGCCCATTGACAAGGTGGAAACCATGACGGAAGAACAGTATTATGTGAGAGGCTGTACGGCACTGTTAGATGCCATCGGTGGTGCCATTCATCACATCGGAACGATCCATAAGTATGCCAGAAAAGAGGACAGACCGGAGAAAACCATTTTTGTGATCACCACAGATGGGATGGAGAACGCAAGCCGTCAGTATTCCTATGAGAAAGTACAGAAGATGGTGAAACGCCAGCAGGAGAAATATGGATGGGAGTTTATTTTCATCGGTGCCAATATCGATGCATATGCAGAGGCATCCCGGTTTGGCATTCGAAAAGACAGGGCAGTCAATTATGTACACGATCAGCTCGGAACTGCTACTGTGTATGAGGGTGTATCAAAAGCAGTCAGTGCAGTGATGAAGGCAACCTCTGTGGCAGAAGCGGATGCGTACCTGAGTGAAAGTGGTTGGGATGAGGAAATCACAGTGGATTTTTTGAGACGAGGGGATCATAAGAAGTGATATGATCTGAAGCAGAAGGCAAAACGATGTGACCAGAGAATTCAGAAATAGTTCACGGAGATGTACAGAAAAATAAGTGAAAGAAGTGGAATAGGCGGCGCAAATGATTCTGCCGCCTTTGATTGGATATTGACAAAAAGCAATCATGGAGTTAAACTGATGATAGTAAAAATAAAAAATCATATCATACACTCTGCGGAGGTGAAAAGATTGAGCATAGATCAAAAGGACATAGAGCAGTATCTTTCCGGAGTGAAGGAAGCTGTGAGAAATGACAGATACCGTCTTGACCGGAACGCCAGGCGGCAGGATAATATCAACCTGTTTCTGGATTATGTGATTGATGAAGCAAAAGCAAAAGAAATTATATTGAGTCTTACCGTAATGGATTTTTCGGAGATCTTGCAGAATGAGCATAAAGGCTTTGAATATGAAAAATTGTATGTATTTGGCAAAGATGTAATTCTTTTGGAAAGAAATGGGACGGAAGAAAAGACAGTTTCTCTGTATATTAAATTTAACAAGCTGGAGAACTGTTTTGTGATTGTGATTTCGTTTCATGAACAGAAGTACCCGCTTACATATTATTTCAAATAATCAGGCGGCAAATCGGAGGTGATCATTATGACAGGGAAGGGAAGAAGAGATTTTTGCGTAGAGTGCAGAAAAGAGACTGAGTATCTTTTACAGAAGAAGGATATCGTGAGAAATATAAGGGATAAAGCCTACACCTTTGGAATTACCGTGGCTGTCTGTGCGGAGTGCGGTGAGGAAATGAGTATTCCCGGACTGATTGATAAGAATGTTCAGGAAATTGATGAGCAGTACAGAGCGGTGGAAGGTCTGGTGTCCGTTGATGATATTGAAAAGCTCATGAAAATTTATAAGATTGGTAAAGCTCCGTTGTCTCTGGCACTGGGATTTGGAGAGGTGACGATACCGAGATATCTGGAAGGACAGGTACCATCCAAAGAGTATTCGGATATCGTAAAAACAGCACTGGCATCTCCGGTATATATGAAACAAAAACTTTTGGAAAACCGGGAGAAACTGACAGATACGGCATACAAAAAAGCGATGGCGGCGGCAGACAGCATAGAGAGTCTGTTTTCTGTTTCGGATAAGATGCTCAGAGTGATCGCATATGTATTTGAAAAGCTGGAAGAAGTCACTCCGCTCATGTTGCAAAAACTGTTGTATTTCATTCAGGGGATTTATTCTGCCTTGTATGGAAAACCGATTTTTGTGGAAGATTGCAGAGCATGGATCCATGGTCCGGTTTATCCGGAGGTGTATGACCTGTTCAGGGATTTCAAATATAATCCGATTGATGATGCACGTTTTGCACTGCTGGGAGGAACGGAAGATGCACTGACGAACGATGAGGAGCAGACGATTGATCTCGTTGTGAATACGTTTGGCATGTATGGAGGAAAAGTACTGGAAAAGATCACGCATAACGAGGATCCGTGGATGGAGGCGAGAAAAGGATATGGTGACGGTATTCCTTCTAGTGAGCTTCTGTCAAAAGAGAGGATGATGAAGTATTATATTGCGGTAAACAGGAAATATGGTATAGATACAGAGGATGGTCTACAGGCATATATTCACGATATGCTTGCTCGGGTATCCTGATGCAAAGCGATGAAACCTGATTGATGATACAGTCAAATTAGTATGATGAAGTGACATGTGATGGAGAAAAGTATGATGGAAGAAGGACAAATGAAAGACCCGAATAACGATACGCTGGCTTACTATGACACACATGCGGATGCATTTTATCACAGTACAGTCCAGGTGGATTTTACTGCCATGCAGGAGCGTTTTCTGACAAAATTGCAGAAGGGTTCTGACATCCTGGATTTCGGCTGTGGCTCCGGTCGTGATATCAGATATTTTCTGGAGCAGGGATATGGTGTAGAGGCAGTGGATGGTTCTGAGAAGATGTGTAAGCTGGCTGGTGCATATACCGGCATCAAAGTGAAGCACCAGCGCTTTCAGGAACTATCGGAAGTAGAGCGATACGATGGAATCTGGGCGTGTGCCTCTATCCTGCATTTGCCCATGGAGGAATTGTCCATGGTGCTGGGCAGGATGGCAGCTGCTTTAAAGAAACATGGGGTGATCTATACATCCTTCAAATACGGAACGTTTGCAGGTGTGAGAAATGGACGTTATTTTACAGATATGACAGAAGCATCTTTTGCAGAACTGTTACGGGATATAGATGGTCTGACGGTGGAAGAGCAATGGACGACTTGGGATGTACGGCCGGGAAGAGGGGAAGAAAAATGGCTCAATCTGATTTTGCGGAAAAAATAGAGGCGGGTGGTTCTCAAACAGAAGATCTGGCAATGGCAGCTGGATATGAAGGGAACGATCTTGAAACCTGGAATGGGTTACAAATAGAATGTACGGATGTGATGACCGGGGATCGAAACAGAAACCGCTTTTTGTATTACCAGTTAAAAATGAGCATGCGAAAGGCGGATCGGATTGACATGATCGTGTCATTTCTGATGGAATCAGGTGTGCGCATGATCCTGAAAGATTTGAAGGAAGCGCTGGATCGTGGGGTACAGGTGCGGATTTTGACCGGAAATTATCTTGGCATCACCCAGCCATCGGCATTGTGTCTGATCAAAAAGGAATTAGGTGACCGGGTGGATCTGCGGTTTTATCATGATAAGAACCGTTCCTTTCATCCCAAGTCATATATCTTTCATTGGAAAGAAGAGGGGGAAATCTATATTGGATCTTCCAATATTTCAAGGAGTGCATTGACTTCCGGCATCGAGTGGAATTATCGGTTTCACAGTCAGGAGGATCAGAGAAGTTTTCGTTTGTTTTATGACACGTTTGTGGATCTGTTTGAACACCATTCCGTGGTGATCGATGATGCGGAACTGGCAAGATATTCGAAGAGCTGGCACAAACCGGCTGTGTCGAAAGATCTGGCCAGATATGATGATGTGGAAGAGGATGCAGACAGGAAAGTCCAGGTGCTGTTTCAACCAAGAGGCGCACAGATAGAAGCATTGTATGCTTTGGAGGACAGTCGTGCCGAAGGCGCCACAAAAGGTTTGGTGCAGGCTGCCACCGGTGTGGGCAAGACATACCTGGCTGCATTTGATTCTGCCCGGTATCAACGGGTGCTGTTTGTGGCTCATAGAGAAGAAATCTTAAAACAGGCGGCGGTTTCCTTTCGAAATGTACGGCAATCCGATGACTACGGTTTCTTTTATGGCAAACAGAAAGATACGGATCGGGCAGTGATCTTTGCGTCGGTGGCCACACTGGGCAGAAAGGAATATCTGACAGAAGCATACTTTCCGCCGGATTATTTTGACTATGTGGTCATTGATGAATTTCATCATGCGGTCAATGACCAGTATCAGAGAATTGTCAATTACTCAACTTTCCCACCAGCATAACCAGTGCTAACGCTTGATTTTTCAAGCAATTTTTTGGAATAAATAGGTATATTGACATTAAAATAGCACCAAATCTCTGGTATAATAAGATTACCCCAATCAATACCAACCAAAGA
>JAFTGN010000057.1 GCA_017457865.1 Lachnospiraceae bacterium | reverse complement strand
TGAGATTAAATCCGCCTATAAGGGTTTGGGTAATGCGCACAGCTTCTATGATGGCATGATGCTTGGCACAACTCGAATGGGGCGCTTTATGTTAAAACATGTCTGGCGTATGACCAGGGAGGATGCGCTGGAGTATCAGGCAATGGCGTTTGAGGCAATACCGAGTGACTTCGCCGGAAAGCTCTTAGGAGTTCCTGTCGGAACGGGAGTCCTTTCCATGCCGGTGTTCAAGACTCTGCCAGATGCGGACATCACCTGCCTTGATTATTCCGAAAAGATAATGCAGACAGCGCAGGAACGGGCAATAGAACTGGGAGAGTATCAGGGAGCAAATTAGGCAAAGGAAATACACCCCAGCCAGTCAGGAGGGTAGAGATACCTAAACCAAACGGTGGAGTGAGAAAACTCGAAATCCCGACCGTGATGGATAGGGTAATTCAGCAAGGTATTGTGCAGGTGATAAGAGGGTGGATCAACGATTATGCTTTCGGCTTCATGAAAACAGCAATGGCAGAAATTGACGCATACTTGAGGACAAGACTCAGAATCATTATCTGAAAACAGTGGAAAGTTCCGAAGAAACGACAGTGAGATTTCACAAAATGTTTTCAAAAACCGACTTAAAGTCATTGACTTTAAGTCGAGTTATTGCTATACTGGATTCAGATGATATCGGAGGAGGTGTAATTTTTGAAAGTCAGGCAGGCCAGAGCACAGGAGACGAGAGCAAAAATCATCGCTGCTGCAGAGAAGCTGATATCCGAAAAAGGGTTTGATGCAGTACAGATCATTGATATTACAAATGAGGCAGGCGTAGGAAAGGGATCTTTTTATACCTATTTCAAGCGTAAAGAGGATGTTGTTGCCGAAATTGCTCATAACAAATTCGAATCGATTTATGAGAGTTCCATCCGGCAGGATGGAGATATCTGCACTCGTATTGCGACTTTTCTGACCGGTTCGATGGACTACATCAAAGAAACCGGCATACGTATTGCGCAGCAATGGGTCAAGGGAGTGGTTGATCCAGAGAATCAGGACGGCGTGCAGAAATTGATTTATGACCGTCAGGTGATATGGAGCATGCTTGATGAAGCGGTGGGGAGCGGTGAATTAAAAAAACAGACACCGCTTAGTGAGCTGACCTACTGGATTGCATCGCAGTATTACGGAGTTGTCTTTTGCTGGTCATTAACCGACGGAGAGAATGACCCTTCATCCGCTATAAATGATTTTTGCCAGGGAATGCTCCGGGAATATCTGGCGCAGTACAGAAATTAAAGGAACAAATACTGATGAAGCCTTTGGAAATGACCACATCCGTATTGGTATTGCTCCTTCTTCTTGTCATTTCCAGATGTGGAGCATCTGACATACGAAAAAGTGATTCAGTGCGCATGGATGTTATTGACAATACGCTTCATTCAGAAACAGGCGATATTCATTATTCCAGTTATATTCCGGAAAGTTACGATGTCTTCTATCTGATGCACGGCGGCTGGAGTAACGAGACGACAACGCTGGGGCTTCCCGGACAGGAGTCTGCTTTTAAGAATATATTGGACAACGCCATTCAAAACGGTGACATGGAACCTTTGATCGTGGTTTGCCCGACCTATAATAATACGAATGAAAACGGACAGGATTCAAACAGCTTTTCGCTTGCCATGCAGCTGACAAGGAATTACCACAACGAACTGGTCAATGATCTGATGCCTGCTGCCGAGGGCAAATACAGCACCTATGCAGAAGATACGACAGCGTCGGGTCTTGCCGCATCCCATGACCATAGAGGCTTTGGCGGTTTTTCTATGGGATCTGTTACCACATGGAGAACCTTCGAGTACTACATGGATTATTTCAGATATTATCTGCCCATGAGCTGTGGGACTTCATTGGACGATGAGGCGATCTGGAAAGGGGCAGATGGTCACGATCCGTCGGAATACTTTGTATTTATGAAAAAATGTAGTTATTAAGGGAATCCCTGTGCCTTTGATGAGGTTATTCAGCAGATAAAAGCGGCTGATACGGTTGTGATGGGTTCACCGCTCTATTGGCATAACATCTGCGGTCTGATGAGAAATTTTCTCTACCGTTGCTATGGCCCGGTAGATCAGGGTGAGTTCTCCGGAAAGAATCTGTATTTCATCATGCAGGGGGCATCTCCGGAAAAATGGATGCTGGAGGCGTGTGAATTCACGATGTCCCGTTTTGCCGGATTATACGGTTTTGCATATAAAGGTATGATAACAAATGTGAAAGAGGCAAAAGCTCTGACAGTGAAATGATGCGGATGGTTGAGGATTATCGTAAATAGTCTATTATGTACGACTGTTTCTTGATTTGATATTGACAAATGCACAGATACCATTTATAATTGATTTAATACAATTAAATTGTTTCAATTAAATATAATGTGCAGTGATCAGTCAAGATTGAAAATTCAGCTTCTAAAGGCAGCATTATGAAACATTGGCTTACATGGAAGCTGGAAATCAGAAACAGGAGGAGCAGAGGAATGTATGATTATGATGTGATTTTCTTAGGATCAGGACACGCCTGTTGGCATGGGGCAGTGTTGTTGAAGCTTGCCAAAAAGAAAGTAGCTCTGGTGGAGCGGGAATTGCTCGGTGGGACTTGCACCAATTATGGCTGTGACGCAAAGATTTTGCTGGATTCTCCCTTTGAGCTAAAGGAAGCGTTGGATCGCTATCAGGGAATCGGGTTGTCGAAGCCGGCAGACGTAGACTGGTCTCAACTGATGCAATATAAAAAAGGTGTGATCGGCTTTATGCCCCAGGCAATGGATGGGATGTTTACGTCCTTTGGTCTGGATCTCCTGCGAGGCGAGGGGAAATTGATCGATGCCAACACGATAGAAGTGGGGGATCAGAAATATACGGCAAAGTACTTCGTGATCGGAACCGGACAGGACTATATTCCATTGGATATTCCGGGAAAAGAGTATTTCCATAATTCCAGAGATTTCCTTTCCCTGGATGAGATTCCCAATCATGTGACATTTGTGGGCGCCGGCATCATATCCATGGAGTTTGCCTCTATCTGTCTTGCACTTGGAAAGAAAGTGGATGTGGTCACTTCCGGCGGGTCTGCTCTTAACGCTTATCCTCAGGAATATGTGTCAAAAATCGTGGATAAGATGAAGGCACAGGGGGCGAATTTTGTTTGGAATGCAAAGGTGGAGTCCATTGAAAAGAATGGGGAAACATACACTCTGAAAGGAGCAGACAACCTATCTATTGACACCGACTATATCCTGATTGCTGTCGGACGGAAAGCAAATGCAGAAGGACTCGGACTGGAGCATCTTGGCATTGACTTCTCTGACCGGGGGATCAAGGTGGACAATCACTTGCGCACCAGCGTGAAGAACATCTATGCATCAGGTGATGTGGTGGACAAGAAGATACCGAAGCTGACGCCTACAGCGGAATTTGAGTCAAACTATATTGCAATGGATATCTTAAATCCACTGAACGGGACGATTCAATATCCTGTGATCCCCAATCTGGTATTTACCCTGCCGCGGATCGCACAGGTGGGTGTGAGCCGAAAAGAAGCGGAGCAGCATCCGGGAGAATACCGTATCGAGGAGCTTTCGTTTGGAGAAACGATGGCGTGGCTCAACAAGGCGGAGAAGGATGCCCACATCACTTATATCTTCGACAAGAAGAACCATCTGGCAGGTGCTGCTGTATACAGCGATGATGCAGGCAGCTATATCGACGTGCTGACGCTGATCATCAATGAGAAGATGGGCGTAAAGGAGCTGGGAAAGATGATATTTGCGTTCCCGACGCCGACCTACGGACTGATTTCTACGCTGATTCCGTTATTTATGAAACAATAAAAAATTTCCGAAATGTCTTATAAAAGTTGCTGTTGTTGCTGTACCCCAGCATGGAGGTAATCTCCCCAATGGAGAGGGTTGTGTTTTCAAAAGAAGCACGGCTCTTTCCATTTTTTTAACAAAATTTGAATGTTCAATATTTGCAACAATCCATTGACAATTGAGATTACGTGTGCTATTATGGTTAGGCGTAACTAACAAAAGTAACCGAGGTGATTACTTTGAATGCAGAATTGCTATACAGGCGCTATAAACGGAGGGAAAAACATGAACGGCACTTTAAAGACTATGAAGAGCGAAGATGGTGCACTTCTTCCAAAGGCTGTAATCGGAACAAATGCATGGGGAGATGCCTTATACGGGAAAATGGTACGCGGAAGTTATGTTACAGAAGGCGTTATGCATGAGGCAGTGAAAACCTCTGTTCGCGTAGGCATCCCATTCTTTGATACCGCAAGGGACTATGGTCTTGGTAAAGGACAGCCAATCGTCGGTAGGCTGTGTGGTGAGGATACCGTCATTTCGGCAAAATATACACCTATGGGGAAATATAAACAAGGACAGGTCAGAGCGTCATTTGAAAAAGATCTTCTCGACTTTGGGAGAAGCTACATTGATATTTACTGGCTTCATCTGCCGAATGCCACCAAAGAAAATCTGACCGAAATGACAGACCTTTACCGTGAGGGTAAGATCAAAAATATCGGCATATCCAACTTTAACCTGAAAGAGTGTAAGCAGGCAAAGGCAATTCTCGATCAAGAGGGAATTCCGCTGTACGGAGTGCAGAACCACTACAGCTTGCTCGACCGCAAGTGGGAAAAGGACGGATTGACCGCCTGGTGTAAGGAGAACGGCATCTCCTTCTGGGCATGGGCCGTGCTTGAGGAGGGTATGCTTGTTCCTCCGAAAAAGAATGAAAAGAAATCGATCATGAAGCTGATGTTTGCCCGCAAACGCAGAAAGCTGTATCCGCTCTATAAGACTATGCAGGAAATTGGACGAAAGCATCATCTAAAAATACCGCAGGTAGCGATGTGCTATGTATCTTCCAAAGGGTTTGTGCCGATCTGTGGATGCAGAAAGCCATATCAAGTGGAAGAACTGGCGGCAGCTGTCAACGAGAGTCTCTCTGATGAAGAAATCAGACTGCTCGAAGATGCTGCCGATGCAACCGGCGTGAAGATACTTGGAGCGGACATGTTCCGGTTTGCGGTGAAGAAGAAATTTTAACCGACAAGGCGATGAGGAAAATCGGAGGGAAAATAATAAACACAGAACAATGAATCAGTGGATTTGTCCGAGCAGCGGGTCTTTCCGTTGTCAGGATAGAAAGACAGAAGAAGTTCCAGCTTCATTTGGTGGCACGGAGGTAGGACATGGCATTTTCAGAGGAATTAAACGTATTTAGGAAAACACATCCGTTTTCAAATATCACGGTAGACGGTATCACGACCTCGTATCTGCTGTGCGGGAATCCGGACAGCAAGCTGACGTTGGTGTATCTCGTCGGCGGCACAGGTTTTTCAGTGGTTTGGTTTAAACATATCGAACTGACAGAACAGGACTATCGGGTTTTGACTTTCGATTATCCTACGGGAATTGAAAAGATGGAGCTACTCGCCGATTATGTCATCAAGCTACTATCTCAGCTTGATATTCAAAATCCTGTTTTCATTGGTGCATCTCTCGGCGGTATGCTTGCGCAGGTAATTGGCAGGAGATATGCAGATTGGATATCCGGCGTATGCCTGTATTCCACATGCAGCCTGTCAGAGACGAGCATGAAGGGACTGAAAAAGCAATATCGGTCTTACGGTGTTATCCTGCCGCTGATGAAGATTGTCCCGTATAGTTGGATTAACAAGATGGTCATCAATGTCAGCAAGAAGCAGGTCGGTATGCAGGAGGGTACGAAGGAAGAAAAGGCATGGCTGGAGGAATTCTTTACATGGGTGTATCAGAACTACACCAAGGAATTTGACATCCATATGACGACTCTCATGGTAGATGTGGCAAAACTCACGCCAATCACAAAGAAAGAGTACGCAAAGTTCGATGACCGCTCATTGCTTGTCCTTCCTCTTGCAGATAAAGCCTTCCCGCCGGAAGCGCAGCAGGATTTGATGGATATGATGCCGAGGGCTAATGTGGAACGGCTTGAGGGCGGACATATCGCCACGCTGAACAAGGTCGAGAATTATGTGAATGCCACAAAAACGTTTTTGCAGAAGTTGAAGGAAAAGAAAGCATCCGTTTCTCAGTTGGATCGTTACTTGTGAGTTGTTCAAGAAGAGTAAGAGAAATGTGTAACTGGGTGCTATATGGAACAAAAAAACCGGAGCGGTATATCTATTTGAACCAGATATGGCTAACATACAAGAGTAGTCTATTTCATACTTTATGGAGGTCATTCATTATGGACAAAAAGAAACTCGAAGCCAAGGATTTTATCACCATTGGCATTTTTACTGCGATCCTTTGGGTCGTGCAGTTGGTAATCATGTATCTGGGATACCTGTCCCCTTTCGTTGTTGCCGGATATGCCGTTCTGATTCCGATTGTAACCGGAATTCCGATGATACTTTACTACGCACGGATTGAGAAGTTTGGTATGCTGACGATCACTGCCGTTATCGTTGCCGTTTTGCTGTTTATCTTCGGTATGGGACTTACCGGCGCTCCGATCTGCATTGCGGCAGGTCTCTTTGCGGATCTGATTGCGAAATCAGGAAATTACAAGAGTAAGACCAAAACGATCATTAGCTATGGAGTCTTCTGCCTATGGGTCAGCGCGAGCTATCTGCCTCTTGTCATTACGGCAGACTCTTACAAACAGAGCCTTCTGGAAGCCGGCTATGATGCTGCCTTTACTGACACGCTTTTTACAATCGTTACGCCGAAAACGTATCCATTGATTATCTTGTGCTGCTTTGTCTGCGGAGTAATCGGGGCTTTTGTCGGGAAAGCGGTGGCAAGGAAGAATTTTGAAAAAGCAGGGATCATCTGAATGGAAAAGGCTGTAAAAACAAAGGAAATTACAGGCTGGTTGCATCTGGATCCTAGGACAAAGCTGGCAATGCTTGTGTTGTTCTCTGTTGTCGTCATGATTGATGTAGTGGATGGGCCTGCCTATGCGATTCGTGTGGTTATGACATTTATCCCGGTCTTTTTGGTCTGCCTGGAGGGGAGGGTTCATATCGGAGCGCGTTTTACATTGCTCTATGTCTTTGCAACCTGGCTCATGCAGTTTACGCAGAAAAATATCCACGGTGTGGCAGGCATGCTTCTTCTGTTTGTCTGTTACATGATCATGCAGTTTGCGCCGACGATTATTACCGTATGGTATTGCATCTCAACGACGAAGATCAGTGAGTTTATGGCGGCAATGAGCCGCATACGTGTACCGCAGGGAATTGCCATCTCCATCGCTGTTATGATGCGTTTTTTTCCAACGCTCGGAGAAGAATATCGGTCGATCCGGGATGCTATGCGCATGAGGGGGATTTCTTTCGGCAGAGGGAAAGTGACAAAAATGGTGGAGTACCGGCTGATCCCGCTGCTTTTCTCAACGATCAATATCGGGGATGAACTGTCTCAGGCAGCCGTGACCCGAGGACTTGGCGCACCGGTGGAACGCACGAATATCAGCGAAATCGGGTTTCATGCACGAGATTTTCTGATTGTGCTTGTTATGCTGATTCTGACGATTCTTTATGTGTATTTCACGGTGGAGGGAGGAAATGTGATTCTATGATAGAGATAAAAAACGTGACATTTCATTATGCAGGGTTGGAGCAGGCTGGGCTTTCTGATATCAGTCTTACGGTGCCGGACGGTGAATGTGTGCTGCTTTGCGGTGCTTCAGGGTGCGGAAAGACAACCATAACAAGGCTGATTAACGGGCTGATTCCGCATTTTTACAAAGGCGAACTGACCGGAGAGGTGACGGTGAACGGCAAAGCCATCGATAAACAGGAAATGTACAGTTTGGCAGGACTTGTCGGTTCTGTATTTCAAAATCCAAGAAGCCAGTTTTTTTCGGTAGATACAGACGGAGAGATTACTTTCGGGCCAGAAAATATCGGTCTCCCCAAAGGTGAGATTCTTTCAAGAAAAGAGAATGTTATTAATGATCTGAATCTAAGAAACTTGATGAGTCGGAGCTTGTTTGATCTCTCCGGAGGCGAAAAACAGAAAATCGCTTGCGGCTCTGTAGCGGCTCTTTTCCCGGAGATCATCATTTTGGATGAGCCGTCTTCCAATTTAGACTGGGATTCCATCCGTGATCTTTCTGAGATGATGAAGGTTTGGAAAAGTCAGGGGAAAACAGTCATCATATCGGAGCACAGACTGTGGTATCTGAAGGATATCATCGACCGCGCAATATATCTGGAAAAAGGACGTATTGTAAAAGAATGGGATCGTAAGACCTTCGGCCTGCTTACTGAGGAGGAATTGGCCTCTTACGAGCTTCGTCCGGTTAACCTGGAAGAAAAGTATATCCGTGAGTTTTCAGAGGACGATAAGGACAGCATCCAGATTGAAACTATTGTTTCGAAAAGTCGGATAGCAGATCAAGATGCGGAGAAAAGATCAGACAGAGTGTTTCTCCATAATTTCTATTTTACCTATAAGCCCAAAAAATATTTTCTGTTCAAAAAGAAAATTACTCCCGAAGACGACGCAATCTGTAATCTTCGAATCCCTTATTTGGAGACCGTTAAAGGCGAAATTATAGGGATAATCGGGAAAAATGGATCCGGAAAATCTACTTTTCTTCGCTGTCTGTGCGGTCTGGAGAAAATATGTATAGGGACCGTAATCGTAAATGATAAAGTGCTCTCCGGTAAGAGGCTGACGGAAATTTCATATATGGTAATGCAGGATGTTAACCACCAACTTTTTACCGACAGCGTACTGTCGGAGGTGTTGCTGTCTATGGAGGGACCGGACGAAAAGAAGGCAGAAGAAATACTGAAAAATCTGGATCTTCTGGAATATAAGGACAAGCACCCTATGGCTCTCTCCGGCGGTCAGAAACAGAGAGTAGCCATCGCATCCGCAATAGCTGCAAAGGCTGATATTCTGCTATTTGATGAACCAACATCCGGACTCGATTACCGACACATGAAGGAAGTGTCCACACTTCTTCGAAGACTGGCTGATATGGGAAAAACCATTTTTGTTGCTACACATGATCCGGAACTTTGCGCTCAGTGCTGTGACAGAATCATACGGATCAGTGAAGGAAGGGCGATGGAGATTGCCTGAAAGGGACAAAAATCAAATGAGAGAAGAGATTATTCGACAATATCTGAGGATGCCCGGTGCTGATTACAATAGTGCAGATGGACGTGTCACCATTCCGCTACCCTCTGACGCAGAGGGTACGGATGGAAGGATTATCACCTGGTTTTATAGGGACCTACTTATGGTTAATCTGATTGATATCCGCAGTCAGACGATACCGGGACTCGTAGAGGATCCGATAGGGCAGACACGGGAACTGAAAATAAACTACTGTGCTGCAGGACGATGTGAACTGAAGCTTAAAAATGGTGAATGCACCTATCTGACTGCTGGCGAAATATCGGTGGATGCCGGACAGGCACTGAACACTTACTATTATCCAAATGCTTCTTATCAGGGCTATGAAATTGTGATTCCTATACCGGACGAAGGAACATCCTTCAGTTTGATGGAGGAAAGGTTTTTGATTCCGGATTTGCTCTATAAACAGTGCTATTCGGTAGAGAAACCGTGGATACGTAGTGCGGGGAAATTCTTGTCAGATTTCTATGATGACTTTTTCTATTATGCAGGGAACCGCTTTGGGAGTGAACTGATTTTCATTAAATGCCTGGAACTGGTTACCTACCTCTCAAATCTGGATTTTTCTGAGGTGCAGTTAAAAAGGACATATTATACAGCATCGCAGGTTGAAATCGCAAAAAGTGCAAAAGAGATTCTTACAAGAGACTTGAGCAGGCGTTATACAGCTAAAGAACTGGCAGAAAGGTTCGGGGTAAGTGAAACGGCACTTAAGAATTATTTTAGAAGCGTTTATGGAACCGGCTATGCGGAATATCAGCAAATTAAAAGGATGGAGCTATCTGCCAGACTGCTCCGCGAAACTGACGATAAAATAGCAGACATAGCAATGACTGTGGGATATGCAACCCAACCAAAGTTCGGAGCGGCATTTAAAGCCTGCTACGGTGTAACGCCACTGGAATACCGAAGGCAAAACAGACTGAAAGAATTGAAAGAAGGTAGATGATTTATGGCGTCCATCAGGGGACGAATATTCAGCCTGATCACATCCACACAGAATATTAATCCGATTGCACATCCTGATGCTATGGAGAAAATGAAAAAGATGTCGGAGAAATATCTGGAGGTGAAACAGTCAAAAGAGTATTTATTTGAGAAGAAAACAACACAGAGCGGCACTTCTTACCATGTCATACAAAAGAAAGGCCATAAGAAAACCGAAAAGGTAATCTATTATCTACATGGCGGATGTTATATTTGCGGACTGACCAATAACTACCATTCCTTTCTCAGAGAATTTTGTGAGATGGAAGAAAGCATTACAATTGTTCTGCTGGATTACAAAACAGCTCCTGAATACAGATATCCGGTTCAGCTTAATGAGGCAATGGATCTCTGGGATGAACTGACAGAAGGGCAGGGTTACCTACCTAGCAACATTGTGATCGGAGGAGATTCCTCCGGAGGAAACCTCGCCCTTGCTCTGATGCTGAAAATCCGTGATGAATGCGGGAAGATGCCTGCAGGAGCATTCCTGCTTTCACCGTGGACGGATATGACCATGTCTGGAAACAGCTATGTCCGCAACTATCTGAAAGATGTGGAAATTGGCGAGAAGAAAACGGTTTTGACAGAAGAAAAGCGGGAAAGGCTGATGGAGAGTGACCTATACAGTTTCATTGGGGATGCCGACAGAAAGTCTCCTTACATATCTCCACTTTTCGGCAACTATGAGGGATTCCCGCCGATGTTTTTTGCGGTTGGCGATGACGAGATGCTTCTTGACGATACTTTGGGTGTAGTGGAGAAACTGGAGAATGCAAAGGTACCCGTTATCTGCGAGAGAAAACCTGATATGTTTCATACATATGTACTGTATAAGAATTTAATGCCGGAGAGCAAAGATTCTTTTTTTCGGATGAAAAGATTTATACAAGAAAACTTCATAAAAAAATCACCGGAAAACGTGTCCAATGAAGCAAACTAATGACACGATGGCGAGAGTGTATTCCATTCTTGATATCAAACCGCTTTCTGATAAGTCAGTGTCCAATAAAAATTTTGTCATCTAATTGGCATAAAAATGGCCAAACGGAATATACAGTCCTTGAATTCGATGGTATACTGTGATTGTTAGCAATGTCTAACCAATACGGGATTCAGAAAGGATTGGATTGTTATGAGTAAACAAGAATCAGGAAACAAGTTAAAGGGCAGAGACCTCATCAACGTGGGCATCTATACGGCGATTTATTTTGTCGTTGTGATGGCACTGGCCATGACGGGACTCATCCCGATTTTTCTCATCCTGCTGTCATCCATGATTGGAATCATCGGCGGGATACCATTTATGCTGTTTCTTACCAAGGTGAAGAAGCCTGGAATGGTTCTCATCATGAGCCTTATCATGGGTATTTTGATGTTCGTGACTGGTATGACGTGGATGCCTATTCCGGTTTCTATTTTGACAGGAATCATCGCGGAGTTGGTTTACCGGAGCGGGGATTATAAGAGTATGCGATCTGCCATTCTGACGGCAGGGGTGTTCCCTCTTTGGTCGTGCGGAAATTACCTGCCACTTTTCTTGCAGCGAGAGCAGTATTTTGCAGATAGAACCAGCTATGGACAGGAGTACATAGATGCAGTCGTGAGACTTACGCCGAACTGGATGTTCTTCTTTTGGATGAGCCGACGAGTGGTTTGGATCATGTGCAAATGACTGTCGTGGCTGAAATTCTGAATCGATTGAAGGAAGAAGGAAGAACGGTAATTACGGTGACGCACGATAGCGAATTCATCGAACATTGCTGTGACCATGTTATCCGGATGGAGGAGGCATAGTATGAAACAGAACACTCCTGCTTTTGAGGGGCGGACAGAGGATTTTAATAAAGTGCCTGGTGCCCTTTGGGACACATTTCATAATTTCGGGGAGATTGGTGAATACCGTGTGTTGGCCGAGACAGAGGACTGCGTTGTGATCCGTGTGGAAAATGAGACCGGCGAAGGGGACATGATCCTGCATCAGGTCTTTGACGGTGTATTTCTGATGTATAACGATTTTCATATGTCTTCCTACGCCTCTATGTATCAGGCTGTTGATACGATGCTTGCCGTGGATTACTGCCGCGAAGGAAGCCTCACGATGGAGTGGGAGAACGGCATGTACTGCATGAAGAAGGCAGGCAACATCTGTATTGATTCTCGTATTCATCACAAGGGAATGACATATTTTCCCACCAATCACTATCATGGGATTACGATTGGGTTTGTAAGCTCTCTGGCGGAAAAGGCGCTCATGGAGAACGCAGCGGGTATTCCCATTGACCTTGCGGCCATACGGAAGAAATTCTGCGGGGATGACGGATATTTCATCATTCAGGAGAATGAGACGCTAAAACGCCTGTTTACTGATTTGTATCGGGTGCCGGAAAATGCGAAGCTTCCCTATTTCCGCACCAAGGTATTAGAACTTTTGGTATGCCTGTCCGTGATGGAGGCAAAGGATGTGAAAGACGGCGGCTCATACTTCCACAAGGACAAGGTGGAAAAAACGCGGGCGGTGCAGAAACTGATTTCTGAAAACATGGATCAGGATTACACCATCGAGAGATTAGCAGAGCAGTTCGATATTTCGCAGACGGCGCTGAAAGATTGCTTCAAAAGCCTATATGGGAAACCAATCTATACCTGGCTGAAAGAATACCGCATCGGAAAAGCCAGGGAATATCTGACAGAAAGAGAAGATATGAGCATCTGCGATATCGCAGGGGCAGTCGGTTATAAGAGCCAAGCGAAATTCGGTGCGGTGTTCAAAAAAATATGTGGCATGACTCCGAATGAATATCGGAATCAAAAGTACTAGGCAAAGGAGAGATACGCATATGGATGCAAAAAAGAAAAAGGGGATCATGGATTACATTTTCCAATTTGCGGGAGAGTACAAGGACGCTTACGCAAAAAGCGTCATCTTTGCCGTGATTGGAGTAGCCTTTTCCCTCGCTCCCTATATCTTGATGGGAGATATGGTGAAGAAACTTCTTTCGGGAAAACGTAATTTCAGAGTTTATATGATGGAAGGCCTGGTAATGGCTGTGTTTTGGATATTGCGTGTGGTTTTCCATACTCTTTCCACAAACATGTCCCATCGGACGACATTCAAGTTGATCGGCAATGTGCGGATTTCGCTTGTCGACAAGCTCTCGCGGCTTCCTCTCGGCACAGTGCAGGGGATGCCGTCCGGTGCCTTAAAGAATATTATTTGTGAGAGGACGGACTCTATGGAGCCGATCCTTGCGCACGTTGTGCCAGAGTTTACGGCCAATATCTGTGCGCCTATTATGCTGTTCATCTATATTCTGACAATTGACTGGCGGATGGCACTTTTATCCATTGCCACGCTGCCGGTTGCGGGAATCGCCATGATCTGGATGTTTAAGGACAGTGATGTCTGCTTTCAGAAGACACAGGACACAACAAAAGAACTGAACGACACAGCGGTGGAGTATATTGGTGGAATTGAGGTCATTAAGGCATTTGGCAAAACAGAAAGTTCCTACCGGCGTTTTGCAGATGCCGCAAAAGAAAATGCGAACAGCTTCATCGACTGGATGCAGGCGTGTATCGTTCCGTTCTCGCTCGGCATGGTGATTGCGCCGGCGACGCTGCTTTCGGTTTTGCCCATCGGGGCAATCTTCACAATGAATGGGTCTCTTTCCCTTCCGGATTTCATTATGATCGTAATTTTGTCCTGCGGACTCATTGCACCTTTGATTACCGTGATGAGCTATAACGATGATGTCACAAAAGCCACCACAATTTTCGGAGAGATTGATGACATTCTGAAATTGCCGGAGCTTAAGCGTCCGGAAGTGAGCAGGGGGATGCCGAAAGATTATGGCATCACGCTGCAGAATGTCCACTTTGGATATGAAGAAAAAGAAGTGCTTCACGGGATTGATTTAGATATCCCGGAGGGCAGCGTTACGGCGCTTGTGGGACCGTCCGGCAGCGGCAAATCAACCGTGGCACGGCTCATTGCATCCTTATGGGATGTGCGGGAAGGAAGCATCAAAATCGGAGGGGTAGATATACGGGATATGTCAATTTCTGATTATAACGCACAGATTGCCTACGTTTCCCAGGACAGCTTTCTATTTGATACTTCGGTACGAGAGAATATCAGAATGGGGAATCCTTCTGCGTCAGATGAAGAAGTGGAAGAAATCGCAAGAAAAAGCGGATGTTATGACTTTATCATGGAGCTGGAGAATGGATTCGATACTGTCGTAGGCGGCAGCGGAGCGCACTTGTCAGGCGGCGAACGGCAGAGAATATCCATCGCAAGGGCGATGATGAAAAACGCACCGATTTTGCTTCTCGACGAGGCAACCGCCTATACTGACCCTGAAAACGAAGCGGTCATTCAGAAGTCGGTTTCCGAGCTTTCCAGGGGGAAGACATTAATTGTGATTGCACACAGACTGTCCACTATTATTGATTCCGATCAGATTGTCGTGATACGGAACGGAAGTGTGGGAGCAAAAGGAACCCACGCCGAGCTTCTTGATTCTTGTGATCTTTACAGGAATATGTGGGAGGCACACGTCTATGCAAAGGATACGGATGAAATGGAAGGAGGTGTGTTCGCATGATTACCACACTGAAAAAGTTCTTTGATTTCTGCGCCGAGAAGAATCGTCGTATGTTTTATCATACACTCATCATCGGCGTATTGATTGCCGTTTGCGAAGCCTGCAAGTTTCCGGCGATTTATCTGGTACTTGATGGATTCCTTGCGGATACAATATCCGGCAGCAGGATTTTGACAGGGTTCCTGATTCTGCTGATCTCATGTTTTTTCGAGTCCTTCCTGCGCGCCAGAAGCACCATGCTGCAGTGCAAGGCAGGATACCGGGAATGTGCGGGCAAGCGAATTGAAATCGCCGAGCATCTGCGCTATCTGCCGATGGGTTACTTTAACGAGAACAGTCTTGGCGAGATCACGACCATTACGACCAATGTTATGGAGCAGCTTGGCGATGTGGCCACCCGTGTTGTGATGCTGACAACACAAGGCATTTTGAATACGGCCATCATCGTTCTTTTAATCGCTGCCTTTGATTGGAGAATCGGGCTGATCTGCCTTGCCGGAATTGCGATCTTTGCCTTTATCAATCATGCCATGCGGAAAGCAAACGCAGAAACATCCGCAAAGAAAGTGGAGGTTGATACGAAGGTGATTTCCGGTGTGTTGGAATACATCCAGGGCATTTCGGAAGTGAAAGCATACAACATGATCGGTGCCTCAAGGAGGAAACTGGACGATACAATCCGAATGGCAGGTGATACCAACACAAAAATGGAAATGATTTGTAATAAATACATACCATTTCAGAATATTGTGATGAAGCTGACCGGCGTTGCCATCCTCATTGCTTCGATTGGATTTTACCTGAATGGTTCTATGGAACTGCTCACAGCAGTTATTATGATGATCATGTCATTTATGGCATTCTCCGGTCTTGAGACAATGGGTTCCTATTCGTCGCTGCTTCGTGTGGTCGATCTGTGTGTGGATCGTGGAGAAGAAGTGCTGGGTCTTGAACCGATGGACATTTCCGGAGAAGAGTACACACCAAAGACAAACAATATTGAAGTATCCGGCATTGACTTTGCGTATGACAAAAAGAAAATCATTGATGATGTGTCTCTGATGGTTCCGGAGAAAACGACGGTGGCTTTTGTGGGACCCTCCGGTGGAGGCAAGACCACGCTCTGTCACCTGATTGCCCGTTTCTGGGATGTGGATAAGGGAACCGTAAAATTTGACGGAAAGAATGCCAAGGAATATTCGATGGATTCCCTGATGGAGAATTTCAGTTTTGTATTCCAGAATGTTTATCTGTTCCATGATACGATTGCCAACAATATCCGATTCGGACGACCGGACGCATCGATGGAGGATGTGATCTCCGCTGCAAAGAAAGCCTGCTGTCACGACTTTATCATGGCGTTGCCGGATGGGTATGACACCATCATCGGGGAAAACGGTGCTTCTCTGTCAGGCGGGGAGAAACAGCGGATTTCTATTGCCAGGGCAATTATGAAGGATGCACCTGTTATCATCCTCGATGAAGCTACGGCCAATGTGGATCCTGAGAATGAAAAGGATTTAATGGAAGCCATTCAAGCTCTGACGAAAGAAAAGACGATCCTGATGATCGCACACCGTTTGAAGACAGTAAGAAATGCGGATCAAATCTTCGTTGTGGAGAAAGGACGGATCGCACAGCGTGGAACACACGATGAACTGATGAAACAGGATGGAATTTATCGTCGATTCGTTGATTCCAGAAGACAGGCGATAGGATGGAAGATAGGATAGGTTATATGTATTTTTCGAATGCCCGTTTCAACTGCTGAAAGAAAAAGACTGTGCTCTGCAAGCTGCAAACTTGCAGGGTTCTTTTCTAATAAAAATTGCGAAAAGTCTTGATATTTAAGCTAAAATGCTATACTATGGTTAGGAGGGCCTAACACAAAGATAGTTCACTCAGTCTGCAAAGATTTATGACAGTGCTGATGAAGAACACGGAAGAAAGGTGGCTTAAAGAGCGGTATGGGAGCTTCAGCTCATGGTCGTTGCCATCATTCCTGAGACGCACAAGCTGCTTTATGTATGGCTCATGCTGGCGGGCTGGATACTTTGCAGGATCTTTGCAGGATTGCTATATGGACACTATAAACGGAGGGAGGCATGACAGATGGTGATAATTCAATTGATTTTATACTGCCTGCTCTTTACAGCAATGGTGAAATTTGCTGTTCGTGGCGGTGCGATAGACGGTCTGTATTTTTACCCGAAACCGGTGCAGGACCGGGCGATAGGAATAGGACTCACGGACAGAGAGACTATGAATTGAAAACGAAAGAGATTTATAATCCTTTTCTATGTCGTAATGCTTGTGGCGCTCTTGCTGATTATCGGACTTTAGAATGGCGTCCGTGATTTTAAGACAGCCTACCTGCAGGCACTTCTATTTCTGGAAGTCATGAACTGGTACGACGGCATCGTGATCGATAGGTTTTGGGTTGGACACAGCAGGTTTTGGATTTTACCTGGCACAATGCGAATGGGGCGCTGGATGTGACACTTGGGTAACGAAATCACATGGACAGATTTGGGAGGTGCAGCGTGTGAGCAAGAATAATGTAAAAGCAATTGTATACGCATTATTGGCAGCGGTTTTTTATGCCGTCAATGTGCCTTTTTCAAAAATACTACTTATCAATATGGAGCCAACGCTAATGGCTGGACTTTTATATCTTGGCGCAGGCGTAGGTATAGGCTTCCTGTCATTGTTTCATATAAATGACAGGGAAAGCGCAGAGCGTCTGACAAAGAAAGATCTGCCATATGTGATTGGAATGATCGTGCTTGACATTGCCGCACCGATTTTCCTTATGTTCGGCATCACCGAAAGCACCTCTTCCAGTGCGTCTCTCCTTGGAAACTTTGAAATCGTAGCGACCACAATGATTGCCCTCTTTGTCTTTAAAGAAGTTGTTTCAAAAAGGCTGTGGTCTGCGATACTGTGCATTACGGCCGCCAGTGCCATGCTTTCCCTTGATGGCGCGGAGGGGATTCACTTCTCCATAGGATCGCTTCTTGTATTGGCGGCGACGCTTTGCTGGGGGCTTGAAAACAACTGTACCAGGCAGATTTCCTGGAAAAGCACTTATGAGATCGTCATGCTCAAAGGTTTCTTTTCCGGGGGCGGTTCTCTTGTGATTGCATTCCTTATAGGGGAGCGGATAACGGAAATAAAATGGGTTTTGGCAGCTATGACGCTTGGATTCGTGGCGTATGGTCTCAGCATCTTCTTCTATGTACGGGCACAAAACACGCTCGGTGCGGCAAAGACGAGCGCATATTATGCGGCTGCGCCGTTTGTGGGTGCGGGACTTTCGTTCCTGATTTTAGGAGAGAGGCTGACGCCTCTGTATTTTGCGGCGTTTGTGGTCATGCTTGCCGGAACAGCCCTTGTTGTCAGGGATACTCTGGTCAGGAACCATCTGCATGAGCATGAGCATTTTGTTACCCACACACATGACGGTACGACCCATACGCATGTAGTCAGGCATTCACATGCGCACAATCATATGCTCTCTGAAGAAAGACACGGACATCATCATTCGAGAGAGGAACTTTTGTCGGAACTGAAGGGTGCGCATCAAACATGAAGTAGTTCCGCACAAAAAGGAAAATGGTGAGCTGGTCATGATCCATTTGAGCCAGTTCGATAAAGAAATCAAGAAGACACTAGGAGCGATTCGCAACCGGTCAAACAAGATTGTTATATTGCAAAAATAAAATGTATTTTTTAGGAGGATGGTTTATGCTCACAACCGTTGTAACAGCGGCGATCATGTGTATTGTAGAATTTTTGGTTATCGTCACGGTAAGTCCATTGGCAAAACCAAGTCTTGTCCTGCGTTTTCTACCGGAGGACATTCGGGAGGCTGCCAAGGACCATCCCGAACCGTCAAAGTACCGGCAGATGATTGCACATGGTTTGCTTGGAATTTTCCTGCTCGTATTTATTGGCGGGATAGTATTTCTGGGGTTTGACGGATTGAAAAACGGATACGGTTTCTGGAGACTGACACTGCGGTTTATTGTCACACTGTATATCGTAAAGCTCTTTGACATTGTTGTACAGGATCAGTGGTTGGTCATGACATCCGGCTATTTTCAGCGCATATTTCCAGAAACGGTGGATTGTGCCGGTTGGCATGACAGAAAATTTAACAATAAAAATCAGCTTATCAGAATCGTTACCTATCCGTTTCTTTGTATGTTGACGGCGGGGATTTTCATCCTGTTTCGATGATAAAAATCTTCGCAGGTACATTTGATATAAAAAATGTTTGTTCGACTGTTTGCCGGTCATGATAGGGCGAAAATCCGAAGTAAAGAAGGTAAACAAAAATGATTGCATACGAATTTGGGACAGAGCACGATAAAAGAATACTCCTGATCCCTGGAAATATGATGAGCTGGCGGCAGTTTGAGGATGTCATTCCGATCCTTGCCGAGCAGCATCATGTAATCGCTATAAGCACTGATGGCTACGATGGAAGCGGAAATACGACATTTACCACATCAAAAGCATCGGCTGCTTCCGTGGAAGCATACCTCGCGCAGAAGAAATATGATAGTTTAGCCCTGGTGTTTGGGGAGTCCTTCGGCTGTGCGACGGCTGTCACAATGTTCCGCAATCAGAATATCCGAATTGACTCTATGATTCTAAGCGGACCACAGTACATGAACTTTGGTATTCTGAATGGCTTTTTTAAGAATTATATCCCCAAGCATCAGCATAAGCTGCTGAAGAAGGTGAAATCCACGACAAAAGTTCCATGGATGCTTAAAGCCTTCACACGTTCCGATGATACAAAAATGTTGAAGATGTTCGGAGCAGCGGCAGAAAATGTATCGCTTGAAACACTTCGAAACTGCACGGATGAGGCTTTCCGTTTATATGCGGATATGGAAACTTTTGAAAGAAGAGCAGATGTAAAAGTATCTGTTTGGCATGGTGAGAAAGAGCCGAACATGAAAAAGGCTATCCTTGCAATCCGAAATATTTACCCGGCTGCTGAGGATCATCCATTTGAGGGACTCGGGCATGGGGACATCATCGGAGAACCGGAATGGATGGCGCAGGAGATAGAAAAGTTTTTAGAATGCTTCCGTGACTAAAGGGTGGAGCGACAAGATATCCTCCGTGACCACGAAGAGTTATATGGGGGATACCGAGATATTTACAAAGATGTTCGTTTGTTACATAAATTGCTGATCAAGTTCTGTGACAGCAAGGTGAATATGAACATTGTGAAGGTTGAGTTCCAGAAAGAAGGACGGTAAAAATAATGAAAGAAAAATATACGATTGAAAAAGACGGCTTTGTGGGTTATTGGCATCCAGCTGAAGGACATAACGGAAAGGCATTGATGGTCTTTCCCGGTTCGGGTGCGGACTATGAGCTTACCCGAAAAGGATCCGAGTTTCTTGGAAAGGCGGGCTGGAACAGGCTGTTCGTGGCATTTGCGGGCTGGGACGGTCTGCCGGAAGACCCGGTTCTCGCACCTGTGGAATATGCGGAGAAAGCCGTAGCGGTATTAAAGGATGCCGGGTTTGAAAAAATCGGTGTGTACGGAATATCCGCAGGAGCCAAGTTCGCGATTACGGCGGCTTCTATGTTGCCCGATATAAGCCTCGTTGTTGCGGCCTCGCCGTTTGACTATACGACCGAGGCATTTAAGGGGACGAAGGCTCTGAATGAATCTACTTTCTCGTTCAGGGGCGAGCCGCTGCCGTATGATCCGACTGCTACATTACATAGAAACATCATCAGCGTTTTATTCAGGACAGCGTTTTCCAAAAAGTACGGGATGCGGCGTATGCTTCGTGGCTGCTATGAGGAGAATGTTCAGACGGAGAAAGCACGTATCAAGGTTGAAAACATGCACGCCGATTTTCTGATGCAATGCCCAGGCTATGATGATTGTTGGCCTTCGGACGAGGCTGTGCCGAGGATGGAGAAGATTTTGAAAGAAGCTGGATATCCATACAGGTACAAGGCGACCGTGTATGAAAAAGGCAGCCATCTGCTTTGCGGCGACCTCTCCGGCAGCCCAGAATATTTGAAATCCATGAAGAAAATCCTTCAGGCGGAGTATGCGGATCAGGATGCATGCAACAAAGCTCGTGAAGACAGCATGAAAGAGGCTCTGACGTTTCTGGAAGGATGGGAATAATGGTTTGGACGAGAACGATTTTAGATGGGATTTTGCTTTGCCTGATATTTAATCTTACGGTTGCGGTAACATGGATCTTCATTCCCGGCGCATTCAGCAAAATGCTGCCGAAAGAGATTCGTCTTGCTGCGCCGCCGAGGAAGAAGAAGGAAGTAATCATTCTGGCATCAGTGCTGTACCCGCTCTATATTCTGATGTTTACATATATGATCGTCAGCGCACATCTGGCAGGGGTGACAGGCTTTTGGCATTTGTTTTGGACGGGATATATCGAGATGTTTTTTATCAATCTGGGCGATTTCTTCGGACTGGACTGGTGGTATCGGGGAGCCATCAAGGATAAGATCATGATTCCCGGTACAGAACACTGCAGGGCATGGGAAACGAAGGAATGGATGAAGACGCTGGCCATTCCGGAGCATATGATTGGATGGCCTCTTGTGGTCTGCCCGCTGGTTGGATTTATAGTGGCTGGGATCAGCGCATGGGTTTATTAACAAGGTTGTGAAAAGCAAAATAAAGAATAACAACAGAAAGCTATGGATTGAAGAAAGAACTTTCACGGATGGTTCAGAGAGCGCTGACGGGCTTTGCCAGCGGCGTGATGGTGGCGGCTTCCATCTGGAGCCTGATCATTCCGGCGATGGAGCAGTCAGAGCCGATGGGAAGTCTTGCATTCCTCCCGGCGGTTATTGGCTTCTGGGGCGCCATCATCTCCATGCCGT
>JAFTGN010000056.1 GCA_017457865.1 Lachnospiraceae bacterium | reverse complement strand
CCGTAAATGATCTGGCAGTTTCCTATGCAGATGGTGTACTTTCTTATACAGATGCAGCGCCAGGTGCTTACACTCTGACGATTACAGATGCTTCCGGCAAGTATGCGGCTCTTAGCACCTCCTTCCAGCTGATCATCGACAGCGTTCCGGCTGCTTACAATGCACAGAATGCTGCTCCGGCTCTGGTTCCTGCGGATGGTGTTGCTGCTGAGGATTTTGCGGCTTATGTCAGTGCCATCACATCTGTGACTGTCAATGACACTGCCTATGCCGCTTCCGGCAAGAGAGCGACAAAAGTCATCCTGGATGATGGCACCGTGGATACCAGTGTGGATGCTTTCACAGAGGGCGCAAATACGGTAACTGTAACTGCTGCCGGTTATCCGGAACTGACATTCGTCATTGACACCACAGCAAACGAGACGGAACCTTCTACCGAAGAGACCGAACCTTCCAGTGAGGTAACTGAGCCTTCTACTGAAGAGACGGAACCTTCCACTGAGGCAACTGAGCCTTCTACCGAGGAAACAGAACCTTCCACTGAGGCAACTGAGCCTTCTACCGAAGAGACTGAGCCTTCTACTGAAGAGACAGAGCCTTCTACCGAAGATACAAAAGCCTCTCTGGATGAAGGGGAAGCCGGTGCAACCGGAGACATTTCTTCTGCTTACTTATGGAGTATGTTACTGCTGTTAGGTGGTGCATCCTGCGCAGCTTATACAGTAACCAGAAAGAAAGAAGAAGAGTAATCAGCTTTTTGAAAAAAATCTGATTCTTTCATAAAAAGATCGAGTGACTGGATGTTTTATTGAGCCACTCGATCTTTTCTTTTTATGTTATCATAAATTTTTACAGCAACACCATATATGCCTCATATGGTCTGAGCACGCCCTCTTTACAATCCGAATAGTTATGCAACAGAATGGTTCCATCTCCTATGTGCAATTCCGGAACTGTCACTTCTGTACCATGAAAATTTGCATACACAAACAATTTCTGTCCTTCCCATTCTCTCTGATACACAAACAAATCGGGATGGGTTTCATACATCAGTTGAAAATCCCCATAGACAAATACCGGATATTGTTTTCGAAGCGCAATCAGTTTCTGATAACAGCCAAAGATCGAAGTTTCATCTGTGACCTGATCCTCTGCATGAATTTCCTGATAATTGGGATTCACCGGAATCCACGGTGTACCGGTGGTAAAACCGGCATTTGCTTCTGCGCTCCACTGCATTGGTGTTCTGGCATTGTCCCGGCTTTTGGCATGAATGGAAGCCAGAATTTCCGTTTCACTGTAACCCACAGCTTTTCGCTCCTGATACACATTCAGAGTTTCAATATCACGATACTGATCCAATGCGAAGTCTGCATTGGTCATGCCCAGTTCCTCTCCCTGATAAATATAAGGGGTTCCCTGCATGCCGTGAAGTACCATTGCCAGCATCTTGGCGGACTCTACTCTGTACCCCCCATCATTGCCCCATCTGGATACGATACGTGGCAGGTCATGGTTGTTCCAGAACAAGCTGTTCCATCCCTGTCCATACAACTCCTTCTGCCATTTGGCAAAGGTCTGTTTCAGCTTTACAAAGTCCAGTGGATACAGATCCCACTTTTCCTTCCCCGGTTCCTGATCCAGTCCGATGTGCTCAAACTGGAATACCATGGAAAACTCACTCTCATCCGGTGTACTGTACAATTTGGCACGGTCACAGTCAGCCCCCCAGGCTTCTCCTACAGTAATCAGATCATGTCCCAAAAATGCCTCTCTGCTCAATTCCCGGATATAGGTATGCAGCCTGGGGCCGTTGATGGTAATCTTCTGATCCGGTTCTTTGGCAATCTGGTCAATGACATCCAACCTGAAGCCACCAATACCCTTGTCCACCCACCAGCGAATCATCTGGTAGATTTCCTGCCGCAGTGCAGGATTGTCCCAGTTCAAATCCGGCTGTTCCTTTGCAAACTGATGGAAATAATACTGCCCCACTTCCGGCACCCACTCCCAGCAGGAACCACCAAAGATGGCTTTCATGTCATTTGGCGGTGTCCCCTCTATTCCATCCCACCATACATAGTAATCATGATATGGGTTCTCACGGCCTTTCCTAGCCTCCTGAAACCAGAAATGCTGATCAGACGAATGATTCAGCACCAGATCCAAAATAATGCGGATGCCGCGTTTTTTTGCCTCTGTAATCAGCTGTTCCATATCTTTCATGGTTCCAAACATAGGGTCAATGTCCTGATAATCCGAAATGTCATATCCATTGTCCTTCTGAGGGGACTTGCACACCGGAGACAGCCAGATGGCATCAATGCCCAATGTCTGCAAATAATCCAGTCTGCTGATAATGCCGGGAAGATCCCCAATCCCATCTCCATTGCTGTCCTGAAAACTGCGAGGATAAATTTGATACACCACTGCCTGTTTCCACCATTTTTCCATTTGTTCCATACTTCCTCCTTTTATACAAAAAGGGAGCCCGAAGGCTCCCCTTCCGAATTCTGACACACCTCGTCTCGTTTCGGTTTTTCACACAGTTCACAGAGAGTGCACTTTTCTCCTATCCAAAAATTTCATTCCCTATGCACTTTTATGTTCATATTTTGCTTTTGTGGCCATTCCGCCCCGAATATGCCGTTCTGACTTGTTGATATCCAATATGACTCTGGCCTCTCTTGCCAGCATAGGATTGACAGCCAGCAAACGCTCTGTCAGGTCTTTATGCACCGTTGATTTGCTGATGCCAAACTGTCTGGCAGTCTGTCTGACTGTTGCCTGATAATCCACAATGTACTGGCCGATTTCCACGGCCCGCTCTTCAATATACTCCTTCATGCCCATCCTCCCGGAGGATTTGTACATCTTATGAAGGAATTGTCCGAACTATGCCCCTGACTTCTGCCACAGTTTTCAGTTCACTGTGTGGTTATACCCGTTTACTTCTGGCAAGAATTGCCGGACGGCACTTTGCCAGTTCAATCTCTGCATGATCAAATGCCATCATGCGCCACTCCCAGTTGGGACTGCCTACTGTCCCTGGTGTGTTGATATGGGCTTCCGCACCCAGTCCCAAAATATCCGGCATGGAAATGATGGCATATTCTGCCTTGCACGCCAGCGTATATGCCAACAGTCTGTCCTTGACAGAACCGGTAGTGGCACCATTCTTCTTTAAGAACTGACGTACCTTTCTCTTTCTGGCTGGACTTAATTTCCCATACCATTCCATTGCAGTATCATTGTCATGGGTACCGGTGTAGATGATCATATTTTCAATGTCATTGAAATTATCATATGCGTATTTGCCATTGGTATCAATGGCGAATACAAGAATCTTCATTCCTTTCAAATGATAATGATCCTTTAATTCCAGCACTTCCGGACGCAGATCGCCCAGATCCTCCGCCACCAGATTCACATTTGGAATCCTGGCATATAAAGTATCCAGCACTTCATAGCCAGGTGCCTCAACCCATTCGCCCTCTATTGCCGTAGGGCAGGTAGCCGGAACCTTCCAATATGTATCAAATGCACGGAAATGGTCGATTCGGATGATGTCGAACAACTTGCTGCTATAACCGATTCGATTTACCCAGAACCGATATCCATCTTCTGTCATATGCTCCCAGTTGTAGATCGGGTTGCCCCATCTTTGTCCGGTGGCACTGAAATAATCCGGTGGTACTCCGGCAATAAAGATCGGTCTGCCATCTGTATCGATCAGGAAATCATCCTTACCTCCCCACACATCCTGGGAATCTACACCTACATAAAATGGCACATCCCCCATAATCTGGATGCCCTTTTCATTTGCAAACTGTTTGACCTGCATCCACTGCTTATAAAATACATACTGGAGGAATACATGATAATCGGCTTCCTTTTTTACCTCGTCAGACAAAGGTGTACGCTTTTCAGGCCATTCTTTATCTGTCTGCGGCCACTCATTCCAGCATGCATTGTGATTTTGCCTCTTCAGCGCAAGAAACACTCCGTACTCGTATACCCATGACTGTGCCGCAAATTCCTGATAGGCAGCCTCCTGTTGTCCATGACCAGCGCAAAATGCCTCATATGCTTTTCTCAAATAAGGCTCCTTATAAGCCCGGCTGGCATCATAGTCGATCTTGTCTGCATATTGACGGAATGCTTCCGGTTCTTCTTCCAGCAGCCCTTCTTTCTGCAGCAGTTCCAGACTGATATACATCTCATCACCTGCATAAGAAGAATATGGCTGGTATGGAGAATTGCCGTATCCAACCGGGTTCATTGGTAAAATCTGCCAGATCGTAATGTGATTTTGCTCCAAAAGTGTGATCCAGCGAAATGCACTTTCACCCAGTTCTCCGATACCGGTACGGGATGGCAGTGCAGAAACTGGCATTAAAATACCTGTTTGTTTCATAATAACCCCCATTCCGAAGCGTTTTTTCATAAAACCTACAAAAATTCTTCGCGACTGTCCAGTCCTCTTGCAAATAACAGCAGCCAAATAGTCACAATACTTCTAAATCCAAATTTTCAGTTTTGGCAGTTCCACAACGCTTCTCTGCAAACTGCCGTCCATAACGGACTTGATAGCTTACAGTTTACCAAATATTATTCGGTTTGAAAAGTCTTTTTTTCCATTCCCTCTATTTTTCTTCCATATTCTCACTTTGTATCCGCTCCACTTCTTTGTATACCCGAAGCAATTCTCCTACGCTCCATGCCTGACCATAGCACCCTTTCGAAGAAACCGGTGCTGCGCCATCATAAACCTCTGCCAGATGAAACAGACAGCCTTCATACAGCCAGCTTTCTAACTGTTCCAGCCCCCGCTGTACCTCATAAAGTGCCTGCTTCATATCTTCTGCATTGGTCAACACCGCCCTGTAATATGCCCCTAATGGAAATGCCCATACGGTTCCCTGATGGTAGGCACGATCCCGTTCTGGCTGACTGCCCCCATACCAGGGATGAAACTCCGGATCATCCGGTGACAGAGAGCGGAGTCCAACCGGAGTATATAGTTTTTCCTTGACCGCCTGTAAGATTCGTCTTCCCTGTTCCTTTGACAACATCTGATACGACATAGACAATGCAAAAACCTGATTACAGCGAAATTGTGTTTCCTCTGAACCGCCATTGATCACATCTTTCAGATACCCTTCCGATTCCATCCAGAATTCCTTTAAAAAACTTTCCTTTGTCTTCTCTGCCATGATCCCATACCTAGTGCCATCCTTGCCAATAAACACAGAAAATTCCTCCAGTATTTTCAATGCATTATACCAGTAAGCATTGATTTCCACCGGTTTCCCATGTCTGGGAGTGGGCAGTTCTTCTCCAATCCGTACATCCATCCAGGTCACCTGCTCCAGTGCATCTCCTGCATGGATCAAACCATCTGCATCCATGCCAATGTGATACTCTGTTCCATTCTGATACCACTGTATGATTTCCTCCATCACCGGGTAAGACTCCCGGATAAATGCCAGATCATCTGATGCCTTCCAGTATTCATATACACTTTCAAAAAACAACAACGCCGCATCTACTGTATTGTATATGGGCTCCCCATCTCCCTCCGGAAAGAGATTGGGCATCAGACCTTTTTTACAATATGCCATAAAAGTGCGCAAAATGCTCTTACAACTGTCCAAATCTCCCGTTGCCAATGTACACCCCGGCAGTGCAATCATGGTATCTCTACCCCAGTCTTCAAAATAGGGATACCCTGCAATGATGCTTTTCCCGCCTGTAGAGGCCCTTTCTACAATGTACTGTGTGGCACTAACCGCCAGCTGTTGTCCTGCTGGATTTTCTATTCCACACCGCTGTATCAGAGTCTCCCTGCGCTTCGTTTCTTCTGTTTTCCACTGCTGCACTGTTTTTTCGGTGATTTTTTCCACGGCATCTTCCATGCTGTACACCAGATAGCATACTGTTTCTTCTGCTGCTACATCAAAACGAATCCGATGATTCAACACCACACTTCCTATCGCACATCTGCCATCTCTGGCATCCTGCTCATAGTACAGATCGTCCCACCGCTCCTCCGGCAGCAGTTCTACTGTACCATTTGTCTTATAATATAAATGCAATCCATTGCTGCTGATGTGTGTTGCATCAATCTCAAACCTCTGATCTTTGGCAGGACTGGTTCCCTTGGGAGAAAAACACATCAATGGCGTCACCAGAAGTGTGCCTCCTCTTCTGCCGTCTCCTCTAACCACGTACCGCAGTACAATCGTATTGCAATTCTGCCGCATCAAAAGAGATTTTTCAATTTCCACTCCATCTGCTCTATAGTACCATTTAGGAATGACATCCAAAGAAAATCCTTCCAAAGCTCGGAACCCTTCTGCATTTTTTGTACGATTCACAAATTCCTGTGTGTACAATCCTACAATCTTTCCATCTAAAATCAGCTGCTCTCTCACATTGGCCAGCATCTTTACACGTTTGTTGGGTGCCTTTACAGCACCAATGAGTAAGCCTTGATCCATTCTAGGCGTATCTCCAGTGACAGTCATAGAAGCATAACCGCCCAGACCATTGGTCAGCAGGAAACACTTCTCCTGCCCTCTTCTAAAGTCAGTCCAGGCAGACCGGTTTAACATTATCTGCTGCATGTTCCCCTCCTGTTTTTACGATGTAATAAAATCTCCTGTGCGAAACCCTCTTTGGTGACAGAATTTTTCTGTTACGCAAAAAGGGACTGCCTTTCGACAGCCCCCCTGTAATCATTAACCTTTGACAGCTCCGGAAAGTCCCTCTGTATAATATTTCTGCATAAATACAAACAGAATGGCAATCGGAATGGAAATACAAACTGCTCCGGCAGCGAAACATGTATACCATTTGTCAATATATTCCTTTTCCAACATCTTCCACAGGCCGATTGCAACTGTATAATACTGTGCATTTGCACGGCAAATAACCTTTGCGAAGATGAAATCCAGCCATGGTGCAAGGAAGGAAGTCAACACGGTGTAAACAATAATTGGTTTGCTCAACGGAATTGTCACTTTTGTAAATACCTGAAACTTGGTACAACCATCCAGATATGCAGCCTCATCCAGTGCCTTTGGTACGGTATCAAAGAATCCTTTTGCAATATAGAATCCTGCACCGCTTCCTCCGGAATAGACCAGAATCAGTGCCACACGAATCATAGATCCTTCAGACAAACCTACTGCCTTTAAAATATAATAAACAGCAACCATAGACATAAAGCCTGGGAACAATCCTAAGATCATGGCAATGTTCATATATTTCTTTCGCATTTTGAAGCGAAGTCTGGACATACAGTAGGATACAGATAATACAAAGAACGTAGAGATCAGGCAGGTAAAAATCGCAATGATCAACGTATTTGCAAACATCTGAGGGAAGTTCAAAATTGTGGTATCAGTAAACAAACGGTGATAATTATCCAATGTATACCCCTTCGGGAAAAAGCTGGTTACATAGGAGCCTTTCTGAGTACTGAAACTCAGGAGGATGATCCAGGCAATCGGTAAAACCCAGATAAATGCCAGCACCGCCAATAAAACATGGACAACAGTATCGGAAATAATCTTCTGTGTCCGCATGGATTTTGTTTTCTTTTCTTTTGCCATTATTGGAATCCCTCCTCATTCTTATAGGATCCAGTGTTACGATATGTAACCAGGGATACAATAGCCAGAATTATAAATGTCAAAATACCTACAACTGCACCTACATTATAGTACTGCAAATCGATGGTCAGCTTATACAGCCATGTAACCAGAAGGTCTGTCTTTCCAGCAGTGGAACCGACCGGTGTAGGCGCACCACCTGTCAACAGGTAGATGACATTGAAGTTGTTGATATTACCAGTAAATGTGGTAATCAGGTATGGTGTGGTTACAAACAACATATATGGCAGTGTAATCTTAAAGAAAATGGTCACTGCATTGGCTCCATCCACGCGGGCTGCCTCATATAATTCTGTAGGAATATTCTGTAAAATACCCGTTACCTGCAACATGGTAAATGGAACACCAATCCATACATTGATGACAATGACAACCACTCTCGCCCATGTGGCGTTGGTCAAAAACGGCAGTGGACTGTTGATCAGTCCTGCATTCTGTAACAACACATTGATCAAACCATTGTCCTTTAACATCGTACGCATCAGCAACAGAGATACAAACTGCGGAATTGCTGCAGAAAGCATGAAACAGAATCTCCAGAATCCCTTGAATCTTGTGGTCTTTCTATTGATCACAATGGCAAGAATCATACCTAAGATATAGTTGGAAAATGTTGCAAAAATCGCCCATATGATGGTCCATCCCAGTACAGACCAGAATGTCTTACCGATGGAATTTCCCAAACCAAGTACGGTCACGAAATTTTTCAAACCTGCCCAGTTGAACAGTGTCAGGTTATCATTGACTTTACTATAAGTGGTAAATGCCATACAGATCATAAATACCAACGGAAGAATCGTAAAGATGATAATACCCAGAATTGGCGCTGTCATCAAGCTATAATGCAGATTTGTATCAAGCAGTGCCTTCAGATCTTTTCTGAAGCTGTTGATCGCACGTCCTTCTCTTGCATCACACTCGTTTTTATATGCGCACTTTAAATTTGCACGCCATGCAATAATAAATGCAACGGTCAGGAATATGGTTGCCACACCATACAGCAGGAATAATATGGTCATATCACCATTCACATACTCATATATTCCTTTGGCTTCGTTCCATATTTCTTCCTGAGGCTTACCGCCCAATGAAATCAGATGCTGCAGATTTCCAATTCCGCCCTTGATCATAAACCAGATATAGCCAACTTCAATTGCCAGATAAATCAGACCTTTGATGATCTGTTTATGTGCAAAACAGCCAAGACCCATGATCAGCATGGAAAGTTTTGTAATGAGATTTCCCTTGGACACAGCGTTACTTACTGTATAAGGTGTGGCAAAATCTGAAGCTTTTTTTTGAAAGATTGCCATATGTTTTCCTTTCTTAAAATACGGGCATTGTCCGCGTTTATGCAGCTGCATGATATGCTAGACAATGCCCGTAAGGTTCATGCTATCGTATTCTTTTCAGCCAGACAATGTCAGTATTACTCTACTACAGCAGTGTTGATGCTGTCATTGAAGTTCTCTGTCATTTCAGCAGCATTTTCATGAGTTACTTCACCGTTTACAATTGCCTTACCCATGTTCTCAGCTGGGCTCCAGTACTGATCCATCTTGGATACGAATGGCTGGATGATAGAAGTGTTGGAGAATGTATCATTCTGTGCGATAACCAGTTCATCTGCACCGATTACATCATCCTCTAACAGCTCTGTGTTGCAAGGAACAACGCTTCTTAACTCATAGTGGCTCTTCTGTGCATCAGCACTTCCTAAGTAGCTTGCCAGTGCAACAGCAATCTGCGGATACTCGGTAGTTGGGTTTACACCGATTGCCTTAGAACCTGCAAAGGACTTCAGCTGCTTTTCTTCACCATCGATAGTGATGGTTGGCAGCTGTGCTACACCATAGTTGTCGCCCAGTGCTTCCTGTACGGAACTTGCATCCCAGGAACCGGAGAAGATTGCATTAACAGAACCATCACGCAGACCAGACAGACCAGCTCCGTCAGAATCTAACACGAAGTTTGGATTTGCATACAGATCAACCAGATAATCGGTTACTGCTACAGCCTTGTCACCGGAGAAATCTACACCAGCGTCTTCGTCTGTACCATCTTCACCAAATAATGTACAACCATTTGCTACATAGAAGGAAGCAATGTACCAGGAATTGGTCAGTGGGAAGGAAACAATACCCTTCTCTAACATGGTATCCAGATTCTTAATGTCATCCTCGCTGAATACGGACTTGTCATAGAACATGAACCATGTGTTTGTGGTAAATGGAACACCATACAGGGAACCATCTAAAGATACAGAATCAATGATCGCATCTGAGTTGGTAGCCTCTACTGCCTCTGCAGCAGAACCACCCAGCTTTGCAATACCATTTGCAGCTACCAGAGCGGTCAGGTTGTCATTTGCAAACATGTACACATCAGCTGCACCGTCTACATCCTGTGTAACAGTACTCTTTGCATCACCCTCTGCACAAACACCATACTCGAAAGTCAGATCCCATTCCGGATGCTCATCGTTGAACTGTTCGCAAACAGTCTGTAACCATGCGCCCTTATCCTCTGCCTGATCCTCAGATGGAGACCATACAGTTAATGTTGCGGAAATTACGTCTTCATCGGCTGCATCTGTGTCTGCTTCTGTTGCCTTGGTCTCTGCAGATTTTGTTTCTGCCTTTGTTTCAGTCTTTGTGTCTGTGTCTGCTGGTGTATTATCAGAGTTGCCACATCCTGCAAACAAACCTGCTGCCATAGCAGCAACCATCATCATAGAAATTACTTTTCTTTTCATAGTATCCTCCTTTTAACTCCTCCGGTCTGCCACAATCCATTCTCTCATGTAATCCTCGCCCTATTAAATGAAGAACCATTTTGTGGTGTTCCGTTTATGCATTTTTATTATATCAGCCGAATTCCAGAATGAAAATATCAAAAAACTTTGATTCCTGTGGGTTTTCTATAATTCTTCAATAAAATCCAAGTAGAATCTACACATTTTTGATTACTTTTTTACAAAAAACAGATTGATATGACAGTCCATCCCATATCAACCTGCTTTTTCTTATGGAGTTTCTGTACATTCTTTTTTATTCTCTGTTTTGTTCATTTATTATGTTTTCCAACTTTTCCTCTATTTTGGCCCCCCCTTTCTCCTGCCATTGCTCCACAAAATCATCAAAAGCCTCAATACCCACCTCTCCACGAATAATTTTCAAATACACTTCCTGTTCCAAATCCTCCAGTGCATACCACTCCATCATCAAATCCTTTGGAATTCTGGGAAACAGACAGGCTTGTTGAATGACGTTGCCTTCACTGAGCAGAGAACAGGCAGTGATCCTGGACGCATAACCACTCCAGCTGTCAGCTGTGGCCTGTTGTGGATTTTCCAGATACTGCTCACACACCTGATAATAAGAACGCTCCAGCAACTCCAACTCACTGGCCGGTATTTCCCCATCCAGTGCACTGCACAGATTTTCATAACAAATATTCAACGCCTGATTGTAGTCCACATTGATGGAAAGAGGTCTGGCCGTGGGATCCACATTCTGTCTGTAATACAGTTCAAACTCTCCTTCCGGATCATCATAGGCATACCGCATGTAATCAAACATCACCGATATGATCTTAAATACAATTTCCGGATGTTCATATCCCTTTCTGACCACCACATAATTGCCAGTCATTTTCTGAGTACCAAATCGGGTGGCATTCACCCCTGTATTGTCGATGAGGCAGGGAACCCAGTCTGCATTTGCATCTACCTCTCTGCATTTCCAAAGAGGGTTATTGGGGGCCCACCAGGGTGCAAAGAAAATCCCGCAACGTCCCTCTATAATCAAATCCGCAATATCTTCCTGTGTCCGTATGAGAAAATCGGGATCCAATACTCCATTTTCATATAATTCATGAAGATGAAACAATGTATCTCTTGCCTCCGGTTGTATGGAACCATACCGCACAGTTCCATCCCCTTCTTCAATCCACTGTTGTGGATAGGCAGAGAACGATGCGAATTCTAAATCCATAGTAAATTCAGATGCAGTACCGGAGTCGCCGGTGAGACCCACATTACAGGCAAGACCAATATTGGGTTTTGCCTCTGTACAACCCACATTTTGCTCTGCAAAAGCAGCTGCCACCGCCTCCACATCTGCCAACGTCTGTGGTACATCCAATCCCAGTGTATCCAGGTAATCCTTTCGTACCCAGCACAGATTGGGACCATTGGAGATATTGGTTTCCGGCACGGCCATGAGTCGTCCGTTAAAAGTACAGTTGCCAAAAATTTTACCACCATAACTCTCATAGATTTCCTTGATTTTCTCACTGGCACACTGGGCATAGACATCTGTCAGATCCTCCAACATTCCCCTGTCCTGCATCTGATACATAACCTCTTCACTGACTACCATCACATCTGCAATCTCACCGCTGGCAACCATCATATAAACACCATTGTAATAACTGTCACCACTGTTCTCATAAACATCCTGATTCTGGGCATTGATCACCTCCCGAATCAGTCTGGTATACGCATTGTCCTCATAACTTTCTCCCAAAGGCAGCCTGGAATTGTCCTCTGTGACTTCCTTCGCCAACGTATAAGTCACAGTCTCCGGATACCTGCCAAATGGTGTCGTAGATGCTTTCTTCCACTGAGCAGACATATCGTTGGTTTCTGCAACCGGTTCTGTCATGGTTTCCTCTGTTCCCACCCGTTCATTGTGATTGCATCCTGCCAACATACATGTCACCAAAAACAGAACTGCCATTCTCTTCTGTTTCATGCTTCTCTCCCTTTCCCATCACGATACTCTTTTTGTTGATACACTCCTTATGACTGTTCCACTGCCGGAAAATGCACCTGTATTTCTGTTCCCACTCCCTCCACACTATGTATGATCAATCCATAAGACTCTCCATACTGCAATTGAATCCTGGAGTGTACATTCTTCACACCATAGCCCGGACTTGTATTTTGTAAAATACTTTCTGCCTTTTCCTGGCTCATCCCATTGCCATTATCCGTTACTTTTAATACAATCTCCTGCCCTTCTTTGCTACCCGTAATGGTGATGACGCCTTTTCTGTCTCGTAACTGGTCGATTCCATGGTGAATGGCGTTTTCCACCAGGGGCTGCAATACCAGATTCAAGGTTTCATACTCCATGATGTCTGGTGCAACAGCAATCTCCACATCAAAGCTGTAATCATGGAACATTTCCTGAATTTCCAAATAGGCTTTGACATTGTCCAACTCCTCCCGTATGGGCATCACATTTTTCCCCTTGTTCAATGATGTTCTGTAATATCTGGATAATGCCAATGTGGCTTTGCTGATGTCCTCCGCCCCGATTTCCAGCGCTTTCCAGTTGATCAATGACAGAGAATTATACAAAAAGTGGGGATTGATCTGCGCCCGAAGGGCTGTCATCTCATACTTTTTCTGGGCAATCTGACTTTGATATACCTCCCTGATTAGCCGGCGCAACTCTACTACCATATGGTCAAAACCTCTGGCCAGATCTCCAAGCTCATCCTTGCGTGTGTCACTGATCTGTACATCCAGATTCCCGCTTTCCACTGTTTTCATACGGTCATCCAAATGTTTCACTCGTACCGATATATTTTTTGCAAAATAAAGCAACGCCACCAGAGACAACGCAATACATAATCCCCAAATAAGCAATGTCTGTTTCAATAACGTATCCATTGGGCTGGTCATCTGATCCTTGGCCATCACACAGCCAATGGTCCATTGGTATTTTGTTTGTGCCAAAGGATGCTCCAATACCACAAAGGAATCCTCCTGTGCCTCTTTGATTTCCTGAAACTGCGCAAATTCAATCTGCCCACCTGACGTTCCTGCCATATATTCATAAACAGGGGTATGCCCTTCATATATAAAAACAGAATAACTGCCTACACTTGCCAGTTCCAGTTTCTGCAACAACCGATCGTAATCCATAGAAACATACAACAAACCACCGTTCATCAAAGGCATATTGCGAATCAACAGAATTTTTCTGTTTTCCTGATCTGCATACCACTTGATGTCATCGTCTTCCAGCTCCGCCCAAGGTTCCTCTGCAATATCCGCATAAGGCAACAGATAATTGCCATGTGAAATGAGGTTACGTTTCACATATATACTAACCTGATTGATGTCTGTGTAAAAATATTTCACAGAATCCATCATTGGATCAAACTCCTTCACAAGCCGCTGATACACATCAAAGTTGTTTTGATCCATATCATTCAAAATAATTCCCACCGTACGATTGAATGCGATATAGTCAGACATTCTGGTACACAGTTTCAGTTCTGTATCCAGCGATTCTGCCTCTCTTTCAAAAGCAACTGCCAGATTATTGATTTCTCTTTGTTGCAGTACATCTGTCATCTGCGAAAAAAACATGACACATACAATACAGATGGGCAGAAACCCGGTCAGTAAATAAATGAAAATCAGTTTTTTACTCATCTGAAGATTGTCAAAAAAACGCATTTATTCCCCCTGCTCTCTGTACTTCTTCGGACTGACGCCAAATGTTTCTCTGAAACTCTGACAAAAATAAGATACATTGACAAATCCACATTCTACGCAAATATCGCCAATTTTTTTATTGGTATCAGAAAGGAGTTCTTTGGCACGCTCCATCCGAAAACGTTTTAAGTATGTGCTCAGATTCTCTCCTGTTTCTTTTTTAAACAGACTGCTGAGATAATTGGGCGTCATATTCACTTCCATTGCCAGCTGATCTACCCCTAACCCACTGTCAGAATATTTCTTCTTTACAATCTGGTGTACTATTTCCACTTCTCTGCGTTTTGTTCCACGGGAATTCTCCATCTGCACCTGGATCTTATCAATGGATGTTTGCAGGATGGCAATCATACTTTGCATATCATTACAATGATACAATCGATCAATGGCACGGTTCAGCAATTTTTCATCTGTATCCGTTAGATGACTATAAATTTCCTTTAACAGATTAGAAAACATAAATTTAATGTAAATCTGAGAAAAATTTTTCTGGAACTGATACCGGTCACAAAACAGCTGAAAATGTTGTTGTAAGTTCTCCATATCCCGATGCTTGATGTCCAACTGAATCTGTCCAATGAGACGCTCTGCATCCTCCTGGGTGTCTTCATAGGTTTCCTGCTGTTGAAATGGCAGAAAGACACGCTTGTCCACAGCATAAAATTTCTCTTCCATCTGCTTTTCTACCAATGCAAAATGCTCTGTAATCTCCATAGGATAAGCTTTCATATCCGCAGAGACAGACACAAAACAAGTCTGTCCACATTCCAGCAAAAAATATGCCACCAGCTGTTCTCCCACAATTGTCCACTCTTTTGTCGGCTCCTCTGTAAAAAACAAAAGTGCCTGTTCCGGATTCAGGTTCAAATACTGAAAAGAAATCCCCAGTACTTCCTTCATTCCTTTTAATATGGTTTCGTCCATCTGCTCAAAGAAATTGCCGTTGCATTCCAACAACAGCATCCTCTTATACCCATCAACAAAATTCAGATCAATGAGATCCATTGCCTTCTCCTGCAAAGAAGCCTTCGACTGTCCGTTGACCATCAGATACAGCAGATGTTCCTTGATAAAGTCTATGCTTTCATCCTTGCGTCGTTCCTCCTGTCTGGACTGTTCCAATTCTGCCAGAATATTCCGCACTGCCTTTTCAAATTCTTCCGGATTGACTGGCTTCAATATATATTCCGATACGCCATAAGAAATGGCTTTTTTCGCATAGCCAAAATCATCGTACCCGCTAAAAATAACAGATGGCAACTCCGGATATTTTTTGTGTACCTGCTCCAATAGTTCCATTCCGTCCATAAAAGGCATATTGATATCTGTCATAAGCACATCCACCTGGTTCTCTTCCAGTACCGCCAGTGCATCTTCACCGTTTGCTGCCTGTAGGATCGTACCATTTTTATCCACCCTTTTTAACAGCATACATAAACCTTTTCGTTCGATCAATTCGTCATCTACAATCAAATACGTATACATTTCCGTTCCCCTTCTGTGCAAATATTCCATATTCATTATAGCTCTGGATTGGAAAAATTGACACCCCATAATATCAGAAAATAATCCCATTTTTAACAGTTTATAAAGGATTTGAAGCTATGTCAAGAAGTTTATGTGAATCTTTACTTATAATTGCAAAATTTTATTTTCATAATGATATGTTTTTGAAAAAACGCTCAATTCTTTTATTCATAATTGCTTTCACATACCTTTTTTGATTAAAAAAGATTCAACGGTTTGTCTAAAAAAAATAAATTTCATTTCATATATTTCCACAAAAATATAACAATCTTATAAAAAGGGTTGCAGAATGGACTTTCTGATGATAAAATAGTTCAAAGCAAATAAGTCTCATCTGTAATATGAACAAATTCCTCGCCCAATCGTCTATGAAAGGAATTTTTTCTATGTATCAGAATTATATTTTTGACTTATACGGTACTCTGGCGGATATTCACACGGATGAAGAACAGCCTCTTCTCTGGGAAAAGTTAGCTTACTTTATGGCAATGCAGGGAGCGCATTATACCCCTGCAGAACTGCATACACGTTATCAGGATTTGATTCGTGAAGAGGAAGCACAGACACAGGCAGTTATTTTCTCATCTACTGCTCCGGATGGAGTTGCTGAGATTGATATCTCAGTTATTTTTCATAAACTCTTCGAACAAAAGGGGATTTCTGCATCAGAACGGTTAGTTGCCCGTACGGCCATGTTCTTTCGCAGTGTTTCATTGGAAAAGCTCAGACTTTTTGAAGGTGTCACAGAATTGCTTCAAAAATTAAGGTATGCTGGCAAACAAGTCTATCTTTTATCCAATGCACAGAAACTTTTCACTCGCCCTGAATTGATTTCTTTAAAATTAACTCCATATTTTAATGGGATTTTATTATCCTCTGAGGCAGGACATAAGAAACCTGACCCATATTTTTATGAAATGCTACTGAAACAGTATAGACTGGATCCAGCCTGTTCTGTCATGATCGGTAATGATGACATTGCAGATTGTCATGGTGCTGCAGCTGTCGGATTAGATAGTATGTATATCTGTACCGAACAATCCCCTGCCAGAACCAGATCCCTGCCGGAGCATTGTATTGAACTTTCCAACATCAGTGATGTTTTTTTAGCTTAGTTTGTGCTGTTGTTTCAGCGTCGGAATGGAGTATTTTTATGAATATTATCAATAAGATTACCCGCATTGAACGGGCAGAGGAAGTAGATGAAACTTTAAAAGAACGCAGCGCACATGGTTCTTTTGAATTGCCCATCGAAACTTACATGGACAATTGTGTCATTTACCACTCTCTTTATACCCACTGGCATGAGGAGATGGAGATTATCTACATAGAAAAGGGAAGCGGGTTTGCCCGTCTGAATGCTGAAACCTTCCGCATCAAAAAGGGAGATCTGCTGTTTATCAACTGTAACGTAGTACACAACATCAAGACGGATGTGATGAATACCCTCTATTATAAGAGCATTGTGTTCCATCCTAATTTCCTGCTGGGACCGGCAGGTGACCGTTTTCAGGAACGAGTCGTTGCCCCTCTGATGGAAAACCGGCTGGGCATTACTCCATTGATCACTCCGGCTGATTTGCATTATGGACAGATCTGTGGTCTGTTTACTCAGATTTATAACTGCTACAGTTTGAAGGAGCCATACTATTATGTGCTGTTAAAGTCTCTGTTCTATTCCTTGTTCTATGAGATGATGACCGATAACTATATCATCCCTTCTACACCGGAGCAGACCAAAAACCTGTTGGTCATTCGTGATGTACTGGACTATATCAGCCAGCACTATCAGGAACCTTTGCGGGCAGAAGACCTGACTGCACGTACCAATTACAGTGAAAGTTATTTTATGAAAATCTTCAAACAGTATACTGGCAAGACCTTGATCTCGTATATCAATGATTACCGTTTGGAGCAAGCCAAATCACTTCTTCTTTACACGGATAACTCTGTCACAGAAATTGCATTACAGGTTGGTTTTAATAGCACTAGTTACTTCATTAAGAAGTTTCAGGAGGCAAACCATATCTCTCCATACAAATTTAAGAGAGCCAGTGGAGAACATTCCGAATGGTTAGAGCAGGCTGGACTGTAATCTCAATTTTGTTTAATTTATTTCCAAAACTTAATCGTTTTCTCTCAAAATTGTAACAAAAAAAAACATATTTGTTATATTTTATCTATGCCATACATGATATTCTCTAATCACAAAGCTATGGCGAATATACAGGAGGTAATGAAATGAAATCTTTCGCAAATACAATTGAATCTTTATTCCACAAGGATTGTGCAGCCTGTAGCAACGAAGAGTTGTATGCTGCACTGCTGACCTACACCAAAGGTCTGTTACAAGACAAAGGCTATCAGGAGGGCAAGAAGAAAATCTATTATATCTCTGCTGAGTTCCTGATCGGAAAACTGCTTTCCAACAACTTGATCAATTTGGGCATTTATGATGAGATTGCCGCATATCTGAACGCAAACGGAAAATCTCTTGCTGAAATTGAAGAAGTAGAATTAGAGCCATCTCTGGGAAATGGCGGTCTTGGAAGACTGGCTGCTTGTTTTCTGGATTCCATCGCCACTCTGGGACTGCCTGGAGACGGTATCGGTCTGAATTACCACTTAGGTCTGTTTAAGCAGAAATTCCAAGACAACTTACAGCGTGAAACTCCAAACCCATGGATCACTGCTGAAAACTGCTGGCTCAATCCAACTACCGTTTCCTACACTGTACCATTCAAGGGATTTTCTTTACAGTCCAAACTGTATGACATTGATGTAGCCGGTTACGACAACAAGTCCATCCGTCTGCGTCTCTTCGATTTCGAGGCAGTAGATGAAAATATGGTAGAGGATGGCATTTCCTTTAACAAAAAGGATATCCTGCACAACCTGACCCTGTTCTTATATCCGGATGACAGTGACAGCGATGGTCAGAAACTGCGTATTTACCAGCAGTATTTCATGGTCAGCAACGCAGCACAGCTGATTTTGGATGAAGCAATTGCAAAGGGTTCTAACCTGCACGACCTGGCAGATTATGCAGTGGTACAGATCAACGATACCCACCCAAGTATGATCATCCCAGAATTCATCCGCCTGTTGACAGAAAGAGGCATCGCATTTGAAGAAGCATGTCAGATCGTATCTCATGTATGTGCGTATACCAATCATACCATTCTGGCAGAAGCATTGGAGAAATGGCCAAGTCACTACTTAGACGAAGTGGTTCCACATCTGGTACCAATTATCCGCCAGTTAGATGCCCGCATCAAGGCCCAGTATCCACAGGAAAATGTGGCCATCATCGACAAGAACGATGTGATTCACATGGCACATATGGATATCCACTATGGTTTCTCCATCAACGGTGTTGCCGCACTGCATACCGATATTTTGAAGAATTCCGAATTAAAGGCATTCTATGAGATCTATCCGGAGAAGTTCAATAACAAGACCAACGGTATCACTTTCAGAAGATGGTTACTGCACTGCAACCACGGTCTGGCAGATCTGATCACTTCTCTCATTGGAGATGGATATAAGAAAGATGCGGCTGAGTTAGAAAAGCTGTTGTTATACAGAGATCAGGAATCTGATGAAGTATTAGAGAAGCTGTTACAGATTAAGACTGATGCCAAGAGGGTATGCAAGGAGTTCATCCTGTCCAATACCGGTGTGGAAATTGATGAGAACAGTATCTTCGATATTCAGGTAAAGCGTCTCCATGAGTATAAGAGACAGCAGTTAAATGCGCTGTACATTATTTATAAATATTTAGACATCAAGCGTGGCAATCGTCCTTCTACCCCAATCACTTTTATCTTTGGTGCAAAGGCTGCTCCTGCTTATGTCATTGCAAAGGATATCATCCACTTACTGCTCACATTGCAGCAGCTGATCGCAAACGATCCGGAAGTGGCTCCTTACATAAAGCTTGTTATGGTAGAGAATTACAATGTCAGCGCAGCTGAAAAACTGATTCCTGCCTGCGATATTTCCGAACAGATTTCCCTGGCTTCTAAAGAAGCTTCCGGTACCGGTAACATGAAGTTTATGTTAAATGGTGCACTGACTCTGGGTACTATGGATGGCGCCAACGTAGAAATCTGCGAACTGGTAGGCCAGGAAAACATCTATATCTTTGGTGAAAGCAGTGATGCCGTCATCGAACATTATGCAAAGGGTGACTACAATGCAAGAAGCATTTATGAGTCTGATGCCCGTATCAAAGAGTGTGTAGACTTCATCGTCAGCGATGCTCTGCTGGCTCTGGGTCATGAGGAAAATCTGTTCCGTCTGCACAACGAACTGGCCAACAAAGACTGGTTCATGACATTATTAGACTTCAACGACTATACTGCCGTAAAGGATCAGATGTTAGAGGACTATGCAGACAGAAAGACTTGGGCAAAGAAGATGCTTGTAAACATCGCAAAGGCCGGATTCTTCTCTTCCGACCGTACCATCGCCCAGTATAATACTGATATTTGGAAATTATAATAAATTTGTTTGTTTTCTCCTTGTTGCCACAAAGGCCCTCACGGAACCGTGAGGGTCTTTGTGTTTTATAAATAGGGCCGAAGTTCAAACAAAAGCTTCGTCTCAATCTCAATCAGACTTTCTGCCAGTTTTTTTGCTTCCCCATCCGCAGCAGGATACTGATTCAAATATTTACAGATGGAACGAATGCCCATATTGCAGCCATCGTGAATCAATGCCGCCGCGGTAGAATCCCCCGGCATCATCCGCATTTTCATCTCAATCTTACATTTGCTCATCAACCGTGCACAAGGGTGAGGGTCTTTCTCCTCACTGCCATCCTGATTCAGCAATAGATTGGCACGGTTTCCCACTTCCTTATGTTTTTGCAGGGAATCCTTCAGAATCATCTTGAACTTTTGATTTTTCACCTGTTTCATGACACGCTCTATGCTGTTACAGCCGGTCTTCACCCCTGCATTGCATTCTCGCAACAATCTAACTGTATCTTCTCTTGCCATACCATTCCTCCATTTGAGTGACTCCTAAACAGTTACAATCCATGTTTCAATCCATGCAGGTTTAGTATGCACAAAAATACCGTCTTTTATACAATTTCATACTTGGGCATCACTCCAATGCCAAGAGGATAGGGTCCGGTGTGTACCGCAGACGCGATTCCGATCTGGTCACCAATATGAACACAGGTCACGCCCAGTTCCTGCTCCACTGTCTGGATAAAAGCTTTGCCCTCCTCCACATCATATCCATATCCTACACAAAATGTATAATCCTCCTTGTTCAGGTGATTGTCCCCGAAAAACTTTTTACAGCTTTGCAGGGCAAGTGCCACAGACTTCTTTCTGGTACGTGCCACTCCACCCAATGTCACTTCCCCATTGTTTAGCACAATAATAGGACGAATGCCCAGCTTATCCCCTGCCAGCACCGCCAGCTTGCCGATTCTACCATTTTTCTTCATATATTCCAGAGAACCAATTGTAAAGAAGATTCTGGACATGCTGCGCATTTTCAACAGCTTCTCCACTGCCACATCAAATGGCACTCCATCATCCCGCATCCGCACCGCTTCATTCACATACAAACCCTGTTCTACTGTATTCTGCAAAGAATCAATGACCGCAATCTGTGCATCCGGATACTCTTCTAACAGCACCTCTTTCGCCATACGGGCAGAATTATAGCAGCCACTCAGATGGGTGGATATGGTCATCATCACCACAGGTTCCCCTGCCGCTACAAAAGGTCTGCATACATCCGCAAAATCCTCCACCGATGCCAGAGAAGTCTTGGGATACACATGCTCCTCCACCATCAGACGATACAACTCCCGTTCCTTCATCTCTACTCTGTCTTTCAGGTAATGGACCCCGTCCACTGTTACATATAGCGGCACCAAGGTCACGTCATGTTCCTGAATATATGCATCTGCCAGATCACAGGCACTGTCACTGATAATATGAAACATCGTTCATTCCTCCATTCTGAAACCCATATATTTTGATCATTTCAGTAACTGTTCCATATCTTCACAGTTACTCATTTCAAATGAATCTTCATTTCAGTCCTTTCATTATAACACATGGTTTTCAAAACCACAACAAGTCGTTTTGGATGGAACACACATAAAAAAGTGGAATAGCAAAATCCCCTTTCACACAAACCATCATGTGTGAAAGGGGATTCTTTTATACCCCGAAAAGCAGGTCGGTATAGGAAGGATATGGCCAATACTTTGCGGCTGTCTCCTTTTCCATACTATCTCCGATTTTTCTCAGTTCCTGCATCTTCTCAAAAATGTGCGCTCTGCTGTAATACGCCCGTTCCAGATTGTCTTCCAGCCTGGAGGCCTGCTCCACTGCCTCTTCCAGTTCGGCAGTCTTTTCACAGAAAGCAACCAGCTGATTGGAAAGACCGGTGATCAGGTTTTCCTCTACAGATGTGGGAATCGATGCGGAAAGTGCCTTTTTCGCCAGAGCCGCATCGGTCAATTCTTTCACAAATGCAGTCACAGCAGGTGTAATATTTTTCTTGGCCATCTCAATCATGGTGCAGGCTTCAATGTTCATCTGGTTGTTGTATTCACTCAGATTGATCTCATACCGTGCCCGGAATTCCTGCTCTGACATAATGTTGTGCTTCACAAACAACTCCACATTCTTCTGATCCATAAAATGGCTGTATGCTTCCGGAAGAGAACGGAAATTGTATAACCCTCTTCTTTCCGCCTCTTTCATCCATTCTTCTGAATAATTGTCCCCATTGAAGATAATATTCTGATGGTCTGTGAATGTTTTCTTGATCAATGCTTTCACTGCATCCATTCTGTCATCCGGGGTTGTGTCCTTCAATTCCTCATAAAATTGTTCCAGTTCTTCCGCAACCATTGTATTCAGCATATAATTTGGACACGCAATATTCAACGCGGATCCCAGTGCACGGAATTCAAATTTATTGCCTGTAAATGCAAATGGAGAGGTTCTGTTTCTGTCAGACGTATCCTTCTTGAAATCCGCAAGTACATCCACGCCGGTGTACATCTTTGTCTTTCCTTCGCTCTTGTATGAAACGCCGTCAATGATAGACTGTACCAAAGCACCCAGATCATCCCCCAAATACATGGAAATGATGGCAGGTGGTGCCTCATTGGCACCCAAACGATGATCATTTCCTGCGGAAGCCACTGTAATGCGCAGCAGATCCTGATATTCATGGACCGCTTTCACAATGGCCGCAAGGAACAGCTGGAACTGTAAGTTGTCTTCCGGATGACTGCCGGGACTTAAGAGATTCTCCCCTGTATCAGTGGTGATGGACCAGTTGTCATGCTTTCCGGAACCATTCACTCCGGCAAAGGGCTTTTCATGAAGCAGACAAACCAGATCATGCTTTTCTGCAATCTTTTTCATCACTTCCATCATCAGCTCATTGTGGTCTGTTGCAATATTGGAAGTGGAAAAAATAGGTGCCAGTTCATGCTGGGATGGTGCCACTTCATTGTGCTTGGTTTTGGCAAGAACGCCCAACTTCCAGAGTTCTTCATCCAAATCTCTCATGTATTCCGAAACTCTTGTCTTAATCACGCCAAAATAATGATCATCCAGTTCCTGTCCCTTTGGAGCCATTGCACCAAACAGTGTTCTTCCAGTCAATTTCAGATCCACCCGCTGCTCATACAGGCTCTTATCAATCAGGAAATATTCCTGCTCCGCACCTACTGTTGTGATCACACGCTTCACATCTGTCTTTCCCAAAAGATGCAGCACTTTCACCGCCTGCTCACTTAACCGTTCCATGGAACGGAGCAATGGTGTCTTCTTATCCAGCACTTCTCCTGTATAGGAACAAAATGCAGTCGGAATATAAAGAGAGCCATCTTTGATAAATGCCGGTGAAGTAGGATCCCATGTGGTATAGCCTCTGGCCTCAAAAGTCGCTCTGATTCCACCGCTTGGGAAAGAGGATGCGTCCGGCTCTCCCTTGATCAACTCTTTGCCTGAAAACTCCATAATGACCTGCCCGTCACCACTTGGGACAATAAAACTGTCATGCTTTTCTGCCGTCACACCTGTCATCGGCTGAAACCAGTGGGTGAAATGGGTACATCCCTTTTCCACTGCCCAATCTTTCATGGCATTGGCCACTACATTTGCAATACTGATATCCAGTGCCTCACCATTTTCAACGGTCTTTTTCAACGCTTTATAAGTAGCCTGGGGAAGCCGCTCCTGCATGACAGCATCATTAAACACCATACTTCCAAACATTTCCGGTACCTTACTCATCTTCAATCCTCCATTTTCTTATTTTAACTCTAAAATCATCTGCACAGTTTTCTCTGTGCATAGAAAAGAATTCTGCATCTTTTATATCATCTTTCCAAAGGCACATTGTCTCTGGAAAGTGTTCTTACCTTTTTGATTGCTTTCACTGTAATAATCACTTCAAATAACAGGAATATGCCAATAAAAAGATCGGAATCCACCGACAAACAGAAATCATAGAATCCATGCAGCAACACTGGCACCACTGCACTGACAATGGTCAAACCACCACACAGAAACAACTTGACCAGCATTCCCAATGGTTCTTTTTCGATTTTGTCTTCTCTCCACACAACCTATAGCAGTATCGCCGCAGGAAATACCGATAATAGCAATCCGATTCCCATAACTTGTATTTTCCACCTGTTCCCTTTCTCACCACAGTGTCGTCAGGTCACTCATTCTGTTATGTAACAGTATGCGAAAAGAGCGAAAACACCGGGCTACGAGTTTTCGCTCTTTTCATTTTGGCAAAACTCCTCTGTAAAACCAAAAAAACACGCTCTATATCCAAATTTCGATGCGAAGTGTTGATTTTGAATCGCCTAAAACACCATATGGTTTCGATAAATTCCCTGCTCCAACTCTTCCATCCACTGATCCATGCTGAAATAGCGGTAGTCAAACAGTTTTACAATCAGACCGTAATTTTCTCCATCCCCTGCCACTGCATTGGCCTCGTCTGTGTCCACATGCATGGCAAGCTTGAAACTCTTATCAATCCGCACCACCACATCCGCAAAGATCAGATATCGTTCATAGCTTTTTGCCACCACGCAGACAATGTCGTTGTCATGCACCTGAAAGCGGATGGCATCTGTAGGTGTCATATGAATGTGCCGCTTTGCCACGATCACCCCTTCTGAAAGGGTCACCTGCCGCTCTCCTGCCCGTAACATACAACCTGGTGTATCTGCAATATCGCCGGACTGGCGGATCACTCCCGGGATCCCCAGTTTTCTGGCATCGGTCTGAGATACTTCCACCTGAGAACTTTTCCGAAGGGGCCCCAGCACACCTACATTTTCAAAGGTGCCCTTTGGACCTACAATGGTCACCCGCTCTTCGGAAAGATACTGACCCGGCTGACTCAAATATTTCTTCGGGGTAGGTCTGGCCCCTCTTCCAAATAGTGCTTCAAAATCTTCTTTACACAAATGTACATGTCTGGCAGAAGTTTCAATGGGGATCCGCATTCTGCTTGTTACATTTTCCATGTTTCTTTTCCTTTTTGTATGATCATTCCTGGCAAAGGAACAACAGCTCTTCCCAACGCTTATCTACTTCTGCCTGGAACGCTTCAATGAGATGCTCATTGCCCGGCTTAAACAAGTGCTTGAATCTGCCCTGTCTCTTTAAGAAATCCTCTAATGGCAGTTTGTTCTTTGGCTTGTAGCTTAAGATCCATTTGCCATCAATGACCTCGAACAATGGCCAGTAACAGGTTTCTACTGCAGATTTGCAGATCTCCACCAGATCACCTGTCTCATATCTCCATCCACGAGGACAGGGGGCGAGCACGTTTAAGAAAGCTGCTCCTGGTGTATAGATGGCCTTTTCTGCCTTGGTATACAAATCCTTCATATTTCCGATGAAAGTGGTCTGTCCCACATATGGAATGTGGTGGGCTGCCATGATCTGTGCCAGATCTTTTCTGGTCTGGGGCTTGCCGTTGGACACCTTACCTGCCGGAGTGGTAGTGGTATCGGCATAAGTAGGAGTGGCAGAAGAACGCTGGATACCCGTATTCATATATGCACCATTGTCATAGCACACATATACCATATCGTGTCCACGCTCCATGGCACCGGAAAGCGACTGGAGACCGATGTCGTATGTACCGCCGTCACCGCCAAATGTGATAAACTTGTAGGTATCATCAATCTTCCCCTTTTTCTTCAAGGCACGATAGGCGGTTTCCGCACCTGCAAGTGTAGCACCTGCATTGGCAAACGCAGTGTGGATGTAACTGTCTTCATATGCAGTATAGGGATACATGAAAGTAGAAACTTCCAGACATCCGGTGGCATTGCCGATGACGGCCTTATCCCCCGGATGCAGTGCTTTCAGTACATTTCTGGTTGCAATGGTACCGCCGCATCCGGCACACATTCTATGTCCAGGTGCAAGACGATCTTCCCGATTCTGTATTTCTTTGAAATTAAATGTCTGTTCCATGTTCATTCCTCCGATCCATCACTCTCTCAGACCCATGTACTGATAGGTCTCATATGCCGCCCCTTCTGCAATCTGCTGCATCTGGGCATACAAGCCTTCGATGTCCTCTACCTGTACATCACGACCGGACAAACCATACAATACATTGAATGCTTCTGCCTGATTCTTGGCTCTGTATAATGCTGCCATCACATCTGCCGCCAAAGGACCGCCCTGTGCGCTGTAGCCTTCACAACGATCCATGATGGCGATGACCTTTGCATGCTGCAATGCAGCCGCAATCTCTTCTGCCGGGAATGGGCGGAATACTCTGACTTTTAACAGACCAGCCTTCACTCCTTTTGCACGAAGGGCCCGGATGGCTTCCTTAATGGTACCGCAGGCACTGCCGATGGCCACGCAGACATACTCTGCATCCTCTAATTCATACCCCTCGAAGAAGCCATAGGTTCTGCCGGACATCTCACCAAACTGCTTTCCTACTTCTAAGATCACGTCCTTGGCACGCTTCATGGCTTCTGCCTGTGCTTTTTTCGCCTCCATACAGTATTTAGACACCGCATAAGGCCCTACTGCCATGGTCTCGTCCTTCTTTAACAGGTAATGTTCCGGCTCAAACTCCCCGGCAAATGCCTTTACCGGCTCATCCGGCAACAACGTGATATTTTCCACCGCATGGCTGGTGATAAACCCATCCTGACAGATCATCACCGGCAGCATCACATCCTTATGCTCTGCAATGGGGTAGGCCTGGATGAAATTGTCATATACTTCCTGATTGTTCTCTGCATAAATCTGAATCCAGCCGGAATCTCTTGCACCCATACTGTCGGAATGGTCTGCATTGATGTTGATGGGGCCGGTCAGGGCACGATTGACCACTGCCATCACAACAGGCAGACGGTCAGATGCTGCCACATACAGCATCTCCCACATGTAAGCCAGACCACAGGAAGAAGTGGCAGTCAGGGTTCTGGCACCTGCCGCAGATGCGCCCATGGCCGCACTCATGGAACTATGCTCACTTTCTACCGGGATAAACTCTGTATCAATGACCCCGTTGGAAATCATGGTTGCCACAAACTGTGGAATTTCTGTAGATGGTGTGATGGGGAATGCCGGCATCACATCCGGATTGATCTGACGAATTGCATTGGCTACCGCTTCATTCCCAGACATTCTGTCCGGGATACCGGCAACCGGTTCTGTATATAAACGATTCTCTGACATACTGTTTCCTTTCTCTTTCTGATGTACCTGGACAATTGCGAAACTATGAAACCGAACGCCTTTCATCAGAAATTTTATTCAAAAAACACGCTCTCGCTTCGGTTTCACGCAACGGTACTAATATTTTTTTCGCTTATTGCTCAAAATGCCAAATATACCGTTGCAGGCAACTGGATATTTGGCACTCGCGGCATTCGTCATACTGACAAGCAAGCTTGTCAGCCCGACTCATTGCTAACGAGAATAAAGTACCGGCGTTCCACAAAGTTTTTTGAATGAAAAATTTCTGATGTGCGGGCTGTTTTGGTTCAATTCAAAAAAGTTTCGCAATCACCTGTCTGATGTACCGCTTCTTACTGGCCTTCTCTCATGGAAATCGCCTTGAATGGACAGGCCTTTACGCAAATGCCGCAGCCTTTGCAGTGATCCAGATCAAAGTCTTTGCGCTTCTTATCCTCTACCGGAATGGAACTGTCCGGACAGTAGGGAACACACAGCAGACACTGCTTACACTTTTCCTGATCCCACACTGGAGTCTCGGTTCTCCACTCACCGGTACAAAACTGCTTGGATGTACCCGGTTCAAAAATCTTTAATCCCTCTGTCAGATCCTGCCATCTGACAGACTCATTTATCTCAGAAGCCTTTAATGCCATATATGTACCTCTTTCTGCGTCCAATCTATGTTCGCCTTTCACAGCCCATTTCCTGACAGACAGGGACGCCGTCATGCCTGCCTCATGCCTGTTTTACTTACAGACAGATTCCAATGCCAGGCGAAGTGCCTGCATGTTACCATCCAATACTTCCGGCTTCTTGGCAAACTTATGCCGTAAGGATTCTTCCATTTCCTTTAAAAACACATCCTCGTCCATAACGCCGGAAATCTTCACCATACCTGCTAACATGGGCGTGTTGGGGAAATACTTGCCCAGTGTGGCCATACAGACCTTACGGGCATCAATGGTGTAAACCTTACCTGTATATCCGTTTAAGAGTGGAAGAATCTCTTCCTTGCTGCGGCTGGTATTGATCAAAATGCCGCCCTCCGGCTTCAGACCGCTGGTCACATCTACCGCACTCAACAATGTCTCATCTACCACTGCCACATAATCGGGATTGTGAATGTCACAATGTACCAGAATCGGTTCATCACTGATTCTGTCATATGCGGTAATGGGCGCACCCATACGCTCCGGACCATACTCCGGGAACCCCTGTACATGGTTGCCGGTCTTAAATGCCACGTCTGCCAGCAGCAGTGCTGCGGTCTTTGCACCCTGACCGCCTCTGCCATGCCAACGAAACTCCGTTAATTTACTCATGCTGCCTCCTTCTGTATCCACCGTCACTGTCATGGAACTGTGCAGTGATCGTCATTTCTGTTTTTGGCATCTACGAAAAATATGCACTTCTCTTTGTGATCAACACCTGGAAGTGCAGATTTTTCGTAAATGCCAGTATTGTCTATATCTTGCCTCTGTACAGAGGCATTCACTTTATAGTATACCGTTATCCGGGGCACAGGTCAATCTGAAAAATATTTCAAACAAAAACTGCCTGAAGCAGCCTCTGCTTTATCGGCAAACGCTGTTTCAGACAGTTCTCCTGCTCCCTCTTCTCTTTTATGCCATAGCCTGCAATGCACTGTGCAATGCGGAAACACTGCTGGAATTCACATGTAAAATCTCTGAACCGTTCTTCTTGGCTTCCTTTACCGCTGCCATCAGCATCTTATGGGATACGGTATTGGTAAATACAATCAGCAGATCCGGACATCCCACACGTCCTCTCAAAGAAGACTCCTTGGTGTATACCTTCGCCTTCCATCCAAAATCCGCACACACTTCACTATATCTGCGTTCCATACGCTCATTGCCACCTATAATCACTGCGCTCATCTATTCCCTCCTGATTCTGCACCTCTGCTTTTGTATTCAGTGCTTTGTGATGTATCTATATTGCTTCTTCTAAACTTCTTCATGTTAGATAACACTAACCATTTCTTTGAAAGAAAGTATCAATCCATTTCTTATGACGAACATTGAATTGATACTGTACATTCAGCTTATCTTGGTTAGGTTTTTCTAACAAAAATTATACTACCATACCACCTTCCCCTTGTCAAGCAAAAAATCAGGAAATTGACAACAAATCAAAGTGCCTCATTGGTATAACCACTTAATAAATCAATAATGTCTAATCTTTATACCGTCACCAGAATTGGCTCATGTTCCAATGCAGGAATGATTTTTTCCTTAAAATCTTTCATGCCGATCCGCAGACTGGAGGTATTGATACAAGGATGACAACCAATATACTCCCCCTCTAACACATCCCGGTCAATTAAAAGCTGTACCCGCTTTTCCTGATCATTCATCAATCCCAGTACACTCACCGAACCGGGTGTAATATTCAAAAACTGCTCCATATATTCCGGCTTTCCAAAAGACAGTCTAGCAGACCCGATCTGCCCGGAAATATCCTTTGTCTTAAACTTCTTATCATCCCGGATCATCAACAGATAAAAGACCGTTTCCTGTCTGTTACATAGAAACAGATTTTTGCAAATGGTGGCCTGAAGTGCTTGGTCTACCGCTGCACAATCCTCCATGGTCATAGCCGCCTCATGATCGATGCGCTGGTAACGCACCTGCAGCCTGTCTAAAAAATCATACACCCTCACTTCTTTTTCCAGCCTGCCGCTGCAATCTGTTGGTCTTCCTTCCAGTAATTCCATCTGTCTCTCCTTTTGTCCTGTCATGAACCGCCTGTATTGGCAACATTTTCACATACAGATACGTTTCATTCACATTCTATCTCCAAAATTTGTGGTATGCAGTACAGTTCCACGCACCCCTTTGTATGATACACTCTCTTTCCGATTCCGTCAAATCTGTTTGTTTCATGTTCAGTCATTACTTGTACACATACATTTTTTCTGTTACACTATAGGTAATACAATGTCGTGTGATCACACGACACACCATATGGAGGTTATTTATGAACACAATCATCCCTTACGGAAAAGCCATCTGTTACTCCGGCTATCGCCGTGGGCAAAGTCCAAAAACAGAAATTCCCACTGTAGAACAGATCGGAGAAGATCTGGAACTTCTGGTACAGGACGGATACCGCTATTTGCGCATGTATGACCCCAACCTGCATGCCAGACGGGTTTTAGAAGCCATCAGCATTTACCATCTGCCCTTGCAATGCATGATCGGTATTGATTCCGATCCAGAGGTCAACAATCCAGACTGTCCCTGGGAAAAACAGGAAATGACAGAAGAAGAATTGACAAAAACCGGCTGCGCAATGATGCGGAACTGGAAAAACTCATTGAAATGGCAAAGGAGTTTGACGAAGAAATTGTTGCAGTTTCCATCGGCAATGAAAACACGCCATCCTGGGGCGCACACACTGTCCCTGTAGAACGTCTGATGGCACATGCCAGACGATTGAAAGAAACCCTAAACAAGCCTGTCACCTTCTGTGAAGGCGCCTTTGAATGGCCTCATTTACAGAAGCTGGGAGAGGAACTGGACTTCATCTCCGTTCACAGCTACCCGTACCATTATGGAGATGCCATCGAAAATGCACTGGCAGTCAACCAAAAACAATATGCAGAAATGCAAAAGCAGTTTCCAGATAAACAGATCATCTTCACAGAAGTAGGCTGGAGTACCAACACCACTGATCCGGCGGCAAAAAGCCGGGCAAATGTGGAAAACCAGAAGACTTATGTCACTGCCCTCAACCACTGGATCGAATCCCACCGGATCATCGCCTTTTTATTTGAGGCATTTGATGAGCCCTGGAAAGGACGTAATGAAGAAGCATCAGAATGCAATTGGGGACTATACACCGTAGACCGGAAAAAGAAATGGTAGCAAACCAGCTTTTCTGATATAAAATACATTCCAAGCAAAAAACAGCATGAGAACATCAAAACCTTACGTTTCTTTGTTCGCTCATGCTGTTTTCTCATTCTCTGTCATTGCCCCGGTTCTTTCACCGTTATGATTTTTCTTCTGATCTGCAAGACAGAACCTTTGGCCTCTATGATTCCTGCATCAAACTTATCTGGTTTTCAGATACTCTCTCCCAGCATGGCCCGTACACAATTGGCCACTGGAAATTCCTTCCTGCCCATCCCGTAACCGATCTTCTCTATCTTCATCAATGGCAGACTGCCAAATTCATGGGCAAACTGCCTGATCAGGGCAGCTCCTGTAGGGGTACACAATTCCCCCTTGATCTGTCCTCCATAAATGGGCACTCCCCGCAAAATATAGGCGGTAGCCGGTGCCGGTACCGGCAAAATGCCATGGGCACACCGCACCAGACCGCTTCCCACATGAATCGGAGAGACGATTACCTGTTCTACTGCCAGTTCCTGCATCAACAGACACACACTGACCACATCTGCCACCGCATCCAATGTGCCTACTTCATGGAAATGGACTTCTTCTACTTTCCGCCCATGTACATGCCCCTCCGCCTCTGCAATGCGCAGGTACACAGACTTGGCATTCTGCTTCACATCCTCCGGCAGTTCCAGTCCGTCGATGATATGGCAAATATCATGCAGGCTGGCATGATGGTGATGCTCTTTATGATGTTGTTCTTCCTGAATATGATGATGTTCCCCACAAGCATGGGCTTCCTGATGATGCTCTCCATGTTCCTGTATATGCGCCTCTTGATGGTGCTTTTCCTGTATATGCGCTTCGTGATGGGGAAGATGCCCTTCCTGTTCATGTCCCATCTCCACATCCTGACTTTCCTCTTCTACTCCATTGACCCGCACAGAAAAATGAGTGCCGGTAATCCCACAGCTCACTGCACGCTCCTTCTGAAAAGACACGCCCGGCAAACCCAGGTGATTCAATCGCTCTAACACTGCCTCCGGTTCCGGATGCAGTTCCAACAAGGCAGCTGCTAACATATCTCCAGCTGCCCCCATGTTGCATTCAAGGTATAGTGTTCTCATATCCATATTCTCCGTTCTTTTCGTAACCGTTCCGTACGCAATTGTTTCCTAACACATAGTTTACCTTGTCTGAACTGCAAATGCAATCAAAATATCTGGTAAAAATTTATTATTTTATGTAAATTTATATGGACAGAACATGTTTTTGTCTATATAATAATTTTAAGAGGAAACCGCTAAATAACATAAAAAACAATTTTTCCAATCAAACATGTGCAAAAACTGGAGAAAGGGAGCAAGGAGTGATCAATCAAGTCACTCCTGTCATGATATGAGCAATACAATACAAATACTACCAAAGGAGCTGCTTGATCTGATCCGCCACGGAGAAAACTACCAGATCGAGTACAAGGAAGCAACGATAGATCTGCCCAAATCACTGTTCGATTCCATATGTGCGTTTTCTAATCGGGAAGGTGGCGATATTTTCCTGGGTGTGCATGATACGGGTGTAATCTTCGGCGTCAATCCTGCCTCAGCATCAAAACTCATTTCCAACTTTGTTACGCTTGCCAATAACAAAGATAAGATATTCCCGCCACTTTATCTGACCGCAAAGGAATACATATATACTTCCGATGGTACTTTCTCGGGTTTTGATAAGAAAGGAAAGCACATTCAGGAACAGGTCGGTGAATACCATATCATTCATATCCATGTACCGGTCAGTCCATCCGTTGTCCGTCATAAAGGCCGCATTTTTGATCGGAATGATGACGCAGATTTTGATATCACCGACCTTTCGGACCGTGTTTTCCAGTGCTATGCCCGTAAGCAAAGCATTTACTATGTGAACAAAGTCTATCCGCATTGGAAAGTATCAGATCTTCGTGCTGATCTGATTGATAAAGCCCGGCAGATGGCAATTACAAGAAAGCAACTCTTTGACAAACAGCGACATCCATGGGCGGACATGGATGATGAAGAGCTCTTAAGAACCAGCAGTCTAATCCTCACCGACGAAGAAGGAAATACCGGCATCACACTTGCCGCTATCCTTCTCTTTGGCACTGATAACATGATCGCATCGGCCTGTGCGCATCACAAAACCGACTGCATCTATCGGGTATACAATGTTGATCGTTATGATGACCGGGATGTCATACTAACCAATCTTCTAGAATCATATGAACAGATGTTTGAATTTGGTCAAAAGCATCTGAATGATCTGTTTGTTTTGGATGGCATTCAAAGTGTGAGTGCAAGAGATAAGATTCTACGTGAGATCATCTCAAATTCTCTGGCTCATCGCGACTATTCTAATGGATATGTGGCAAAGATGTTAATTGAACGGGATAAGATTATAATTGAAAACGGTAACCGTGCCCATGGCATTGGAATGCTGAACCTCAAGGCTTTTGAGCCATTTGCCAAGAATCCTGTTATCAGTAAAATATTCCGTGAAATCGGTTATGCGGATGAACTTGGTTCCGGTATGCGCAACAGCTACAAGTACACCCTGATGTACAGCGGTGCAGAACCTGAGTTCATTGAGGGAGATATTTTTAAAATCATTATCCCGCTCTCTGTTGGCTCTATGATAAAAGTCGGTCCGGGGACTTCACCAGTGACAAGTGGTGAAGTCAGTGGCGAAGTCAGTGGTGAAGCCGATTCAATCTCTATCAAGCTTGATATTCAGAAGTTGAACGCTCTTTTGAACTATCTTGAAGAGCCAAAAACACGAAATGAAATGCAGGTATTCTGTGGCATTCGTTCTCAGGACTACTTCAGGCGAAATATTCTTGTGCCATTGCTAAACAGCAACAGAATTGTCCGTACTATCCCGGACAAACCCAACAGCAGCAAGCAGAAATATGTTAAGAAATAAACACAACACAAGCTGTTCAAATCCATTTCATGAGACATAGACAACTGCCTATGTCTCATGATGATTCCGCCGGCAGTTTCACTGTAAACCGGCTGCCACATTCCGGTGCAGATGTTACTTCGATGGTACCGTGATGGGCCTCCACAATCCATCTGGCAATGGACAATCCCAGACCGGAACCACCTTTTTCTCCATTTCGTGCCTGATCCGCCCGATAAAACCGTTCAAAGATATGCTCCAATTCCCCGGCTTCCATGCCAACGCCCTCATCCTGCACACTATAAGACACCATCCCCGGCTCTATTCCCACTGCAAACGTGATACAATCTCCTTCTCCTGAATATTTCACTGCATTCTGCACAAAAATCCGAATGGACTGCTTGATCATTGCCACGTCTCCACAGGTCAATGCCCCTGGCTGTTCTTTCAACTCGTATCTATGCTGTTTCTCAATCATCATAGACTCTTCAAACACTTCTTTCACCACATCATTCAAATCAAACGATACCTGATGCAGGGTGTTTCTGCCGCTATCCCCTCTTGCCAGAAACAACAACTGTTCTACCAGTTCTTTCATATGGGCAGACTCATGCTTCAGTGCTTCTATGGATTCATTGAGAACCGCTTCGTCTTCCTTTCCCCAACGGTCCAACAGATTCACATACCCTTCTATCACTGCAATGGGGGTACGCAGTTCATGAGACGCATCGGACACAAACCGTGCCTGCTGCTGCTGGCTTTCCTTCATGTGATGGAGCAGATTGTTCAGTGCCACTTCAATGCTCTGCAAATCTTTGTCTCCTGTATGGACTTCTGCCTCCGGTCCATCCGGTGAAATATTTTCAATTGCCTGTTCCAACGTAGAAAACTTACCCGGATCAAAAGAAAGACTGCTCATCTCCTCTGCACGTACCGCCAGGTCATTGATGGGTTTTAATTTCCGCCGGATTTCTGAAGTGTGAAACAGCGCAAAGAACAGATGAATCCCCTGCAAAATCACCAGAATCACCGCTGCCGGAATGCAAAATTCCAGAAAGTTCGTCACAGGAAACCGGTATTCCTCCATCTCTGCCGGTTGGATGACATAGTCAATCTGTCTCCAGCTGATTCCATCTGCTCTGGTAAAATACCGTCCGGCATGCCGGTACTCCTCCACCCAGTCACTCATTTTCGCCTGACTGTAGATCTGCTTCTCACAGGAATACAAATAGCCGCCGCACACCAGTGCCGCGACCAACAGATCGGTCAAAAATAAATCCCAAAGACGCTTCCGCCAGAAGCTGCCGTTTAGCTTTCTGGCAATGGAAGTCATCCGTTTCGCTCTGTTTTCCCTTTTCTCTGACATCCCTATTTCCCATTCCTTTGATGTTTGATTCCACAACCGTCCGGTTTATCCAAAATAATGAACTGTTCCCTCACGCATTTGTCCTGAATTTCATATTTACATTTTATATCTATCTTCTGATTCCTCCTCCCGGATCACATATCCGGCTCCCCGTACAGTGCGGATCAGCTTGATCTGATACCGGTCATCAATTTTCATCCGCAAATACCGCACATATACATCGATCAGATTGGTTTCTCCTTCATATTCATAGCCGCACACTTCTTCCAACAGCCTTGCCCGGCTCATGACAATGTTTTTATTTCGCATCAGTGTGTGAAGCAGTTCAAATTCCCGATTGGTCAGATCGATCAGATCCCCTCTTACCGTGACCTCATACCGGGCGGCATCTAGTGTCACCTCTCCCACCGTCAGTTTTTCCTCCGGCTCTGCTTCTACGATCCGTCTGCGTTTGGCAGTGCGGATACGGGCAAGCAGTTCCTCGATGGCAAATGGCTTGGTCATATAGTCGTCCGCTCCTGCATCCAGACCGGCCACCTTATCCATCACCGCATCTCTGGCAGTGAGCAAAATCACCGGCACACTGCTTTCCTTTCGAATCCTGCGCAATACTTCCAGGCCATTGAGACCCGGAAGCATCACATCCAACAGAATCAATGTGTAAGAACCAGAAACTGCCTTGTCAAGCCCCTCTCTGCCGTCAAAAGCCTTCTCTACCTCATACCCCTCATGCTGTAATTCCAGTTCAATAAACCGGGCAATGTTCACTTCATCCTCAATCACAAGAATTCTGTCTGCCATATTCCTTCATTTCCCTTCTGCCAACACCCATGCCGCACATGTGCCATTGAATACTTTTCATTCAAATCAGATCGCAAAACGTACACTTTCTTACGTTTCCTGATCCATACGTGGTTCTTGCATCTTCTGACCTTTTATTCTACTTCCTTCTTCTCCTGAAAGTTCTTTTTTACCTGCTCGCAGGCTTCAGATGCCTTTTCGCACATTTCATTCAGATCAATGCTGGTCTTTTCAAACCCGCTGAACTGGTATCTGCATCCTACAAACATGCCGATGATCAGCAATGGCAGTGTCACCCAAAAGGCACACACAAACCCGATGATCAAAATCAACACCGGAACAGAGAGCACCTGTCTGTTTTCCCGAATGACTTCAAAATGCTTCTCCAGACTGGCCTTCAACATTTTCTTGCACCATGCGGTAAACTTTCTCCATGTATCACCGGAAGATTTCTTCTGACAGTCTCTTGCATAGGTCTCCTGTGTCTGGTGAAATGCCTCGGAATGCTGTCCCTGCTCCGTAGACCATGTGCCGTAAGAAGGCTGTGGAATCTTGCCCTGCTTCTCTAAATACACCAGTGCTTCTAACATATCGTACTCGCAAGCCTCTAAGGCTTCTTTTGCCACTTCATACGAAACCCCTGTCTTTTCTCTTACCTTTTCTACTTTCTCTAAAAAATCCATTCCCATGCTCCTTTCCTTTGTGATCACTCTTAGGTAATTGCAAAACTATGATACCGAACGCCTTTCATCAAAATTTTATGTTTGCAGGGAAGATACACATCTATATGTGCTGTCTTCGTACGCAATATGTCTTGCAAAGACACGCTCTCGCTTCGGTGTAGATGCAACGGATACTAAGTACCGGCATCTACAAGAGTCTTCTTAAGACATATTTGCCTTCCTTGTCAGCACATATCTGGATTCTATCTATTGCCCTGCAAACATAAAATTTCTGATGTGCAGGCTGTTCCTATTCTGCTCAAAGAGTTTCACAATTGCCTCATGGCACCCTTTTATCAGATCTTCTTATATCTGATCAGACGCTTCCCATCTGATGGTTATAGATTACAGGGAATGGATTAATCTGAAATAGAAGAAAGATTAAAATCAGATTAATTTCAATAATACCACAAAACTCTCACACTGTCTTTGTATGATACAATCTGATGGAAAATTTTGTCCCCTGCCCCTCCTTGCTTTCCACCGTCAGATTGCCATTCTGTTTTCGGATGATCTGCTCAGACAATGCCAGTCCAATGCCCACACTTCCGGAATCTGCCTGTTTGCCCTGGTAAAAACGTTCTAATACATGGGGAAGATCTTCCGGATTGATACCAGTTCCGGTGTCCCAAATGATGATGTCTGTGGCAAGATTGGACTGACTGACCACGGCACCGACACGTCCCCCTTCCCCTATATGCTCCAGGCAATTTTTCACAATGTTCAAAAAAGCTTCCCGGGTCCATTGTCTGTCACAGATGACTTGCACGCCTTCCGGTATCTCTTTTTCCAGTGTCACACCTTTCAGTTCTGCCAGTACCGCCAGTGTATCGTAAATGCTGTCAATCAACGTTTCGATTTCTACCTGCTCCTGCTTGAAGGACAGCACCTCCGCATCCAGTCTGGCAAGGGTCAGCAGTGTTTTCACCAGCCATGTGATCCGGTCGGTCTGTCCCACAATACGGGATACACACTGCCGCCGATCGGCTTCCGGCAACATATCACTTTTTAACAAATCCGTCATAATGGTAATGGCAGTCAGTGGGGTTTTGATCTGATGAGATACATTGGAGAGCATCTCTGCCAGATACCGGTTCTTCTCTGTTTCTCTGGCATACTGCTCCTGCAGTGTGGATGCCAGCTTATATAATTCACTTTGCAGAATGCCCCGCTTCCCTTCCACCTGCTCCTTCATCTCAGGCAGTGTATTTCGATCCTGTACTTTCATCAGATACTCGATGATGCCGTCCAGATAAGCTTCATTTCTTCTATGCTGCACCACAAGATACCCCAACAACCCTGCAATACAGCAAAGCAACACTATGATGATCCATCCCATGCTCACATACTCCTTAACCGGTATCCCATTCCACGAACCGTCTCAATATATGTCCCTTCCCTGTCATCCAGCTTGTTTCGCAGCCGCTTCATATAAACAGTCAATGTATTGTCATTGACATAGTCCCCTGCATCATCCCAGAGAATGCCCAACAGCTGCTGTCTGGAAAGGAGCTGCCCTCTGTGCCGCAACAGCACCAGAAGCAGTTTATACTCCATGGCAGTCAACACCACTTCCTGCCCGTCTCTGTATACCTTTGCCGTTTGCAGATTGATCTGATTGGCACCTACCTGATGCAGTACCGATTCCACCGGCATTCCCTGTGTTCTGCGAAGCACTGCTTTCATCCGTGCCATCAGTTCCCGAATGTGAAAAGGCTTTGTAATGTAATCATCTGCCCCCTGTTCTAATGCCAGCACCGTATGGACTTCATCATCGCAGGCAGTCAAAAACAAAATGGGCATGCTGCTGTTTCGGCGAATCTCACTGCATATTTCATATCCATTTCCGTCCGGAAGCATCACATCCAAAAGACAGACCTGGATTTGCTCCCTTTCTGTACCATTTAACACGGCCAGCGCTTCTGCCTTGGTTGTGGCAGTCCGCACCCGGTATCCCTCCTGGGTCAGAGAGAGTTTTAATCCTTCTACGATCATGGCATCATCTTCCACTACCAAAACCATATCAAACCTCCATTTGCATCTTTATTTCCCCGCCTGCAACAAATCCACGCCATGCAGACAGTCAGCACCATGGCACACAGTCCCATCCCCAAGACCAACGCAAGGGGAAATCTAACCGTAAAATGCCCGAACCGTCCGATCATCACATGTTCCACGCTTTTGCACAAAAGCAGGATGATGGGCACTGCGATGACAATGCTTCTGAAAAAAATCAGGTATAATTCATACCGGCACATCCGAAACAGCTGTCTGCCTGTCATACCACAGGACTTCAATGCTGCGAATTCTTTTCTCCGTTTCAGCATCAATCCCCCCACGGAATTGTACAAATTCAAAAAACAGATCACTGAACTGATGCCGATAAATCCCCTCATCACAAGACCAAGCATCCCACTGAGTACCGCAGGGATCGTTTCCGGCAGATAAGTTTCCTTCGTTGCAAAATAAATGCCACTCTCCTGTTCCTGTAACCGGTTTAACTGCTGTAGTTTTGCCTGTACCTGGGTATTTTCTTCTTCTGCCTGAAAACATACTGTAATGTCCATTCCACCGCCCCGAACTGCATTGATCTTTCTGGCAATCTCATTTGTGGTGATCACCCAAAAATTATCTCTATGCAATTCCAGCCATTTTCCAAGGGTCTCATTGGTTCCAAAACCGGCGATGGTCAGGGGCATCTGGACAGATCCATCTTCTGCCATCTCTTCCGGTACGGAAATAGTGAGGGGAAGTTCCTCTCCGATGTCCAAATCCGTCATACGGGAAATTTCAAAAAATTGATACGAAGAAGGCTGACGCCCCCATACACTGTAACTGTCTGTGGAAAATTCCCCTGTCTGAAATACAATACAGGGAATCGTCCGCGGATCTTCCCATACATCCAAATCACCCTGTACCGATTCTAACATCTGCCGAAATCTTTCTGTATCCACAGAAATCATGTTCACAAGGTTCGGATGGTTTGACACATACTCTGTTTCAAACTCCTGCTTTGACAATCCTCCCGGATCATACTGTAACAACACCTGATAAAAGGCATCCCAGTATTCCTGACTGAACACCTTCTCTTCTGTTTCACCAATCCACAAACCTTCATAGGATACCTGTAACCGGGAAATCCCTTCCATCTGTGACAGCTCTTCTGCAATCGCTTCCACTGTTTCTGTATGTCCGGAAGCAGTCAGCATATACTCCCAGTCGTCTCCCCCGATGATCCCCATCTGGCTGGTATCTCTCAACTTATAAGATACCATCTGAGAGACAGCCTGTCCACCATACATCGTAACGGACAACACAATGAAAAACATGGCCAACGCCCGCACAATTCCTCTGGACTTTTTCTTCTGATTGGTGAGAAAACCGGCTGCCAGCATGCCTTCTGGCCCAAACCAACGGATCCATCTTTCGTTCAGTTTATGTCTGCTTTGTTTTCTGACAGAACATTCTGCATTGCCCCGTATCCCCTCTATGGCTCCGGTTTTGCTGATCCGCACAGCCGGAAGGAGAGAAGATCCCAGAACCGTCACCACAGCAAATCCAATGGTCAGTAAGACCGACCACACCGTAATCCGCAGCTTCACCGAAACCGCATGGACGGCATATTCCACGCCCATCATCCCGGCTGCCAGTGGAGAAAGCAGTCCTACGCCGCCATACACGATGCCAAATCCAAGGAGAACCCCTATTGGAAGTGCCGGCAGAAGCAGACACAGGGCTTCATCATACACACTGCTGCGCTTTTGTCTGGCTGTTGCACCTACAGAAGACAGCATCCCCAGATATCTGCACCGCTCCGCAAAAGAAAGCTGAAACAGATTGTACATGAGAATGACAGAAACCAGACTGATCAGCAAAAGAAAGAAGATCTGCCCGGCCACTGCCAGAAAATTGATCGTAGCATCCGTGGAAGATGCATCAAATGCCAATACCGGATTGTTCACTTCTATCTGGTCAGGTGGCACAATCTCTGCCAATTCTCTGTTCAGATACTCCTGTACCTGACTGGTATCCATGCGGATGGAACAGTTCACATTGCCATCGATCTGGTCTTCTCCCATCCATCCGATGGCGGTATAGGCAGCACTGCCTCTGTTCTCATAAGAAGGTACTTCTATGAATCCGGTGACGGTATAGGTACGGTGAATACCAGTTTCTTCATGCGTTTCACGATGCCCCTCATAAAAAGGATCACCCTCAGGGAAAAATCCAAAGTCTGCCGGTGCTTCCTTCCGCTCTCCGCTGCTTAAAGAAAACGAAAGAAACGGAAAGACCGTATCATACGCTCCGAAATTCTCAATGTATCTCCGAAAGCAATCTGCCTGAATGGTATCGCCAATGGCTACCTGTGCCCCATCCTCTACTGCTGCATAACTGATGACCACCTCATCTTCCTGCATAGGCAGTCTTCCCTCCACCACCTGAATGTTCATCCAGTCAAATGCCTTGTCTGAATAGGTACGCAAATTCAAATAGGGATGCAGTTCATCTCCTGACTGAGGGAATGCTGTATATTGCAGGTTCTGTGACACTGCCGTTTCCTTCACACCAGAAAGCGCCTGAATCTGTGCCAACTGGTTCTCATCCATGTCATACACTGCCATATGCCATTTTCCATAATGGGCCTCTGCAATCTCTGTAAAATAAGCCAGTACCGTATCCTTCCCCACAAATACACAGGTCATCAGTGTGACCATTAAAACAATGCCAATGAAAGAAACCCTGGTTCTGCCGGCCTGACTGTGCATATACCGTCTGGTTACCTGATGGACGATGCTTCGATTGGTCATAGGGAAGCCTCCTTCCCAGAGGCAGATTTCAATACCCGAATCCGTTCATCCTGAACGATTCTGCCGTCTTCGATACAGATCATACGGTCTGCCTGTAACGCAATGCGCTCATCATGGGTAATCAAAATCAATGTCTGCTGCATGGTACGGTTGGATTCCTTTAACAGAGACACAATCTCTTCCCCCGTTCGCCGGTCCAGATTTCCCGTAGGTTCATCACAAAGCATCAGTGCCGGATGGGAAAACAAAGCCCGCCCAATGGATACCCTCTGCTGCTGTCCTCCGGAAAGCTGGCCGGGCAGATGGTTTCTCCGGTCTGTCAGTCCCAGATATGCCACCATCTGATCCAGCCGTTCTCTGTCCATCTTTCGCCCGTCTAACAGATGGGGCAATACAATATTTTCATCCACATTTAATACCGGAATCAGATTGTAAAACTGATACACCAGTCCAATGTGCCGTCTTCTGAATACGGCAAGTTGATTTTCATTTAGCTTGTGAATGTCCTGACCACCGATGATCACCTGACCACTACTTGGCCGGTCTACTCCCCCAAGCAAATGCAACAGGGTAGATTTGCCGCTTCCTGACGGTCCGATGATAGATACAAACTCTCCTTTTTCCACAGAAAAAGAGACATGATCCAACGCCACTGTCTGACTGTCACCCTGTCCATATATTTTTGTCAAATTTTCACATTTGAGAATTTCCATACTGATTCTCCCTCATCACGGTTCGCCTCCTTCTGCTATTGCGTAGATTCCGAACCGTTTCCCTTTCTTTCTTGATTACGTTCTGATCATAACATGACAAGATGACAGACGGGTGAATTGCAAAGTGACAGTTTTGTCATTCTATAGCAGAAAAGGCATCCTCTGGGGATACCTTTCTTCTTTTATGGCAAATTCATATAAAATAAATTCTGAAATTGTTTCAATTGATCCATTTGCCCCGACACTGCCAAATCATATATTTTATTTGCAGCAATGTCTGCTACAACAAACAAGAAGGGTACGTTTTTATGTTTCAACGCACCCTCTCCATAAATGAACTTATCACTCAATTGCAATATATTACTTATAGTTTACAATTTTACCAAAATCTGGCTTTAAGGACGCACCACCTACCAGACCACCATCGATATCTGCCTGTGCAAATAACTCTGGTGCGCTTGCTGCGCTGACGCTGCCGCCGTACTGGATGCGGATGGCTGCTGCTGTTGCCTCGTCATAGATCTCTGCGATGCATGCACGAATGCCGCTGCAAACTTCCTGTGCCTGCTCGGTAGTTGCCACCTTACCGGTACCGATCGCCCAGATTGGCTCGTAAGCGATGACAGCAGTTGCTGCCTGCTCAGCGGTTACATTCTGGAATGCGATCTTGATCTGCATACGGATCCAATCCATGGTCACGCCCTGCTCTCTCTGGGTCAGGGACTCGCCACAGCAGATGATCGGGGTCAGACCCTTCTCAAATGCCTTTACCACCTTCAGGTTGACAGTCTCATCTGTCTCTGCAAAGTACTCACGTCTCTCGGAGTGACCGATGATCACATATTTTACGCCAGCGTCTACTAACATATCCGGGGAAATCTCGCCTGTGAATGCACCATTGTCCTTGAAGTACATGTTCTCTGCACCGATCTGGATGTTACTTCCCTTGGCTGCCTCGATGGCTGGAATGATATCGATTGCCGGTACACAGAATACCACATCTACCTCATCGTTTGCTACCAATGGCTTTAATGTATTCACTAACTCTACGGCCTGGCTTGGTGTCATGTTCATCTTCCAGTTACCTGCGATAATCTTCTTACGCATTGTCGTTCCTCCTGTTTCTTCTATCTCGAGGACTTCTGATACACATTTCTATGTATAGAAGCCCTTCTGCTTTATGGTTGATAAGGAACGACAGCACTGCATGAGATCACCCAGTGTGTCGTTCCTTCTATTTTGTCACTTTCGAACAATTATTTATCGTTTGCTGCTACTACGCCTGGCAGATCCTTGCCCTCTAAGAACTCCAAGGAAGCGCCGCCACCGGTAGAGATGTGGCTCATCTTATCGCCAAATCCCAGCTGGTTGACTGCTGCTGCGGAATCGCCACCACCGATGATAGTAGTTGCATCTGTATCAGCCAGAGCCTTTGCCACTGCGATGGTACCAGCTGCCAGAGTTGGATTCTCGAATACACCCATCGGTCCGTTCCAAACAACGGTCTTTGCAGTCTTTACAGCCTCAGCAAACAGAGCCTGGGTCTTCGGTCCGATGTCACAGCCTTCACGGTCAGCCGGCATCTTGTCGGAATCGTATACTTCTACCTCTACAGGTGCATCGATTGGATTCGGGAAATCCTTGATGGTCACAGCATCTACTGGAAGCAGTAACTTCTTGCCCAGCTTCTCAGCCTTTGCAATCATTTCCTTACAGTAATCCAGCTTGGTATCGTCTACCAGAGAAATACCAATCTCGTTGCCCAGAGCCTTCTGGAAAGTATACGCCATACCACCTCCGATGATCAGGGTGTCGCACTTCTCCAACAGGTTAGAGATTACATTTAACTTATCTGCAACCTTTGCACCGCCTAAGATTGCCACGAACGGTCTCACTGGATTGTTCACTGCATTGCCTAAGAAGTCGATCTCCTTCTGCATCAGATAACCAACGACAGCAGTATCTACATACTCTGTTACACCCACGTTGGAGCAGTGTGCTCTGTGAGCAGTACCGAATGCGTCGTTTACGAATACATCAGCCAGGGAAGCCAAATCCTTGGAGAATGCCTCTCCGTTCTTGGTCTCCTCTGCTCTGTAACGGGTGTTCTCTAACAGAACGACCTCGCCGTCCTGCATTGCAGCTACAGCAGCCTTTGCGTTTGGTCCTACTACCTCTGGATCAGCAGCAAACTTTACTTCCTGACCAAGCAGCTCAGACAGACGAACTGCAACCGGTGCCAAAGATAACTCTGGCTTTGGCTCTCCCTTCGGCTTTCCTAAGTGGGAGCACAGAATGACCTTACCGCCGTCTGCGATCAGCTTCTTGATGGTTGGCAGCGCTGCTACCAGACGGTTCTCGTCTGTGATCTGACCTTCCTTTAACGGCACATTGAAATCACAACGAACCAGCACTCTCTGGCCCTTTACATTGATATCATCTACGCTTTTCTTGTTTAACATAGCAGATATTTCCTTTCTTTTTTGCTTTTATATACAAAGCAGGGTCCGGCCCTGCGGACCGGACCCTACAACATGAGTCTTCAATACAAACAGGAACTTGTCCTGCTGTCCATTAAGCTAACTCTGCGAAATACTTGATTGTTCTTACCATCTGGCTGGTGTAAGAATTCTCATTGTCATACCAGGAAACAACCTGTACCTGATAGGTATCCTCGTCGATCTTGGAAACCATGGTCTGAGTTGCATCGAACAGAGAACCATAAGTGATACCAACGATATCAGAAGAAACGATCTCTTCCTCGTTGTAACCGAAGGAATCGGAAGCAGCAGCCTTCATAGCAGCGTTGATGCCTTCCTTTGTTACGTCCTTACCCTTTACAACTGCGGTCAGGATGGTGGTAGAACCGGTTGGTACCGGAACACGCTGTGCGGAACCGATCAGCTTGCCATTCAGCTCTGGGATAACCAGACCGATTGCCTTAGCTGCACCAGTGGAGTTTGGAGTGATGTTCACAGCTGCTGCACGAGCACGTCTGAAGTCACCCTTTCTGTGTGGTCCGTCTAATACCATCTGGTCGCCAGTATAAGCGTGGATGGTGCTCATGATACCACTCTGGATTGGAGCGTAGTCATTCAGAGCCTTAGCCATAGGTGCTAAGCAGTTTGTAGTACAGGAAGCTGCGGAGATGATCTTGTCATCAGCAGTCAGAGTGTTCTCATTTACAGAGTAAACGATAGTTGGCAGATCGTTACCAGCTGGAGCAGAGATAACAACCTTCTTTGCACCTGCATCGATATGAGCCTGAGACTTAGTCTTAGATACATAGAAACCGGTACACTCCAGAACTACGTCTACACCGATCTCGCCCCATGGCAGCTCAGCTGCGTTTGCCTTTGCATAAATCTTTAAAGTCTTACCACAAACAGTGATGGTACCTGCCTCATCATCTGCGGAAACCTGATCAAAATACTTGTATCTACCCTGAGAAGAGTCATACTTTAATAAGTGAGCTAACATAGAAGGCTTTGTTAAATCGTTGATTGCAACTACTTCATAACCCTCTGCATCAAACATCTGTCTGAAAGCCAGACGACCAATACGGCCAAAACCATTGATTGCTACTTTTACTGCCATAGTAAAAAATCCTCCTAGATAATAGTGTAAGATTGTTAAACTGTTAACAACCATAACGATAAGGTCCTTTAGCCCCCTATCCATCAGATTCATTCTACCTTTTTTAGAAAAAAAAGGCAAGGCTTTTCTTTAATTTTTATTGTTTTATCATAGGTTTTCTATTTTTTTTCACTTTTCCACCTATTTCAGAACCGAAAATAGCCCCAATGCAGAATTTTCACACCAGATTCATGAATCTGCTTCTTTCTTCCTTTTCAATATAGATTTTGCAATGTATTTTTCAAACTCTCAATTGACTTTTTTTTCTGCTGGTTTTATGCTTGTATAGATAGGATAGATAATATTGGAAGGGAGATTTGGGAATTATGAATGCAGACATCAATAAGCAGGCAAAAGAGCTGTTGGAGCTGTGCGACAAACTGCAACAAGATTATGGAATCTATCAGGGATACGAACTGACACTGGCAGACTGTGCCAAACTGGAATGGCAGTTTTACCTGCTGCATTTAGGCTGTGACGGCAAGAAACTGAACCTGATGGAATGTCACTTCTTACGGGACGTAATGGAGATCACCCAATCTAAGGAATCCCTGGAACAAATGTATGAAGACAGACAACTGGGTTCTGTTCCATTTGCCACCAAAATTCCCCGTTCCGTACAAGAATTTGTCCGGGTGGATCTGAAAAACAAGCAGGCGGGCAAAACCACCACCTTCGGGCAGCTGTTGGTAAACTTCTACAAGGTCATGGGCCAGTCTTTCATCGCCTGCAACAGCAACATCTCCAAACGGGAACTGACCGATCATACCGAATATACCAACCGATTACAGGCATATCTGGATAAACAAAATGTCAACAGCAACTTAGAGCCAATGCCTGCAACAGAAGATGCACCTACTCAAAAAGCACCGGACTACCACGCAGTAGAACAGATTATGACAGAAATCAATGAACTGGTAGGATTAGAAGCAGTGAAGGAAGAAATTTCCAGTCTGGTCAATCTGGTGAAAATCCAGAACATCCGCAAGGAACGTGATCTGCCGGTGACTGCTCTGTCTCTGCACATGGTATTTTCCGGCAATCCGGGTACTGGTAAAACCACCATTGCCAGAAAGCTGTCCCAGATTTACTATAACTTAGGATTGCTGTCCAAAGGACACCTGGTAGAAGTAGAGCGCTCTGCACTGGTAGGGGGATATGTAGGGCAAACCGCCATCAAGACAAAGGAAGTGGTCACCTCTGCATTGGGAGGAATCCTGTTTATCGATGAGGCATACACCCTCACTGCCGGAAAAGGGCAGAACGACTTCGGTCAGGAGGCCGTGGACACTTTGCTCAAACTCATGGAGGACAACCGTGACCAGCTGGTGGTCATTGTAGCTGGCTATACCGAACTGATGGAAGAATTTTTAAATTCCAATCCGGGCCTGAAGTCCCGTTTCAACAAATTTATCTTCTTTGCTGACTATACCGCAGAGCAATTGGTAGAAATTTTTGAAGGACAATGTAAGAAGAACCAGTTCACTCTGACAGAAGAAGCCAAACAGCTGGTACTGGATTATTTCACCGAGCGGTGCGATGCCCATGAGGAAAACTTCGCCAATGCCCGTGAGTCCAGAAATATCTTCGAGCGTGCCATCACCGCACAGGCAAACCGATTGGCAGGGTTTGAGGAAGTCACCGATGAACAGCTGCTGTCCATCGAACAAGAAGATATTACCGCTGCATTGGGGTAAGTTGTTGTATGGGTTCGGGCAGATCATTGCGAAACTCTATACCGTACGTCCTTTATCAAAATTTATATTTATAGGGCTGGTAGGTATCTATACGTACTGTCTTCGTACGCAATATGTCTTTCGAAGGCACGCTCTCGCTTCGTGTAGAAATGCAGCGGCACTAATGTTTTTTATCGTAATATGATATATTACTCAAAAAACAAAGTGCCGGCTTCTACAAGAGCCTTCTTAAGACATATTTGCCTTCCTTGCCAGTACGTAAATAGACTTTAATTCCAGCCCTATAAATAAAAATTTATGATATACGGACTGTATGTACATCTCTAAAGTGTTTCGCAATGATCTGCCCGCTCTACTACTCAAAATGTAGCGCCTAGTACAAAATATGCTTTTATCATTTCGCTGGGACAGTACAGAAAGGAGAACGAAACTGATGATACTGGCTGATTTTCATACGCATACCCATTTATCCACGGACAGTGATGCCTTGCCGGAGGCACAGGTAAAGGCAGCGATCCGGGCTGGCTTACAATATCTATGCTTTACAGACCATGAGGATATCGACTACCCGGCAGAATATGAAGGACCGGGGCAGTTTCTGGTGGATATGGAGCAGTATCAAAAAGAGCTGATTCCACTGGTGGAGCGGTATCGTGACCGGATTTCCCTGCATCTGGGAATCGAGCTGGGGTTACAGCCTCACCTGACAAAGGAAATCCCTGCATTTGCCGCCAGTTATCCTTTTGCATATATCATCGGCTCTACCCATGTGGTGGATCATATGGATATGTACTATCCCAATTATTGGGAAGGGCGTTCTCTCAAAGAGAGTATCTTGCGCTACTATGAAAAAACTCTGGAAAATATCCGGCTGTATGACTGTTTTGACTGCTATGGACATCTGGACTATATCGCTCGTTATATTCCAGAAGGACTTGGCACGTATGTTGCAAAGGACTATGCAGAGATCATGGATGAAATCCTCCGTGCCCTCATTGCCAAGGGCAAGGGAATTGAGTGTAACACTGCCGGTTTCAAGTATGGACTGGGATTCCCCAATCCCCACTGGGATGTACTGCGCCGCTATGCCGAACTGGGTGGAGAACTCCTGACCATCGGCTCAGATGGACATAAACCGGAGCATATTGGATATGACTTTCAGAAACTGCCGGAACTGTTAAAGGAATGTGGGTTCCGGTATTATACGATATTTGAAGAGAGAAAGGCAAGGTTTTTGCCCTTATGATGGAAACAGGAGACAGTCTTCACCGTCTCCTGTTTTTCATGCTCTATGATTTTTGATTATTTTGTATAGGTCACTTTATCCGGGAATGCTTCCTTCACTGCATCAATGCTTATAAAGTCTGCTATATGATATTCCTTCTCATAGTTACCATTTTCATAGCACCATTTACTTACATCTACTAAGGATTCATATGCCTCCTGTGAAAATGTAAAGTCAAAATTCCAAGAAGCAATGTTCGCTTTTACCAGTTTTTCATCCTGTCCGGTTGCTTCAGCGATCCATCCCACAACTTCTTCCTCATTGGCAGCCATATAATCCAGTGTTTCCTGACAAGCTTTCAAAAATTCCACGGCGGTCTCATGATGATCCTTTAACCAGGTATCTGTGGATACCAGATAAGAATATGCAGGAAGGGAGAACTCTCCTAAATCCAACGCCTTCCATCCATATTCATCTGTAAGCTTTACCGCATCTGCACCATTTGCCCAGAATGCAGATATTGAACCACCATTTGCCAGAGCAAGTGCTTCTGCGCTGCTTGTCACAGAATCAATACTTACATCCTCCTCACCCAAATCATAGGCTTCGAATAATTTTCCATACCAATAATCATACACACTGCCGCCGATGGTCGCTACATGCTTGCCTTTTAAATCCTCTACAGAATTCACATCTGGAGAAACATATAAATTTGCGGAAACCCCATCTCCAATCTGGGATCTGTTTGTTTCTGTGAAGATACGCAGATTGGTTTCATCTGCCGTATTTCCAATTCGATTGACACCTGCGTAATCGGCAAAGTTCCCGATATCCAACTGGTCTGTTACGATCGCATCTACTGTATTGATGCCCATTGCAAATTCTGTAGGCTCTAACTGAATCCCATGATTTTTGAAAATATCTTTCTTTGCATCGATAATTCCAATCCATTGAGTGATTCCACTTGGCATTACACCATACCGCACCACTGTATACGCTCCATTCGTATCAGCACCAGAAGAAGGCTGTTGATCTGTATGCTGTCCACATCCTGTCATTCCAGTCAACACCAAAGACAATGCGATCATACCTGTTGCGATTCTTTTTAATCTTGTTTTCATAATTGTAT
>JAFTGN010000055.1 GCA_017457865.1 Lachnospiraceae bacterium | reverse complement strand
TTCTAATCTCCAACCCTTCCTCATAGGCTTTCAGCGCTTCTTCCTCTTTCCCCAGTTTCAACCATACATCTCCCATCCTATTCAGGCTCACGCTCAACTCTCTCTGGTTCGACGCTGTGGGCGATTCTTCACTCAGTTTTCGTCTAATCTCCAACCCTTCCTCATAGGCTTTCAGCGCTTCTTCCTCTTTCCCCAGTTTCAACCATACATCTCCCATCCTATTCAGGCTCACGCTCAAATATCTCTGGTTCGACGCTATGGGCGATTCTTCACTTAGTTTTCGAGCTATTTTTAAATTTTCCTCACAATATGGCAGTGCCTTCAACGGCAATCCAATGCGATTATAAATCTCCCCACCAGCATACCACAAAAGCTGTACACATCTCTGCTCCCTCTCTTTCTCTGTATGAAAGTAATTTCGGAATGCATCTATGTATCCAATCTTTTGCTCTGCATTATAGAAATTCAATTCATTCAAATAGTCTGCATCAGACAAACGGTCTATGCATGTCTCACAATCTGCCACCTGCAACGTGATTATCCCCTGATCCACCTGATAACGAATGGACTCTTGCACCACTGGCTGCATATTGTAAGAATCCCCATTGTCCTTTAATAAACCCAGCTGGATCAGTTCATAAAAATCCTGTTCCTCTGCCTGAATACGCTGTGCCAGCTCTTTCGGAATATCCTCAGAAGGCAGGATAGAAAAGCACTTGGCAATCCGCTGCATTCCTTCTGGATAGGTGGAAATATCAAACAATTTTGCCAACTGGATGGCAATAGGGGAATCTTCCCCTTCATGATCGGTATATTCCGATATATCTGCTGGATAGAAGAAATCTTTCTGGTCCAACTCTGCCTTTAACTGGGAGATGCCTCCATGCACCTTATGTCTGGCATATTTGGCAAGCAATTCTACAGAAAAAGTATGGCAACGAATCTTCTCCCGAATCAGTTCCCGTACAATCCCTTCTTCTCCTCGATTCTGTTCTTCTATTTGATTTGAATTAGTATAGTAACAATAGAAGATATCCACGCATGCATCTTCATCCAAAAATCCCACCAGATGTTTCCGAAAACCCACCAGACTGGATAACCGACTGGTGACCACCATGGTCATTCCACTACTGCGCAGTTGTGTGAGTTCTGAATCTGCCTCTACCTTCTTTCCATCACGTTTTTTGTTGGCATTGTCCAGAAACAGCAGCACCTTCTCTCTGTTTTCCAAAAGAAAATTCCACAGCAACTCCCACCGTTCTTCTGCGGTGATTGGTTCCTCTGCAAACAGCTTCAATGATTTTTGGAGACTTTCTTTTAAATTCCCTTCGTATCCCACCCATGCCGCATATGGATACGCGCTTTCCATCTGATAGAATAGCTTTCTGGCTATGGTGGTCTTTCCGATTCCCCCCAGACCATTGATGAGCACCACCTGTTTTTCTGTGGTCAATATCTGTCGCACTGCTTCTACATCCTTCTCTCTGTGCAGAAAATAGGTGTCATCTACTCTTGCAGGAAGGGCAGTGAGAAAGTGTAGATTTTCTTCCTTTTCTGCTTTATTGGAAGATCCCGGTTTTTCGTCCCTCTGTTCCCATTGCTGCTTCCATTCTTGTGCAAACCATTCCCGATACAAATCCGGTCTGAATCTTTTCAGATAATCCGCATACATTTGTAAAAATAATCCGGTCAGCAACACTCTCATGTCCTGCGGCATTCTGTTGCTCAGTCTTTCCTCTACCCACTTTTTCAGTTCTTGTTTCTGATCAAAACCTGACACATCTTTTAGACGTTGTTTGAGTGCTTTTCGTGACTGTTTATCACATAGATATAAGAGATTTTGTTTTATCTCCTCATCCTCCAGCTCATTCCTTGTATTTTGAAGCAACTGTTCATAAATTTTTTGACTTTCTTCTGACAATTCTTGAAAAGTTTGTTTGAATTCTTTTTCACTTTTTATATCATTATAAATTTTTACGACCACTGATGTTGCAATTGCATCCGCCCGATTTCCAGCAATTGCATTGACCAGTCCTGCCATCCACAATCCACCCATTCCACTCATCTCTTTCTCCTCCGTTCTTCTCCATGCTACATTTCTCTATCATCACCAAAAGGCTGCCTTTGACAGCAGCCTTCTTCTTATCCTCTTTCCCCATAAGTAGGGTATTCCCGCTCCGCATCTACCTGTGCCTTTGCCCGTTTCCGGATCTGGTCTTCCTTTGAAGCACGGTCTACGCTGAATACCAGTCCGAACTCCAGCAGCAGGAACATGACCGCTGTACCACCGGAACTGATGAAAGGCAGTGTCACACCAGTGGTGGGCATAAAGTTGCTGACCACCGCAATGTTCAGTATCACCTGCAATGCAATGTGGAAAAAGACTCCACAAGCCAGCATCCTGCCAAAACGGTCTGTGGCACGGCTGGCGATGGTCATCACACGATATAACAGGTATAAAAACAGTCCCATCAGCACCAGCACACCCACCAGCCCCAGTTCTTCACTGACGATTGCCAGAATAAAGTCATTCTGGGGTTCTGGAATGCGATATTTCTGCAAGCTCTGTCCCAGCCCTCTGCCAAACAATCCACCGGAGCCAATGGCATACAGAGCGTTTAGTGGCTGCAACGCCTGAGAGTCTGCAAACTGCTCTGGATGGAGCCATGCCAGTACACGAACGATACGGAATCCACCATACTCATCAGACGGGTCCAGACTCATAAAATACCCAACTGCCAACAGCACCAGTACACCGCCTATGGCTGCCAGGGTCACAAAAAACTTCCAGTTTGGATGTACCATGAAGATCAGCAGGACACCGATGCCGAAGATGATCACAGCAGTACTCATATTGTCGGAGATTTTGTAGATTGCCGCAAACACGAAAAATAAAACCAATAACAGCGGAACCAGATACCGCAGCTTGGTCACATCATATTTTGCCACGTAATGTGCCACCCAGAAAATCATACACAGCTTCACCGGCTCTGCAATCTGGATGGTTCTGCCCATGATCCGAATCCATCTGACCGCACCTTTCACTTCCACCCGCAAGGGGGTAAACAACAAACCAATGAGCACAATACTCAATACCAACGCCAACGGCGCAAATTTCCGTAGCATCCGATAATCGATAAAAGAAAGAAGCAGCATCCCCACCATGCCTACAATGGCAAGTTCCAACTGATTTTTAAACAAATAGGAGGGATTGTTCCCGTATGCCGGTGTTTTGGAGCAAAAATAATAACTGGCACTATAAATCATGATAATACCAAAAATATTGATCGCAATCAGCGTCATAAACAAACGATAATCAATCGGTGCAAGATTGATGAACCGCTTTCCTTTCAGCATTGTATAAATACGACGTTTGATTCGTTCCAGCATATCCTACCTCCTTTCCAACTTCCTTTATTTTCTCACATAGATTCCGATTTTGTCTTGTCATCATTCGGAACGCTATCTCCTTGTCTTCTCATATTTCATATGCAGTTTCAGACACTGACGCACTTCCTCTATACAGTCCTCCAGCGTGGCACCACGCAGTGCCATATCCAAAGACAATGCCATGCTGTTTAAGATGGTTTCTGTACAGTCATCTCCTAACATGCGCAGAATGTCCAGCTTTTCCTGATAAGAATCTGTTTCCAAAAATGCCAGCAGATAATCCTGAGGCTTGGACTGAGTACCACCCTGGCTGCCGGATTCCGGCTGTGCTGTCCTGTCTGACTGCTTACAGGATGATTCTACCCATCTATCCGCCAGTGGATCGTTTTTCCCCCATACCTCTGACCGGGCATCTTCCTGAATGGATCGTTCTTCCTGAATCTGCGCCCCTGCCTGTAGATTCCCTGCCTGTCCCACCAACGCAAACCGGTATTCCTGTGGATATGCTTCCACCGGATATTGACTTCTGTCCACCAGACTGGTAAACATCTCATACGGACGGGCATAGATTCCGTAAGAGCCATACAGTGCCTGATAAATCACCAGTGTCTCCCCTGTCTCTGTATGCTCTGCCACTGTCACGATCTGATACAGCTTGTTCTTAAAATGTCTGTAAATTTGTCCCGGTTGTATTGTATGTATTCTATCCATCTCCCCACCATACCTTTCTGTCTCTCTGCAAGTCTATCCCATTGCATGATGCTGAATCATTACAAAACCTTTCTCATATATCATATCCTTTTCACAGATATTTCGCAAGCATTTCCACATGACTTTCTTATTTTTTCCCATCCTGTTTTCTTCTTTCCTTTTGACAGTTTGTCTCATATACTATAGCAAACCACATTTTACCATGCAAGGAGTCTTATGCAACCACTTTTTCATATCGAACATGTGACGTTTCACACCCGTGAACCGTCTGCCATCTGCCCTGCCCTTGCTCCCATTTCTCTGGACATCCATCCCGGGGAGCATATCATCTGTTATGATCCTTACGGCGTGGGCAGTGCTGTGTTTTTGTATCTGCTTGCCGGTCTGATTGCTCCCGTAGAAGGCAGGATTTCCCTTGGGGATGGGCATGCCTTGTGCCGCATTTCCCTGTTTGCTGTCCAGAACCGTCTGCTATCCCTGCGAACCAACTGTGCCCTGCATCAGACATGCCTGATTGATGATCTTTCTGTGGAGGAATTGGAAGAAATGTTATTTCGGCCTATAACTCCTGCTTCTATCGAACAACAGCAACTCTGGCTCCATCTGTTGCTTCAGTCCGGTTCTTCAGAAGACCTGCTGCTGCTTGACCGGCTGTTTCGGCATATGACACCGGAAATGGAACAAGCATATCTGGATACCCTGTTCCGCCTTCGCACAGAATATGCCCTGACCATTGTTTCTGCCGCCACCAGTCTGTCGGAAGCCATCCTGCTTGGCAGCAGAATCCTCTTATTTGGCAAAGCTCCTGTCACTGTCTGTCAGGAATACCTGCTGCCTTTTGGGGATGCTTCGCCTGCTACACGGATGCAGCACCAGGACTATCACCAGATTTATCAGAAACTGTACGACCAGATCGAGTCGCTCAGATGAGCATTCCCGCTCCAAACGTTGCGTTTCCTTTCAGAATTACAAAAAACAGGAGATTTTCGAACTGTCTTTTCCGAAAATCTCCTGTCTAAACTCTATTTACAAACGTCCCTATCTACTATGCGAAACCTATTTTATTTTGCCAGTTCCAGCATCACCTGATTGCTTCTCTGGATGAATGCTTCCATCCGATCCGGGTTCAGAGAACCGTGTCCCAGCAATGCCAGATCGTACAGCTGCTGGCAGAAGATGGTGACATTGTCTGCATCCTTATGCTCTAATACATACTGCACAAGAGGATGTGCCAGATTCAGTACCAGTGTCTCATCATTCTGACCCATATCCATAGCGCCCATGCCCATCATGCCGTACATCTTCATCATTTCCTGCATTCTTCTGGCATCCTCAGACAGAGTCATCATAGAAGCGATGGATGCATTCTTCAATGTCTCTACCTTCACGCTAAGCTTATCATTGTCCAGACTCTTACGGAACAACTCAGTCAGAGCATCGGTATTGCTCTTTAATGTTTCCTCATCTACCTCTGTATCAGCCTTAAAAGTATCGGTAATATCAGAATCGATCCGCAGGAACTTCACGCCCTCATTCTTCTGCTCCAGATGGGTGATGAATGGGGTATCAATGTTATGAGTGAGAATCAAGGCATCTAAACCTTCCTTCTGGAACATCTTGATATACTGGCTCTGTTCCTTCTCATTCGTTACATAGAAAATGGTATTTTCATGTGTTTCCTTGTTTGCTTCCAATGCCTCTGGCAGTGTGATATACTTTCCTTCCAGGTTCTTGAAGATGATGTAATCATTCATCTTCTTGGCAAACTTCTCATCTTTCAAACAGCCAAACTTAATGAATGGATTGATGTCATCCCAGTACTTCTCATAGTTCTCTCTGTCAGTCTTGCACATACCGGTCAGGCGGTCTGCCACCTTCTTGGAAATATAATCGCTGATCTTCTTGACAAATCCATCGTTCTGCAATGCGGAACGGGATACATTTAACGGCAGATCAGGACAGTCAATGGTACCCTTTAACAGCATCAGGAACTCCGGAATGACTTCTTTGATGTTGTCTGCAATGAACACCTGATTGTTATACAGCTTGATGGTACCTTCGATGGAATCATATTCCGTATTGATCTTGGGGAAATACAAGATTCCTTTCAGGTTAAATGGATAATCCATGTTCAGGTGGATCCAGAACAGTGGCTCCTTGTAATCCATAAATACTTTGCGGTAAAATTCCTTGTACTCCTCGTCAGTACAGTCATTTGGATGCTTTGTCCAGAGAGGAGTGGTGTCATTGATGGGGGTAGGTGCCTTTAACTTCCGTTCCTTCACCGGCTCCCCTTCTGCATCTACTACCTCTGCCTCATTCTCTGTGGTTTCTGTTTCACTTTCCGCTGCCTGTGTGGTTTCCTCTTCTTCCTCATACTCCGGCTCTGCGGTGTCATTGATCAGGAAAATCTCTGTAGGCATAAATGCACAATATTTATTTAAAATCTCTCTGATGCGGTATTCATTGGAGAACTCATAGCTGTCTTCGTTCAGATACAAAGTGATCTCTGTGCCGACGGTCTCCTTCTCCCCTGCGTCCATAGCAAACTCTGTACCGCCCTCAGACTCCCAGTGTACCGGTGTGGCACCATCCGTGTAAGACAGGGTATCAATGGTCACACGGTCTGCGACCATAAATGCAGAGTAGAAGCCCAGACCAAAGTGTCCGATGATCTGATCCTCATTGGTCTTATCCTTATATTTTTCCAGGAAATCTTTTGCACCGGAAAAGGCGATCTGGTTGATGTACTCATCCACTTCCGTTTCTGTCATACCCAAACCGGTATCAATAATGGTCAGGGTCTTCTCCTGGTCATTGACATGTACTTCCACCTTCGCCTTGTAATCATCCGGGATGGTGTACTCACCCATCATATCCAGCTTTTTCAGCTTGGTGATGGCATCACATCCGTTGGATACCAGCTCACGTACAAAAATATCGTGGTCAGAATACAGCCACTTTTTAATAATCGGGAAAATATTTTCACTGTTAATTGACAAATTGCCTTGTTTTGCCATTTTTATACATCCTCCATTCTGGGAATATTATCATCGTTCAGTATCTTCACAACATTGTCATGCTGAAACCAAGATATGAAACTATCATCATCACCGTTCAGTACCATCCTGTCTCTGAACCGATATTCATACTATACCGCCAAACATTCTAATTGTCAACAAAAAATTAGCACTCATTTCGAATGAGTGCTAATAATTTATACTTGCTTTATATTTTCTTTATTTTTATGACTCGCTGTACTCGATCTGGTGTTTCTGGAAAAACTTCCGCACCATGGTATCCCACACCTGATCCAACGATTTATCCATGGTAAACTGCCGCAGGGCAATGCCCGTGGTGCAGGTCATGGTTCCGTTTTTATACAGGATGTTCAACTGTAAACTGTCTACGTCAAACTGTCCTGTCAATTCATTACGCTCTAAAATCCGCTCCACATTGCTCTGCTTCATCCGTAGTGTGATCCGAAAAGACAAAGGCAGTTTATTTCCTTTGATCAGCTGGAAACAGAGCGGGCGCAATTCTTTCCATGTGTTATACTGTCTGTCTCCAATCTCTGCCAGTTCGGCTTCCTCATAATAGTCCCGGTTGAGAGCCCCATCAATGGTAAATACACAGGATGTGGTAAATATTGCCTCTGTCAGCAGAAAGCCATCAAAGGTATCCTGTAAAAACAGCTGCTTGGTAAATTCTTTCATACTTGTCACTTTCAGTGCAATCACGTCATTCCTCCTCTGCCCATCCAAACGCGTATCTGACTGCATTACTGATCCAATTCCATATGCATGGTCAGCGGAAACCACTCCTGATAGGTTTCAAAAAAGTATCCCTGTAAGCTGGCATCCCCTGCCAGTTTCACTCGTTTCCACTGAGACCCATTGAGATACAATGGCAGTTCCTCACGCAACTGTACCGCTTCTGTATACCATGCCTGATAAATCCGGTCACTGACGATTGCTTCTTTGTTGGACTGGGTCATATCTTCCAGATAATCATTGACACAATAGATCAGGCAATACCCCTCTGCTGTTTCCAGAACCGGGCTGTATTCCCCCTGTGCCAGCGCAAAGGCGGCCTCCTCTAATTCCGGTTTCAGTTCTCCACGCACCACATTGTACTCTTCTGTTTCTGTCTCATCATACTGTTCTACTACCGTCAAAAAGGAGTTTCCTGCCTCTACATGAGACAAAATTTCTGCCACTGTTTCTTTCTCTGCTGTAGTCACGGTCTGAATGCGGATTGCTCTTGCTTCATTTTCACTGACTTCCAGATCGGTCTGATCCGCATAGTATTCGATGACTTTTTCTGCCAGGCAATATTTTCCCATCAATTCCTGTATCTGTTCCAGATCCATACGGGTATAGGCAACCGTTGCAGCATCCACTTTGGACATGTAACATTCCGCCGCTTCCTCCAGTTTCGTCTGCTCTTCTTCTGTCAACTGTAAATTCAACTCTTCCGCTGCCACCTGCAATACTTCCAGTGTGACCAGTTCATCCAACACTACATTCTGCTTCACATACTCTGCAAAGGTTTCTCCATCTTCCGTCTCCCGACTCCAGATGTCCTCTCCCATCATTTCCCCATAATATGCTTCATACTGTCTCTGCACATCCAAAAGCACGGTTTGATAAGCCCCCACTGTCACCCTGTGATCTCCCAGTGCAAACAGATACCGCTTATCAAAAGAAGTGACAAAAATACTCTTATCTGCACATCCGGCGCACATCAGTGTACACAGACACAATAATAAGCCGATTCTTTTCTTCATGTTCCCCTCAATTCTGAAGCAGTTGCCCAAAAGATACAAACAATACTTCAAATGCATTCTTTCTTTCACTTCTCTGTTCCAAACAGGTGCCGATACAGTGCATGCACCGGCAAACCCACTACATTATAATAATCTCCTTCAATTCCAGTGATAAACGGCGCAAAATATCCCTGTATGCCATATGCCCCTGCTTTATCCAAAGGTTCTCCGGTTGCAATGTACGCTGCAATCTCCCGATCGGTCATCTCTGCCACATGCACACTGGTACATTCATAAAAGACTTCTTTTTGCTGCTCTGTACCAGTTTGCCGGATGAGACACACTCCAGTATAAACCTGGTGGGTTCTGCCCTGTAAAGCATGGAGCATCTCTGCCGCTTCTGCCTTATCTGCCGGTTTTCCCAGAATCCGGTCATCCAATGCCACGATGGTGTCTGCACCGATGACCAGACTGCCGTCACGATGACGGTCCGCCACCTCAGAAGCCTTTTGTGTGGCCAGTTCCATGACCACTTCCGATGGCTCACTGCTATGCGGCACTTCCTCACTGGTGCTTTTGTCCACCTGAAAAGAAATCTGCATCAACTGTAACAACTCCCGCCGTCTTGGAGACCCGGACCCCAATATGACCGGTTCCTCTTTGTTTTGCAACCATTTCATTTATACTTTCCTTCTTTCATACCCATTGGCTGTTCATTTTGCATGATCATATATTTTGATCAATCCCAGTTTTCTTGTCCCTGGATTCCATACAAATCAAAATCCCCTCATCAAAGGTGATTCGTCCTATTTTTTCACTGATTTCATTGCTGATGCCCAGAGAGTTGCCCTGTACCAGTGCCATATGAGACACAGGATACCGAAACCCTTCCAACGAAAGATTCCGCACGGCTCTGGTAAATGGAATCAGAGACACGTAGGTACCAAACTGCATATCCTGATATAACACAAATGACCGGTTGTGCAATGCCAGCCGGTTACAGGAATCTACAATCACACAGGGAATTCCTGCTTTTAGGGGTTGCAGCAAAATCTGTATGTTGCCCAGAAAATGATCCAGCCGTCCTCCTGTGGCACCCAAAATGGTGATGGATTCCGGCTTGCGTTCCATGGCAATGTGCAGTGCCAGTTCTGTGTCGGTCTCATTCTTTTCCGGCATATGACGTTCTATATATAAGTCTGTCCGGTTCCAATACTGTTCTAACACCGGATGATCCACGGTATCAAAATCCCCCACCACCGCCTGAACGGGAATGTTCCATTTATGGGTAAATGCCAGTGCCCCATCCACTGCAATGATATAGTCAAACTGCTCCTGCTCTATAAAGGGAAGCAGGAAGCCTTCCTCCAGCTCCCCGCCTGCAATAATCGCTGTTTTTTCTGCCATGTTCTGCCTCTTTTACTGCTGCGCCAGTGCTTCCAGTCCGGCCACGTTTTCCTTTACATCACCACGAAATACAGCAGTACCGGCCACGATCACATTGGCACCGGCTTCTAATACAACCGGCAATGTCTGTGGATTGATGCCGCCATCTACCTGAATATCCACCTGTAACTGTTCCTGTGCCAGTTTTGCTTTCAGTGCCACAATCTTCTCTACCATATCCGGCATAAACTTCTGTCCGCCAAATCCCGGCTCTACGGTCATGATCAATACCATATCCACATCTGGCAAATATGGGTAAACTGTCTCTATGGGGGTGCCCGGCTTGATGGTCAACCCTACCTTGCAGCCTGCATTTCGAATTGCGGTAAGCGTGGCTGTCACATCACTGCATGCCTCTAAATGTACCGTAATGATGTCTGCTCCTGCCTTTGCAAACTGCTCCACATAACGAATCGGCTCCTGAATCATCAAATGCACATCAAATACCCGCTTCGTCAGCGGACGAATGGATTCTATAATGGGAAATCCAAAAGAAATACTTGGCACAAACAGACCATCCATCACATCAATGTGCACATATGGTACGTCTGCCTCATCCAACTGTCTGATCTGCTCTCCCAGTCTGGAAAAATCTGCCGCCAAAATCGATGGTGATAAAATCATCGTATCGTCCCTCCCTTGATACTCTAGTATTTTTTCTGTTGTTTCAGTTCCTGATACAACAGTTTATAATTGTCATATCGGTTCTGGGAAATCCTACTCTCCTGCAGTGCATCTTTCACGCCACAATCCCGCTCTCCGATATGGACACAGCCGATAAACCGGCAGTTTTCTTCAAATGGTGTAAACTCCGGAAAATAATCCTTCAACTCCAGTTCTGAAATATCCTGTATATAGATGGAACTAAATCCCGGCGTATCTAAAATAAATGTCTCGCTGTCTACTGCAAAAAATTCCGAATGTCTGGTGGTATGCTTTCCTCTGCGAATCTTTTCACTGAGTACACCTGTCTCCATGGCTGCATCCGGCTTGATCTCATTCATCAGAGAAGACTTGCCTACACCGGAGGGCCCAGCCAGAACAGTGGTTTTCCCCTTTAACTGCTCTTTCAAAAAGTCCAGTCCGGTCTTTTCATATACACTGATGAAACACACCTCATATCCCGCTGCTTCATAAATCTCCTGCAACTGTCTGCAGTTTTCCTCTGTCAGATCTGTTTTGGTAAAACAGATCTTTACCGGAACCCCCTGTTTGGTCATCATGATCAGAAATCGATCCAGCAGATTCAGGTTTGGTTCCGGATCTTTCACTGCAAACAGCACCATTGCCTGATCTACATTTGCCACTGCCGGACGGATCAGGCTGTTCTTTCTGGGCAGAATCTTTGTGATATTACCGGTCAGTTCACTTACATTCAACACATCCAGTTCTACCTGATCTCCTACCAGAGGTTTGATCTTATCCTTGCGAAAGATGCCCTTTGCTTTGCACTCGTATTCCTGGCCATCCTCTGCATAGACATAATAAAACCCTGCGATTCCTTTGATAATCTTTCCCTGCATGCATCCCCCATCTTAATTCGCTGCTGTCTCTGCCTGTTCTGCTTCTGTTTCCGGTGCCGGCCCGTCACTGATGGTCAATGACACACCACTTCCCTTCGCCTTTACGGTACCGGCTGGTACAGACTGGTCGATGACAGTACCGGCTGCCGCGCTGTCATTCTTATGTGTCTGACCATCTTCTGACAATCCGGCAGAAGAAAGGGTTGATTTTGCCTTATCCAGACTCATCCCTACCAGATTTGGTACCACTACCTGATTGCCCTTGCTGACTGTGATAGTCACGGTGCTTCCTGCGTCTGCCTTGCCGCCTGCCGGTAACTGGTCTACTACTGTTCCTGCCGCTTCTGTTCCGTCTATCTCTTTTACATTAACGGAAAATCCCTGTCCGGTCAGTGTGGATTTTGCATCATTTTGAGACTTGCCCACTACATTTGGCACAGACTTCTGTTCGGCACCACTGCTGACCACCAGATTGACGGTGTCACCTTTGTAAAGAGTACCGCTGCCTTCTGCCCGTTCTACACGGATGACACAGCCTTCTGCCACAGAATTGCTGTTCTCTTTTGTGGTCTTGCCATATTTCAAACCCATTGACTCCAATTTCTTCTTGGCATCGCCTTCCTTCATACCCAAAAGTACTTCCGTATCACCTGCCTTCTCCGGTCCCTGACTGATGACCAAATTGATCTTTGTTCCCGGAGTGACTTCTGTTCCTGCACCTGTTCCCTGACCGATGACTACATCTTTGTCTGCGGAACTGCTGTATTCTTTTGTGACTTTTCCTACTTCCAGTCCATTGTCTCTTAACAGTGCTTCTGCCTCATCATAGCTTCTGCCTGTCAGATCCGGTACGGCAATCCTTCTCGGTCCCCTGCTGATGACCAAATCAATGGCTGTTCCTTTTACCACAAGACTTCCTGCTTCCGGTGACTGGCTGATGATATTACCTTCTGCCACAGAATCACTATAATCTCCTGATACATTGCCAATACTCATGCCAGAATCCTTCAATGTAGTCTTAGCCAGTTCTTCTGTCATGCCAACCACATTGGCTACCTTAAACTTGGTTGGACCGGTGCTGACATATACCGTCAAAGAATCCCCTTTGTCCAGGAAACCGGAGTCCGGGTCCATAGAAATAATCTGGCCTGCCGCCATGGATTCATTAGACTCTTCTACATAATTTACATTGATGCCTTTGTTGGCAATGCGCATTTCAAATACATTTTTCTGCATGCCAATGTATTCTTCTTTGATTTCAAACTGATTGTTTCCAAGGCTTACGCCCAGCTTTACCTTTGTCCCACTTGAAATGGACTTGCCTTTTTTGTATTCCTGTGCACAGATACTACCCACCGGAATTTTCTGAGAATAATCGCTCATGGTGGTGGAAATTTCATAGCGCAAACCAGCTTTTTTCAAAGTCTCCGCTGCTTTTTCCAAAGTCATCCCTACCACATCTGGCATCTTCACCTTCTCATCGCTGACGGTGTCCTCTTCCTCATTTGCTGCGCCACTGGCATCAAATACAGTCTCATTTAACTCTGATTCCTCAAACCCAATGGTGGTGTCCTGCTTCTTCCCATGTCCAAACACATCGAATATGGAGCCAAAAAGATAGATGGCCGCAATCAAAATCAATGCCAGAATGCCGATCCCTACACCCAGGATTATTTTGTCTAATGCCGTAGTTTCAATTCCTTCTTCCTCAGGCAGTTCCTCTGTCTCCGGCACTTTCGCAACCGCTTCCTCTCCTGCCACAAACTCTGGATACGGCTCTGTTGCTGTTGCCCCCGCAGGAATGATGGAAAATGCTGCGATTTCCTTCTTCAGGTCTGCAATGAGATCATATACCGTCAAATATCGCTGCTCTGGTTTTTTACCAGTACAGTTCTTCACAATCTTCTTGGTCTCTTCTGAAACCCCTGTAACATAGGAATCAATAGATGGCAGTTCATTGGTGATATGTGCCAGTGCCACAGCAACGGAAGTATCTCCTTGAAAAGGCAGCTGCCCTGTGAGCATTTCAAACATGGTAATGCCCAGAGAATAAATATCCGTGCGCTCATCACACTGTTCTCCTCTTGCCTGCTCCGGTGAAAAATAATGGACAGACCCCACTGCCATAGCATTGACTGTATTACGACTTACCGCTCTGGCGATTCCAAAATCTGCAACTTTAATCACATTGTCTCTGCCCAGCAGAATATTCTGAGGCTTAATATCCCGATGTACGATATGCCGGTCGTGGGCGGCACTCAGTCCCTGTGCAATCTGCAGCGCAATCTGCAGCGTCTCCTCCTCAGACAGATAGACATTTTCCGCAATGTACTGCTTTAATGTAATCCCATCCACAAATTCCATTACAATATAGTTGAGGGAATTTTCCTCTACTACATCAAAAATGCCTACGATATTGGGATGGGACAGGCATGCTGCCGACTGGGCCTCTTCTCTGAATTTATTGACAAATTCCCTGTCATGTGCATATTCCTGTTTCAATACCTTGATGGCTACATAACGATTCAACTTATGGCATTTGGCCTTGTACACATCCGCCATGCCGCCGGAACCGATCTTTTCTATGATCTCGTACCTTCCATCCCCTATAAATTGTCCTACTGTCAACATGATGTATCCCTTTCTTTTCTATCAATCAATACTACAGTAATGTTATCCATTCCACCATTTTCATTGGCCAGTGCAATCAGACTGCTCCCCCGCTCCTCAATTGGGGCATCAGACTGTATGATCTGGCGAATGGTTTCGTCATCTACCATATTGGTCAGACCATCTGTACAGATCAATATCTGGCTGTCCTCCTGCAAAGGAACATGAAAATAATCTGCCTGTATGGTGGAATTGGCTCCAATGGCTCTGGTAATGATATTTTTCTTCTTCCGGTATTCCTCACACCCTCGCTCCATACGCCCAAGACGCACCATTTCCTCTACATAAGAATGATCTTTTGTAATCTGACGGATGGTGTCTTCTATCACATATAAACGACTGTCTCCTATGTTTGCAACTACCAGTTCATCTCTGACAATGGTTGCTGCCACCAATGTGGTTCCCATTCCCCGCAATGAAGCATCCATATATGCCTGTTCGATCAACAACCGATTGACCTTTCGTATGACATTGTGAAGAATCTGCACTGGTGTCCGAATCAGTTCCGCATCAATCAAAGATACCATATGTACCACTGTACACTTGGATGCGTAATCGCCAGCATTATGGCCCCCCATTCCATCTGCCACCAAAAACAGATTCGGCAAATTTCCCACCGACTCTGTACTGTAATAAAAACAGTCCTGATTGGATTCCCGACATCGACCGATGTCTGTACTCGCAAATACTTTCACAGAATCTCCTTTCTTCTTGCTTTCCCATTTCCCCTTACTTCTTCCTGTACTTCCCATCAAACAGATCCATGCATATTCCCTTGCTCCCCAGCTTCCTCCAGATACCGTTTCCGTAACTGTCCACATGCACCGTTGATGTCTCTTCCCATTTCCCTTCTTATAGTAACATTTATTTGATTATTTTCAAGCAATTTTTGAAAAGCCTGTATTCTTTTTTTCTCTGATTGGACAAAATTCCGCTCTTTGATGGCATTTACCGGGATCAAATTGATGTGGCAATTCAGGCCCTGCACCAGTTTTGCCAGTTCCTTTGCTGCCTGGTTGCTGTCATTGACACCACTCACCAGACTGTATTCAAAGGTAATACGTCTGCCGGTTTTCTGAAAATAATACTTGCATGCACCGATCACTTCCTCCAAATGATACTTATTTGCCACCGGCATCAGTTCCTGACGCATCTTGTCATTTGGTGCATGGAGAGACAATGCCATTGTCACATGCAGTCCTTCCTCTGCCAGCCGGTACATATTGGGTACCAGGCCGCAGGTAGAAAGGGTCAGGTTCCGCTCACTGATATGCAGACCATTCTCATCGGAAATCATCCGCAAAAACTGCACCACATTTTCATAATTATCCAATGGCTCACCGGAACCCATAATGACCACGTTAGACACACGTTCCCCGGTATCTGCCTGTATCCGGTAAATCTGCTCCAACATCTCTGCCGGGGTCAGATTTCTGGCCAGTCCATCTATGGTGGATGCGCAGAACCGGCATCCCATCCGACATCCTGCCTGGGACGACACACATACCGAATTGCCATGCTGGTACTTCATCCATACACTTTCAATGATATTGCCATCCGGCAGAGCAAATAAATACTTTCTGGTACCGTCTATTTTAGAAATCTGCACTTCCACCTGCCTGAGCACTGTCAGGGCACATTCTGCTTCCAGTTTCTCCCTGAGAGATTTTGACAAATTATGCATCTGTGCAAATTCTGTCACACCTTTTATATGCATCCACTCATAGAGCTGTTTTGCCCGATAGGCAGGTTCTCCATGAGACTGCATCCAAGCCTGGACTTCCTCCAGCCGAAGAGATTTGATATCCGTCTTCTCCATCGTTTTGTTCTCCTCATTCATCTGACTTTCCTCATTCCGTCTGTCGTCTGAACTTTGACAGGAAAAATCCTGCCATTCCATCTCTCCCCGGCAGCAGCTGTACATAGCCCTCCGGTGTCACAGCCACAGAAGGCACCCCTTTTGTATCCTGTAAGGAAACCCGTTCAAAAGGCAGTTGACTTGCAATAAAATTCGCATTGTCCTCATTCTCCTGCCGATTGATGGTGCAGGTGCTGTAAATCAGAATACCGCCCGGTTTCACATACTGCCAGATCACCGATAACATCTGCCGCTGCAATATGGCAAGTTCGGTACACTTCTCCAAAGATGCTTTGTATTTGATATCCGGTTTGCCTCCTATGATGCCAAGTCCTGAACAGGGCAAATCTGCAATGACAATGTCTGCCATACCGATCCAATCCTCCCGCAGTTCCAGTGCATCCTGCACCTGTACTTCCATGTTGGTAAAACCGCATCGCATACAGTTTTCTTCGATCAGAGCAGTCTTCTCAAAGCTGATGTCACAGCTGTAGACCTTTCCCTGCCCTGCCAGCCGGTCTGCCAGATCCATACTCTTGCCTCCCGGCGCGGCACACACGTCCAGACAAACCATCTCTCCCTCCGGCGCTGCGGCTTCTCCTACCAACATCGAACTGATATCCTGTACCTGTATCCAGCCTTTCTGAAATGCCTCCAGATGCTCTAGCCGGTCATACTGCCGCAAATACAGTGCCTGTGGCACATTGGCATCCTGTTGTACCTTTACGCCTTGTTTTTGTAATGAAGCACAAATATCTTCTATCTTTGCCAGGCTCTGATTACACCGCACCGTGGTGGCACCATCTGTTTCCTGTGCCCAGAAGCCATCCCCTGACTGCCTGACCATCTCTTCCCCATACATGTCACACCACATCTCTACCAGCCACTCCGGCAGAGCATATCGAACCGAAAGAGCGTCCGACTCCGGCAGTTCCGGTATGCCCCTTGCCATACTGCGGCTTACCCCATTGATAAAGCCCTTTAGATTGTGAAACCCCTTTCTCTGCGCCAATTTCACTGCTTCATTACAGGCTGCGCTGTCCGGCACACTGTCCATATATTTGAGCTGATACGCAGTCAGACGGAGAATATTGCGCACCACCGGTTTCATCTTCTCTGTTGTGACTTTCGAAAAATGATTGATCAGATCATCCAGCTCAATGGCTCTGGAAATGGTTCCATTGCTCAGTCTGGTGAGAAAGCTGCGTTCCTGCTTTTCCAGATAGCCATACTTTTCCAGTGCCTGCCGCATAATCAAATGTCCCATTTCTCCCTTTTCCAGCACCGCCATCACAATTTCCAATGCAATCTCTCTGACACGCACCTCAGCCATAGTCTCCCTCCATCCTCTGTATTTCACTCTCAATGGACCTGTGATCATTCAATTCATTCACAAGCACACACCCCTGTGTCCTTACACTTCTCTTATTTTAACAGATTCTTCCTGAATTGTCTAATATACGCTTTCTCCCCACTTTTATAACATGTAAAACCCCTTCTGTCAAACCAATTCATAAGAACTGACTTTGACCAGAAGGGGTTTTTTATTTCCTCGCAGTCGCTGTAACGCCACATAGCTGCTTTTATTTTATATCTCTATATTTTAGGTATGCAAACCTTGTTGGATCCATTAACTTTCTGCCCGCAACGCCACTTCCCGTTCCTGAATATCCGATGGTGCCTGTTCATACCGTGCAAACGCATAGGAGAATACACCGGCACCCCCTGTCATAGAACGAAGGTCAGTGGAATATCCATACAACTCTGAACTTGGTACATCCGCAGTAATGGTCTGCTTGCCATTGGACAGATGATCCATGCCCAGCACACGGCCACGGCGACGATTTAAATCCCCCATAATGTCACCGGCATACTGATTTGGTACGGTGACAGACAAGGTAGAAATGGGCTCTAGCAGCACCGGCGCACACTCCATAAATCCTTTCTTAAATGCCAGAATGGCGGCCATCTTAAATGCCATTTCCGAAGAATCCACCGGATGATAAGAACCGTCTACCAGCGTCGCCTTCACACCTACCACCGGATAACCAGCCAATGGTCCCTTTGCCACAGATTCCTGAATGCCCTTTTCCACTGCCGGGAAGTAATTCTTGGGCACTGCACCACCTACGATCCGTTCTTCAAATACGTATGGTTGTTCCAAGTTACCAGATGGCTCAAATTCCATAATGACATCACCAAACTGTCCATGCCCGCCGGACTGTTTCTTATGACGTCCCTGTACGGAAGTCTTTTTCCGGATGGTCTCTCGAAAAGCAAACTTCGGTTTTTCCAGTTCCACCTCTACTTTATAACGGGTTTCCAGCTTGCTGACCGTAATATCCAACTGCTGTTCGCCAATGCCGTACAACAGTGTCTGGCGGTTTTCTGTATCGTTTACCACCTTTAAGGTTCTGTCTTCTTCCATCAATCTGGCAAGGGCACCTGCAATCTTATCCTCATCTCCCTTATTCTTGGCAATATACCGCTTATATGTATATGGCACGGACAATTCCGGCCCATCATAATATACGGTAGCTCCCTTTGGTCCGATGGTGTCTCCTGTCACGAGAGAATCCACCTTTGCCAGTGCCCCAATGTCGCCCGCATGGAGTTCTGCCACTTCCACAGGTTCTTTTCCACGAAGCACATACAGCTTTCCAATCTTTTCCTCTGTCTCTTTGTTCACATTATAAATCGTCGAACCTGGTTGCAGTACCCCTGTGACCACTTTCACCAGAGAATACTTGCCGATGAACGGATCCACAATGGTTTTCCATACTTTTGCACTGACATGTTTGTTCTCATCATATTCCAGAAGCAGCAATTCTCCGTTGCTGTCATATCCGCTGACCATATCATAGGAAGGAGCCGGGAAATATTTCTTGATTGCCAGCATGAGCATATTCATCCCCTGTGCATGGGTTCCGCTTCCCATCAATACCGGTACGATCTTGCCATCCATGACATGGGCACGCAACGCACCGGAAATCTCTTCATAAGTAAACGGATCTCCTTCAAAATAACGTTCCATTAACGCTTCGTCTGTCTCTGCCACTGCCTCTAACAATGCCTCACGGCTAATGGTCAAGTGACGATCCATGTAATCTGGAATCTCACATTCCTCATATTCACTGGTGTCATTGATGAAACGACGACCTTTCATCTTTACCACATTGACAAATCCCACAAACTTTTCATTTTCACGAATGGGCACATGAAATGGTGCAATCTGACGGCCATACTTTTCATTGAGTTTCATCACTACCTGACGATAGCTGGCTCTGTCATCATCCATCGCTGTCACAAAAAACATGCGAGGCAGATGATACTGGTCACACAGTTCCCAGGCTTTGTCTGTCCCTACCTCAATACCGGACTTACCATTGATGACAATGATGGCAGCATCTGCCGCACTGATTGCCTCTTCCACTTCGCCTGTAAAGTCAAAATATCCTGGTGTATCAATGAGATTGATCTTGATGTCATCATACTCCACAGGAATCACCGATGCACTGATGGAAAATCCTCTGCGAATCTCCTCCTTATCATAATCGCTGATGGTATTGCCATCTTCTACACGTCCCGTACGGCTGGTAATCCCTGCCACATACGCAAATGCCTCTGCCAGTGTGGTCTTGCCGGAGCCGCCATGTCCTAACAGTACCACATTTCGAATTTGTTCCGTTCCATAAACCTTCATATAAATACCTCCATCTACTCGCCTTTCACAGTTCTGTATCATTTCCCCAACCATTCAGTTCTGTGTCATGTTTCGTATGGGTACATTGTACTAAATTTTCTGAAAATATTCAAGCTTTTTGTTTACTTTTTCTTTGTTTTTCTGTGTTTTCTTCTTTCTTTTCAGAATTATGCTGTGTTTTCTTATAAAATGGTTCTCTATCTGCATAGGAAAGTAATTCTTTTCAAACATTACTTCAACGCTTTAATGTATTGATTTTACCGGATATATCATGTATAATACAAATAAATCACAAAGACTTTGCAACAGAAACGAGGAAAATAATGAATCGAATTGCCTTTATTGGTCTGGGATTGATCGGTGGTTCCATTGCCAAAAGTATCCGGCGTGTCCATCCAGAGGATTATCTATACGCCTATGATATTTCACCGGTAAATTTAGAAGCCGCAGTAGCAGACGGCACTGTCAACGAAGTTCTCTCCTGTCTGGATGACAGATTGAGAACCTGTCATTTTATTTTTCTGTGCATGCCGGTGAATTTCATGCCGGACTATTTGGATCAAATTGCCCCTTATTTAAGCAAAGATTGCATTTTAACAGATGTGGGCAGCACCAAGACTGCCATCCATCAGGAAATCTGCCTTCGTCATCTGGAAAGCAGCTTTATTGGCGGACATCCCATGACCGGATCTGAAAAAAGTGGCTATTCTGCTGCCACCGATCGACTTTTGGAAAATGCGTATTATGTATTGACCCCTACCAGCCAGACCACATCCGATGGACTTTCCCGTATGGTACATCTGGTATCAGACATTGGCGCATTGCCCCTGGAAATGGACTATGAAAAACATGATTATACCGTGGCCGGCATCAGCCATCTGCCTCATATCATTGCATCTGCTCTGGTAAAACTGGTGAAAGACTCTGACTCACCGGATCAGACCATGAAGACCGTGGCTGCCGGTGGATTTAAGGACATTACCCGAATTGCCTCCTCTTCTCCAGTGATGTGGGAGCATATCTGTCTTGCCAACCGTACCAACCTTGCCACATTGTTGCAGGAATATATCGGTTCCTTAGAAAAAATTCTAGGTGAGATCACTGCCGGCAATGGACAGGCAATTTTTGACCTGTTTGCAGAATCGGGAGAATATCGGAATTCCATTTCTGAGAGAGGCTCCGGACCGTTGCAAAAAGAATATTCCCTTTACTGTGACATCATTGATCGCGCCGGTGCCATCGCCACCATTGCAACGGTACTGTCCATTCACCAGATCAGTATCAAAAATATTGGCATCATTCACAACCGTGAATATGAAGAAGGGGTATTGAAGATTGAGTTTTATGAACAAACTGCCTGTATACAGGCAGCCGATGTATTGCAGGCAAACCATTATACGGTTTACCCACGCAAATAGTATCTATTTATTTACAAAAATCCCATCAAAAAATCCTGCGACACAGCATCAATGCCGGGTCACAGGATTTTCTGTTTCAAACCGTTATGATTATTCAGAAAGCATCTTGATGATATCATTCTTTGACTTTACGCCAACTGAAGTATTTACCACTTCCCCATTCTTTATCACAAGCAGTGTGGGAATGGCCATCACCTGAAACTTGGATGCCAGATCCATTTCCTCATCTACATTGACCTTTCCTACCTTCACATCGGTCAGTTCCTCAGACAATGCCTCTACGACCGGTGACAGCATCTTACATGGACCGCACCATGTTGCCCAGAAATCCAGTAAGACCGGCTGATCAGATTCTACTACTTCTTTTTGAAAATTCTCTCCTGTTACTTTTAAAACTGCCATAATTCTCCTCCTTATTCTTCTTCCTCTTCCGGCATATTCCAGTTATGATATACTTCCTGTACGTCATCATCCTCATCCAGCATATCCAGAATCCGATTCATCATTTTAATATCCTGTTCACCAGTCAGATCAACCCATGTCTGTGGAATCATCGTTACCTCCGCACTCATCATGGGAATCCCTTCTGCTTCTAATGCTTCTCTTACTGCAGAAAAATCATCCGGATCTGTGGTGATCTCAAAGGAATCCTCTTCCTCTGCAAAATCTTCTGCACCGGCATCCAATGCAATCATCATCAGATCGTCTGCACTTTGTTCGCATTCTTCCTTGTCAATAATGATCTGTCCCTTTTTGTCAAACATGAAGGACACACATCCTGTGGTGCCTACATTGCCACCACCTTTGGTAAATGCATTTCGTACATTAGAAGCAGTACGATTACGGTTATCCGTTAATGTTTCTACGATAATAGCAGTGCCATTTGGACCGTAACCTTCATACGTGATGGATTCATAATTGGCTGCATTGCCATCTCCGGCAGCCTTCTTGATGCTTCTGTCAATGGTATCATTTGGCATATTGTTTGCCTTTGCCTTTGCAATCACATCTCTTAACTTGCTGTTGTTGGCCGGATCTGCACCGCCTTCTTTGACTGCGACTGCAATCTCACGACCAATTCTGGTGAAAATCTTTCCCTTCGCAGCATCATTCTTTTCTTTCTTGTGCTTAATATTGGCAAATTTGGAATGTCCTGACATTGAAATAACCTCCATACCTGTTCTGGCTTTTCTCTCAATTATGGGCTTCCTATGTAATCTGGAAACCGCATATGCAATTGGTGCATTTTTGCACAAACTGCCTTTATTATAACATTGGCATGAATGTTAAGCAAGTATTTCTTCTTTCTTTTTCCATGCACCTCTCCGTGTGCATCTGTGGGTTATGTATCCAGATTCAAACTGATCTGAAGTGCATGATCCACCTGACAGATAATGTCCTTTTCCAAATGACATACCTTTTCCCGAAGCCTCTTTTTGTCAATGGTTCGAAGTTGCTCCAGTAAAATCACAGAATCTTTTACAATGTCACATCGATTGCTGTCCAATTCCACATGAGTGGGCAGCTTTGCCTTATTCATCCGACTGGTGATTGCCGCTACAATTACAGTCGGACTGTGTCTGTTCCCAATGTCATTTTGTATGACCAATACCGGTCGGATCCCCCCCTGTTCTGACCCCACCACTGGTCGCAAATCTGCATAATAAATGTCACCCCGTCTGATAATCACTCTGTTCACTCTCCAATAAAAATCTCTGTCATGCTCTGCTTTTAGTATGCCCAAACTTTTCGCATGTATACCGGGATTTTCAGGTTCTTTTATCACTGCATATTACCAGACAGCGGTATGTTTCTGTAATAGGAAATTCCTATTAGGTAACAGAAAAATTCTGTCACCCAAAAAGTGCGACCCGCAGGATGCGACCTCGCACGAAAGAGAAAAAGTTGCTTACGCAACCGCGCTGGTTGCGAGAATTCTGTATTCGCAGAATTCTTTTCTTACTACTCATACAATGCAACAGGATCTGTAAAATAATCCTGTACGCCTACCACCTGACCATTTCGATAAAAGACCCGTGGAATGCGCTTTCCCACATCACAGACAAATTCATAATGGAAGGTTCCTGCCAGTTCTGCCAGTTCTTCCATTGTAATCTGCTCTGTACCTTCTGTTCCAACCAATGTGACCAAATCCCCTTCCTGTACATCATGGATTTCTGTCACATCCACCATAAACTGATCCATGCAGACTCTGCCACAAATGGGAGCCTTCTGTCCGCGAATCAGTACATAACCTCGATTGGACAGATTTCTTGGATACCCATCTCCATATCCAACGGGTATGGTGGCCAGTCTCATTTCTTTGGGTGCAGTAAAGGTACCTCCATACCCCACCTCTGCGCCTGCTGGAATGGTCTTGATATAAGAAACCTCACTGTACAAAGACATGACCGGACGAAGCGGTACTCGCTCCTTCTGCACTTCATCAGAAGGATACATGCCATACAGACTGATGCCGCATCTAACCATATCCATATTTGCCTGTGGTAAATCCACGATTCCTGCACTGTTTGAGCAGTGGCAAACCTGTACCGGTATACCCGCTGCTTTGACACTATCACACACAGAACGGAATTGCTCTACCTGTGCCAGTGCCCTTGTCTTATCTGTCTCATCTGCCGTTGCCATATGTGTGAAAATCCCCTCTATTACAATATGAGGCAGCTGTGCCATGCGCAAAATTTCTGCAATACTTTCCTCAGATGGTGCCATCCCAATCCGATTCATACCTGTATCAATTTTTATATGTATCAAAGCATCTTTTCCCAGACGACAGGCTATTTCGGATAACCGCTTTGCTCTGTCATACTGGAAAATAGCAGGACGGATGTCATATGTTACCATTTCTTCATAACATACAGGATTCACAGAGCCAAGCACCAGAATCGGTTTTCCGATTCCGTGCCTGCGCAAAATGACTCCTTCTTCCATGGTGGCCACCCCATATCCCCACACCAACGGGTCTATCGTTTTGGCAATTGCCACTGCCCCATGTCCATATCCATCTGCCTTAATGATGCCACACAGCTTTGTGCCCGGCGCTACATTGTGAGCCATACTCCTCATATTGTGATCAATGGCATCCAAATCAATGTTTGCATGCACTCTTGTGTACTGTTTCATATTCTTTTCCTTTCTGTTTGCTTTTTGCTTTTTTCGTGCAGCAGCTCACTCCGGATGCTGTACCAAAAGTCCGGACAATGCCCGAACCAGATCTGTCGCCAACAGACTGTAGCTTCCCTTTTCTGCCTGTACCGCATCCCCTGCCAATCCGTGGAGGTATACTCCCAGGCAGGCTGCCTCATGACAGGACCGTTTTTGTGCCACCAAACCGACAATGATTCCGGTCAACACATCTCCACTGCCTCCTTTGGCCATCGCCTGATTTCCAGACACATTCACATACAAGGGTTCTCCTCCCGTACATACAATGGTCCTGGCATCCTTGCACACCACCGTTGCATGCCATTTACTGCCCAGTATGTCGACCTCTGCCAGAAGATTTTCCTGCAATCGTTCAACCGGGATGTTCGTCAATCGACTCAATTCTCCCAGATGAGGGGTAAGAATACAGTTTTCACCAAGCAGTGTCTGCCACCCGGGATTGGCTGCCAACAAATTCAATGCATCTGCATCCAATACAAGAGGACATCTGCGGTGTCTCAACATGGTATGCAGCAGCCTTCCTGCCCCATCTCCTGTTCCAAGCCCCGGACCAACTGCTGCAACCGTTGCCCATTCCAGACACTGCTCTACTTGTGTCTCCAGATTGGTTTCATCCCATATGGTTAGAATGGCTTCCGGCAGCAGTGTCTGCAAAATTGTCCGGTTTTCTTCCACCGTCAAAATTCGTACCAATCCTGCACCAACACTGTATGCCGCATAGGCACTGAGATAGGCGGCTCCCGCCATGTTTTTCCCGCCGGCCGCAATCAGTACTCTTCCGAAGGTGCCCTTATTGCTATAAGCCGGACGGACAGGCAGCCGGCGCAGATCGCCGGGTTCGAACCTTACCGCCTTAGGGTTCACCGCTGCTGCTGCACACTCTGGAAAGCCAATATCCACAGTCTCTACCATACCACTATATTCTGTCCCTGGATATAAGATACTACCTAACTTTTCGCTGCCAAATGCAATGGTTCGATAGGCTTTTATACAAACCCCCAAAATTTTTCCCGTATCGGCATGAATTCCGGAACTGATATCCACTGCATAAATATGCCGGACGTTTGCATTGCATTCCTGTATACAATCTGCAAATATCCCTTCTACCGGTCTGGACAAGCCAATGCCAAAAATGCCATCCACTGCTGCGCCTGCATTCGGCACACATCCCTGCTCAAATTTTTCTATCCGAATCCCCATCTGCTCTAAAATATGCTTCTGCATTTGCCATTCCACAGTTCCATGAGAATCCTCCCCCACTTGTAAGACTTTCAGATTGCGCCATCCCTTTTGCCATAAAATGCGTGCTGCCGCCAGTGCATCTGCGCCATTGTTGCCACAGCCTGCTGCAATTACAATTTTCTCTGTCCGCTCTTCCTCTCTCATGACCGCCTGGGCCACTGCCAGTGCAGCACGTTCCATTAATACCACAGATGGTATCCCTACCTGTTGGATGGTATACCGGTCTATTTCTTTTGCTTCTTTTCCCGTCAACACATAACGCATTCTGTCATCTCCTCTGAAAAAATTTCTGATATGCAGACTGTTTCTGCTCTGCTCAAAGAGTTTCACAATTACCTATTATCCCTTAATTGTACAACTTATCATTTCGCATCATCCAGATTTTAATTTATAAAATAATTCCTGATCAGGTTATTTTATCTGGAATGTGTACTGTTAAGTTTAGCACAACTTCTTTCCCTTGTGAACAGGTACACTCTGTTTTTTCTTGATTTTCTCTGTTATCATTTGCAAAACAGGGTGATTTTATCTTCATTTTCATGGAACTCTTTATAAAATTAAGTAAATTTGGAATTTTATGCATTGCGAAAGTTGCTTTTTCCGTATATAATAAATGGAATCGAGGTTTTTTTCTGCCTCGTTCAAATAGATCAGCATATTTACTACTATTCTGCCACTAATGAAAGGAGATCGCTTATGACAACTTACAACAACAATTCTGACACCACGAAGAAATACGAAGACATACTCGCAAAATTAACGGAATATTCTAAGCTTTCCGCACAGATCAACTTAAATCTGTACCAGGAGTATGATGTAAAACGTGGTCTTCGTGATGCCAACGGAAAGGGCGTATTAGCCGGTCTGACTGAAATTTCCGATGTATTGTCCACAGAGGTCAAGAATGGACAGACCTATCCTGCTCTGGGCAGATTATATTATCAGGGATACAATATCAAAGATTTGATCAAGGGCACAGAAGGCAAGCGTTTTGCTTTTGAGGAAACCACTTTCCTGCTGCTGTTTGGCCAGCTGCCCAGCGAAACACAGTTTGCACTGTTTCAAAACATTCTGGCTGACATGAGAACCCTTCCGGAAACATTTGTCCGTGATATCATCATGACAGCTCCTACAGAAAATATGATGAATGTGTTACAGCGTTGTATTCTCACTCTGTATACATACGACCAGAATCCAGATGATACCTCCATTGCCAACGTATTGCGCCAGTGTCTGAGCCTGATCGCACTGTTCCCGCTGATCAGTGTATATGGCTATCATGTATATCGTCACTACCACTTGGGTAAAAGTTTGCTGATTCGCAATCCCAAACCGGAATTGTCTATTGCGGAAAACATTCTGCGTATGCTGCACATTGACGGCACTTATACAGAATTAGAAGCGCGTGTATTGGATGCGGCTCTCGTCCTTCATGCAGAACATGGCGGTGGTAATAACTCCACCTTTACCACCAATGTGGTGACTTCTACCGGTACCGATACCTATTCTGCCATTGCCGCTTCTCTTGGTTCTCTGAAAGGGCCAAAACATGGCGGTGCCAACATTAAAGTACAGCATATGTTCCAGGACATCAAAGAACATGTAACAGACTGGGAAGATATGAATGCATTGACCGATTATCTGAATGCCATTTTGGACAAAAAGGCTTTTGACAATGCCGGACTGATTTATGGTATGGGACATGCAGTCTACTCTCTGTCCGATCCAAGAGCAGATGTCTTAAAGGGATATGCCCGTGCCTTGTCCGCAGAAAAAGGCTTAGAACGGGAATTCCAGCTATATGAGAATGTAGAGCGGATTGCCAAAGATCTGATCACAAGCAGAAGAAATGTATTCAAGCCTGTTTGTGCAAATGTAGACTTCTACAGCGGTTTTGTATACACCATGCTGGGACTGCCGGAAGAGTTGTTCACCCCTATGTTTGCCATCTCCCGAATTTCCGGTTGGAGTGCACACCGCATTGAGGAACTGGTCAGCGGTGGCAAGATCATCCGTCCAGCTTACAAGTATGTAGGACACCATACCAAATACCGCCCTATGGAGGAGCGTGACTGGGAATTGAACTTCAAGGAAGGGGGAAAGAACCGTCCTAAGACCAAAGAAGAGGAAGAAGAGGAAAATCTGTAAAACAGATATTACCTGCCGATGACAATTCTATAAACATAACAAAAGGATATTCCGGCTTGTTCCATTTCGCCGGAATATCCTTTTCTTTGCTCTGATTTCTATTATAAAATACTTTGTTTCAACAGTTCCTCTAACATCTCCTCCACCTGCGACTTATCCTGCTCCAGTACCACTGCAAGTTCTCCACAAAGCTTATCCATTGCATTTTTCAGATAACGCTCATTGGTGGCAGTCATCTTCTTCCCCTGCTGTTGACGCATCAGGCGCTCATAGGTCAGTGTCTTGATGACCTTCATCCATTCTACACATTCTCCTGACTGTACTGCAACCTTGCACTGTTCCTCTAACTGCTTTTTGTCACTTGTAGAAATCGGTTCCAGATGAGAAGTTTCTTTCAGCAGGCTGTTGGCCTCAGCTTTTGTCAAAATCGGTCTACGCAGCAACTTCACATTTTCTACCGAACTGTATACCGTACCACTGTTTTCATAGACTGGCTTTAAGATGTAATACATGCGTGGCTCTTCTCCACCCGGTACATCCATCATCGTTGTTCCTTCTACTTTGCACACACCATAACAACTGTAAGAAATATAATCACCCTCTGCAAACATACAAACCCTCCATACTGGAGCAACCTTGCGGATGCGAAAGCCAGTGACGGACTTTACGATCATTTGGGGCTCCGAGCCAAATTCTCTGCAAAAATAATCCTGTAACTGTTTGTTCCTCTCACAGTTACACTACCATTTTTATTGTAGCAAAAAAAATGCTTCTTTGTAAGCAAAATCGGATGCTTCCAAAAAAATCCGTCGTTATCTCCAAATTTATATCAGGTACTATTTGTGCAAATTGAATCATCAAATTTCCAAAAAAATACAGTGTTACTCGTCTGCATAACGCAAGTAACGATTTCATTTCAATAGGTATCAAGTTTCAGAAAACATAATGTTACTCGTCCATACGTTTTGTTTCACTGGACAATCGATAGGAAAGACGCATCAAACTGTCTGACAAATGCACACTCTCTACCATCACATCATCTGGTACATTCAAATCTGTATGAGCAAAATTCCAGATTGCCTTAATGCCATAAGAAACCAGTCGGTCTGCCATCTCTCCTGCCTGTCCCTTTGGAATGGTCAATGCTGCAATTTGCACCTGTTCTTTCTCAATGACATGCTGTAACTCCTCCAAAGGGTACACTGGAATCCCCCGCACTGTCATACCAATCAAACGGGGATTGATGTCAAACATGCCTTTAATAATAAAACCACGTTTTTCAAAATTTGTATAATTGGTTAGTGCCTGTCCCAGATTTCCTGCACCCACAATGATCACATGATGCTTCTGATCCAATCCCAGAATTTTTCCAATCTCTGTATAAAGATACGCTACATTATATCCATACCCTTGTTGCCCAAATCCCCCAAAATTATTCAGATCCTGACGGATTTGGGAAGCAGTGACCTTCATACGCTCACTGAGTTCACCTGAAGAAATTCGCTCAATTCCTTCTTCCAACAATTCCCCTAAATATCGGTAATAACGTGGCAGACGTTTAATGACTGCCCTTGATATTTCTTTATGTTCCATCTTTTCCTCGTCCCAGACACACTAATACTTTCTATTTGATACAAAATGTTCGGAGCCGACTGGATTCCGCTTCGCTACATCTTGCTGTGGCTTGTCGCCACATGAACTTGTGTCAAAATATGCTTATCCATGCAAGCATGCAACGCATATTTTTCCCAACTTCACCTTTCTCTTAAGATAAACAAATTATATCAATTTGACAAATAAATGTCAATCTGTGTTTCCGCTTTCAGAAAACAGTAGCACAAGCATGTAAAACATGGTATGATACCTATAACGCATTTTGCTGAATTTTACTGTTCAGAGCCACTTGAACGCTTTTTCTCTATCTGGTTCTGGATAAATACATTTTTTCGAAATGGAGACACGTATGAGCACTTTACGAATTGCAAATGGACATTTGATTGATCCTGTTTCTGGACTGGATGAAACAGGAGATCTTCTCATTACAGATGGACGCATTGCCAAAATCGGCACTGACCTTTCCCATGAACCATATGATGCGCTGATTCAGGCGGACGGACTGGTGGTAGCTCCCGGTCTGGTGGATATCCATGTACATTTCCGTGATCCTGGATTTACTTACAAAGAAGACATCCGAACCGGTGCAGCAGCAGCCGCAGCAGGTGGGTTTACTACTGTCATTACCATGGCAAATACCAAGCCACCTGTAGATTCTCCCGAACTGGTACAATATGTATTAGAAGAGGGAAAGAAAACCAACATTCGTGTCCTGCCTACTGCTACCATCACAAAGGGAATGCTTGGAAAAGAACTGACGGATATGCAGGCACTGGCACAGGCAGGGGCTGTGGGCTTTACAGATGATGGTGTGCCGATCTGTGATGAGGCATTGGTGATAGAGGCCATGAAACAAGCTGCTGCTCTGCATGTACCCCTCAGTTTTCATGAAGAAGATCCTCTTTTTATCCAAAATTCAGGGGTACATCATGGCAAAGTTTCTAAACAGCTGGGATTAGAAGGCGCATATGCTGCTGCTGAATATGTATTAAGTGCACGGGATGCCATGCTGGCGCTTGCCACAGGAGCTTCCGTCAATATCCAGCACATCAGCAGCAAGGAGGCTGTTTCCATTGTGGCACAGGCCAAAGCACTAGGAGCAGATGTCCATGCAGAAGCAACCCCTCATCATTTTTCGCTGACAGAAGATGCTGTCTTAAAACATGGTACACTTGCCAAGATGAATCCCCCTCTTCGGACAGAGGAAGACCGTCAGGCAATCATTGCCGGACTTGCAGATGATACCATTGAATATATTGCCACTGACCATGCCCCTCACAGCAAGGAAGAAAAGGAACGGGAATTCACAAAAGCACCTAGCGGTATCATTGGACTGGAAACCAGCCTGCCACTGGGCATCACCAATTTGGTTCGCCCCGGGCATCTGACACTGGCGCAACTACTCCGGAAAATGAGTTATAACCCTTTACAGCTGTATCATCTGGATGGAGGTACTTTAGAACCTGGCAGCAGAGCCGATCTGGTGTTGTTTGACCCGGAAGAAATCCAGACATTTACCAGTTATGCTTCCAAAGCCTCTAATTCTCCATTTACCGGGCAAGCATTGTATGGCAAGGTGCATTATACTATCTGTGAAGGAAAGGTTGTTTATCATGCATAATCCGTAAAACAATATCAGATAAAATTTTAATATCAGATAAAATCTTTTTGGACCAACCCTATCTCAGAAAAGGAGATAGGGTTATTTTTGTTATGCTGCTTCACAAACAGAATTCATATTTTCACACAATTTTATATAATAGGAAATTCCTATTACACAAAAAAACCTCCTGATAAACAAGAGGTTTCATAGAGCGCGAGACGGGACTCGAACCCGCGGCCCCGACCTTGGCAAGGTCGTGCTCCACCAACTGAGCCACTCGCGCATAATCGGGGTGACAGGATTCGAACCTGCGGCCTCCTGGTCCCAAACCAGGCGCTCTAGCCAAGCTGAGCCACACCCCGCTCCATATTCACTTACGTGTACCTTCAAAACTGCATACAGTCAATATCTTTTTCATCTCTGTTTCATCCGATCTCTTCTCTTTTTACCCTTCTCAAACCGGACCCTCTGGTCCAGCCCTCGACCGATTAGTAACGGTCAGCTCCACACATTGCTGCGCTTCCACCTCCGCCCTATCTACCTCGTAGTCTTCAAGGGGTCTTACTTCTTTCGAATGGGAT
>JAFTGN010000054.1 GCA_017457865.1 Lachnospiraceae bacterium | reverse complement strand
TGAATGCCAGATTTTGAACCATGATAAAGAGTGACCACTTCATCAGTGGAAATGATACGGTTATGAGAAATCGGAGTATCAATAGAATGTTTCATATGGTTCACCTGCCAGGATAGTATATTGGAATGTCTTTATTGTATCATATTTATTGTAAAAAGGGCAATAGAAGGAAAGTATGTATTACCAGAAAGATTTTCACAGCTATAGGATATTGTAAAGAAATGTATCATCTATCGGGAATGTACTTTTAATAAGGAGAATTCATGTCTATTTATAGGAGATAGACAGATGCAACGGATTGAAGTCTGTCTCGAAATGAAGTATACTATTCAAAAGCGCAAAAGTGAGGTGGGAACAATGGATGAGGTGATCAAGGTCAATCAGATAGAGTATCAAATCATAAAATTATTGGGGCATGGAAAGGGTGGTTACTCTTATCTTGTCAGGCGAGATGGCAAATCGTATGTTTTGAAGCAGATTCATCATGAACCATGTGCGTATTATTCCTTTGGAAATAAGATAGAAGCCGAGAAAAATGATTATGCCAGACTGTTACAGGCAGGTATTCCCATTCCAGTCATGGTGGAGCTTGACGAGGAAAAGGAATGTCTTGTAAAAGAGTTCATCAATGGACCTACCATTTATGAGCTGATTTGTGAAGATAAATGGAAGAGCGCTATATGCAGCAAGTGAAAGAAATGAGTGAGCAGGCAAAAGCTGCCGGTTTGAACATTGATTATTTTCCAACCAATTTTGTGGTGCAGGATGGTATTATGTACTATGTGGATTATGAGTGCAATGCCTTTATGGAGGAATGGAGTTTTGACAATTGGGGTATCCAATACTGGTCGAAAACGCCGGAATTCATAGAGTACGTGAGAACACATTCTGAAAGAGTATGACTTGGCAGCTGATGCAGATATTAAAAAACAGCCATGCAATACAGATGGGGAAATCTGTACTGTATGGCTGTTTTTGCGTAGAGGAATGTACGAGTGTGAAACAGAAAAATTTGTAACGTTTCCCTGCTTTCCGGCTCTAACAGACAGGAGGTGAGGAAATGGTCAGGTTGCGGATGGCAAAGTACTGTAATCTCAAGTGTATGTTACTGATACTTGTGATTTATGGACACTGGATTGAGACAGACATTGGCAGTTCAAAGTTGCTTTTGATACAATACAAGTGGATTTATTTTGTACATATGCCCCTGTTTGCATTTTTGTCCGGTCTGTTTCTGGGGACGGAGAGAGATTGCAAAAACTGTGTGAAGAAGCTGCTGCCTATGTACCTGCTGTTGCAGACAGTCCTGTGGGCAGTGAATAGGGGAAACATGAACTGGTTTGTCCCCTGGTGGCATCTATGGTATCTGCTCAGTAACGTATTGTGGGCAGGTATGGGATGGCTATGGTTTCGCTGGAAGAAAAAGAACAGTCCGGGAAGCAGAAGCGGGTTTTGGAAGAGAATGTGCAGAAGCACACATGGCTGTGGAAAAGAAACCCGGGATGTGGAAAAAGAAAGCAGACACAGGGAAAGACGGTGGATGATTTTTGGGATATCCCTGTTGGCTGGATGTGTGGCAGGGTACTGTCCTTTTATTGGGAGATGGATGTCTTTGTCCAGAACCATTGTGTTTTTTCCATACTTTTGGATGGGACTGATTTGTGACCCTGCTTATGACTGGAACAAGATGAGAAAGTATGGGATGATT
>JAFTGN010000053.1 GCA_017457865.1 Lachnospiraceae bacterium | reverse complement strand
TTCTTTCCCGTTTGAAACTTCCGTTTTTTACTGTTTTAGGTTCGTTCTCTCTTGAACATTCTCTTCTCCGGTCATCCAACAGTTCAGATTCCAGAGTTTTAAGAATTTTCGAGGTTGGTTATACTGTTCAGTTGTCAAGGTGCAGGCCTTCTTGAAGACCAACGGAGAAGAAGGGATTTGAACCCTTGCGCCGCTACTAACGACCTACTCCCTTTCCAGGGGAGCCCCTTCAACCACTTGGGTACTTCTCCAAGACGTTGATTTAGAAACAATATGAATCAAAATTGTCTCAACGGAGAAGGTGGGATTCGAACCCACGGCCCCTTTCGGAGTCACCGGTTTTCAAGACCGGCTCCTTAAACCACTCGGACACCTCTCCACAGCAGAGCCACTTCATTGTATCACATCTGATTGGTTTTGTCAAGCACTTTTTTGATTTTTTATTTCTTTGTTGCAACCTTTCTGACTCTGGCCTTTGCCGTTCATGTCAGCCGCAACAGAAATTATTTTAGCACTTCCTTTTGATTCTGTCAACACTTTTTTGAAACTTTTTTCAATCTTTTTTCAAAAGACCGTTTGACTTTATTTTTCCCAAAAAACAGTACCCTTTTTCTGCTTTTCCATATATAGGCAATTGCGAAACTCTTTCATCTGACCAGAACACAGCCTGCACATCAGAAATTTTTCATTCAAAAAACTCTGTGAAATGCCGGTACTTTATTCTCGCCAGCAATGAGTCAGACTGACACGCTTGCCTGTCAATTTGACGAATGCCGCCAGTGCCAAAGATCCAGTTGCCTGCAACTGCATACCTGGCATTAGTTTCGCAATCGTACAACTCCAATCAAATCTTTCCCTGGCTCTGCAAAAACAATGCAGCCACCTGCAGATCCTCCGGTGTGGTTACCTTGATATTCCGATAATCCCCTCTGGTCAGATGGATGGGTGTGTCTGTATATGTCTCTACCAACATGGCATCATCTGTCACGCCGGATACAACTCCGCTTCGATGCAATCCTTCATATGCACGACGCATCACTTCTACCCGAAATACCTGGGGTGTCTGAATCTGGTACAGACTGCTGCGCAGGGGTGTCTCTGTCACAAATCCCCCTTCATCTGCTTTTTTGATGGTATCTTTTACAGGCATTGCCGCTATGGCACTGCCATACTCCTGCACATCTGCCATACAGCGTGCAATTACTTCTTTTGTAATGCAGGGACGGGCACCGTCATGAATCAATACATAGTCTGCGCTCTGTACCGCCTGTAACCCTTGCTCCACAGAATCATACCGTTCTGCTCCGCCTGCCACAATGGCACTGACACCGGTGAGACCATATCGTTTCACAATTTCGTCCCGACAATAGTCAATCTCCTCTGCACCCGTTACCAGAACGATCTCATCCACTCCCGCATCCTGAAACGCTTTTAAGGCATAATACAAGATCGGGCGGCCGCCAATCTCCATGTACTGCTTCTTCACACGTTTTTCACCGGCTGTCAGTCTCTCCGCACCCTCATACATGCGCTTACCGCTTCCTGCCGCCAGTACAATTGCTGCCGTTTTCACCCTAGTCACCTCCTTTGCTCATCCGTCTTCAGGGGATCAGAAAACCCCGAAACGAAAGTGTACCTTCAAAAGATATGCTGCGTACGCAGGCATTATCATTAGAAGTAAGCGAAATTTCCTGACTGCCTACCGTTCCCCCAGTTTCAGGTTTGGGATGGCATTTAAATCCCAGCCATGCCGTACACCCTTCTCATATTCATAATATGCTGCCGCCCCGATCATGGCTGCATTATCTGTACACAAAATCGGCGAAGGACGATAAAATGCCACGCCGCGCTTCTGACATTCTTCTTCCAGCCGTGCCCGAAGGGCAGTATTGGATGCCACGCCGCCGGCTATGGCCAGCTTATCTGCACCGTATTCCTTTACCCCTTCCATGGCATGGGATACCAGCACCTCTACCACTGCATGTTGAAAAGAAGCAGCCAGATCTGCATCGTTTACTTCCTCTCCCATCATCTTGGCATGGTTCAGATAATTGAGCACAGCAGACTTCAGACCGCTGAAGCTGAAATCATAGGCATTGTCTGCCACTTTTGCTCTGGGAAATGTGATAGCAAGGGGATTGCCTTCCTTTGCCTTCCTGTCGATCTTCGGCCCCCCGGGATAGCCCAGTCCGATGGCCCGTGCCACCTTATCGAACGCTTCTCCGGCCGCATCATCTCTGGTCCTTCCCAGAATTTCAAACACACCATAATCCTTCACCCGCACCAAATGGGTATGTCCACCGGATACCACCAAACACAAAAATGGCGGCTCCAGTTCCGGATGTTCGATAAAATTGGCCGCAATATGCCCTTCAATATGGTGTACTCCCACAAGAGGCTTACCTGTGGCAAATGCAATGGCCTTCGCCTCTGCCACGCCCACTAACAGCGCTCCTACCAGTCCCGGTCCATAGGTGACGGCAATGGCTGTCATTTCTTCCAATGTCATTCCAGCTTCTTCCAGCGCCTGCTCAATGACCTGATTGATGCGCTCGGTATGCTTTCTGGATGCAATTTCCGGTACCACGCCTCCATATAAGGTGTGAATGTCAATCTGAGAAGAAATCACATTGGACAAAACTTCTCTTCCGTTTTTCACAACCGCAGCCGCTGTCTCGTCACAGGAGCTTTCAATTGCCAATATATATACATCTTCTTTCATCTCTGTCTGCTCACCTTTTCCAACATTTTCCAATGTTTTTCCACACTTTCCAACGTTTTTACACGTTTTCCCAACGGTTTCCAACTGTTATTCTTCTTCAAATTTCAATTCCACGCTTCTGCCATCCTTCGCCGCAATGGTTCGTGGAAAAATCTTGCGGGTTTCCAGGATATATTCTTCCGGGTATGCCAGGGAAGGACTGTAATGGGTCAGCCACATTTCCTTTGGGTCTGCTTCCTTCGCCAGCTGCGCCGCCTCATAAAAGGTCATGTGCTTGTACTCTTTCGCCTTGGCCTCTTTTCCCGGTTCTCCGTACATCCCCTCACAGATAAACAAATCTGCATCTTTTGCTTTTTGTGCAATCACAGGAACCGGTCTGGTATCGGTGGTATAGGTCACCTTCAGTCCCTTTCGTTCTGGTCCCAACACCATATCCGGTGTGTAGACCTTTCCTTCCCACTCTATGGTTTCCCCTTTTTGCAACGGATTCCAAAGTTTCAGCGGAATATCCTGTTCCTTTGCCCTCTGGGCAGAAAATTTTCCAATCCGGGGAATGGAAATGGTATAGCCATAACAGGTCACATTGTGTTTCACCCGAAACGCCTCAATATGATACCCATATAAATCAAATGACTGCTCTGGTTCCGTAATTTCTAAAAACCGGAGAGAAAATGGCAGTTCCGGTGCAATGGTACGCAATGCACCCACCACCCGTTCCAGTCCTTTCGGACCAATCAATGTCAAAGGTTCTGTCCGCTCTGCATTCCCCATGGTCAACAATAGCCCTGGCAGCCCGCTGATATGATCTGCATGATAATGGGTAAAACAGATCACATCAATGGGCTTAAAGCTCCATCCTTTTTCTTTGATGGCAACCTGCGTGCCTTCTCCGCAGTCAATGAGCAGACTGCTGCCATTATAACGTGCCATCATGGAAGTCAGCCACCGATAGGGCAGGGGCATCATTCCTCCTGTTCCAAGCAGGCAAATATCTAACATACACTTTCTCCATTCTTTACCATTCTGTGGTTTCTTCTTCCAACACGGGATGCAAAAATCCGGCTGTCATCCGGTCATAGCAATCCTCGCACAGCCAAAACCGCTGGCGCAGTCCGTCCTTTCCTTTGGAAAAATACCCCCACTGTTTTTCCACCGCCAGATACTCCTCTGACTGTGGACTCTCTGCATGAATTTCTCTGCCGCAGCAATTGCAGACAGGATTCGGGGTGACTGCAAGCTGCATCAAACAGGCATCTTCTTTTGGTCGGTCATAGAAATTTTTCCGCAGTCCTATGTTCTGAAATCCCAGCTGTGTATACAATGCCTTCGCCGGTTCATTGCTGGTCCGTACTTCCAGATGGATGACCCGGATTCCCCGGCCTCTTGCCAGTTCGATCATGTACTGCAACAATGCCCTGCCGATCCCTCTTCGCCGGTAAGCGCTGTCCACTGCCACATTGGTCACGTCTCCTTCATCCAACACAGCATACAATCCCATATATCCTGCAATCTCACCCTGTTCTTCTGCCACCAGAAAGATGGTGTGACCACTTTCCATACTTTCTCTCAGGGATGTTTCACTCCAGGGCATGGAAAAACATGCCTGTTCCAATGCTGCTACCGAAGGAATATCCCGTTCTTCCATGAAACGAATCTCCATCCGCGCCTCCCTTACTTACTGTCTGTCTTTCATCCGTTCCGCACCGGACTGGCGCAGATACTCCGGTCTGTGGTCTGCTGCGCTTTCGTACCGTCCGGCTTCATAATATACCTGTCCCAATGCTGCCACTGCACCGGCACGCTGTCTTGCCATAAATGACGGTGCAAACTGTACTTTCACCGCTGCCAGTTCCCGGATGCGCGCTGCATAAGGAGGCACTCCGTCTCCCAAAAACAGTACCGTCCTGCCCATTGCATTGACTTTTTCCAACAACTCTTCGATCGCCATAGGCGTCTGGTCCATAACGGTGACAAATGTACCATCCTCTGCAAATTCATATATTCCTGTGTATACCTGACTTCTTCTGGCATCCATAATAGGGCAAAGCAAATACCGGCTGCCATAACACTGATATGCCATAGCCCCCACAGTGGGAACTGAAATCAAAGGTTTTTGCAATGCCAGCCCTAGTCCCTTTGCCGTAGCGGAGCCAATCCGCAGCCCGGTAAAAGATCCCGGACCTGCCGAAATGGCGATGGCATCAATCTGTGCCGGTACTGTCTCTGTCATCCGGCAGATCTCATGGATCATAGGCAGCAGGGTCTGGGAATGGGTCTTCTTATAATCTATGGTATATTCTGCCAGCTGTCTGCCATCCTGCAGCAACGCCACACTGGCAGTGAGAGATGCACTTTCAATTCCTAAAATCAGCATGTTCCATCCTCTCCTTCTATCGTAATCCGGCGGTATTCAAATCCTTTTTCTGTATCTTTCCCAATGGTGACCTGTATGGCCTCCGGCGGAATCAATTCTTCGATCAGTTCTGCCCATTCCACCAGGCTGACACCTTCCCCATAAAAGTATTCTTCGTATCCGATCTCATCCATCTCCTCTATATCCCCAATTCGGTACACATCAAAATGATACAGAGGCAGCCGTCCTTCCTCATAGACCTGCACAATTGTAAAAGTAGGGCTGTTCACCGGTTCCACAATGCCCAGTCCCTCTGCAAATCCCTGTGTGAATACGGTCTTGCCGGTTCCCAGATCCCCATTCAGACAAAGAATGGTACCTGCCACCGCCTGTTGTCCCAACTGTTTCCCCAGAAGAAAAGTTTCCTCCGGAGAGGTGGTTTCATATATTTTCTTCATCGCTTCTTCTCCGTGTTTCCTGTCTGTTCTCATGTTCCGCTGCCCCGGCTCTCCTTCCGTAAAGCAAAGGGCAGAAACCGTCTCCGGTCTCTGCCCTTATCTGTTCTGGTTGTACGCTGCGCCAAACCCCTGCCGGTGCAACTGATACGGGCTATTGTCCATTATAAACAACCTTGCCCGAAAAAACAATAAAAAAGAATTCTGTGTGCAATACTTTTCATGTACCAGGAATTTTCTATTACATGAAAAGTGATCATTAAAACCGCTTGATCACACGGCCAATCCGTTTGTACAGCAAGAATGTCAAAATACTCGTCAGCACGCCTTTGATCAGATTAAACGGCACCACTGCCAGCACTGCAAAGGACCATACATCTGTAATGGAAGCCCGGACTGCAGCTCCTGCCGCAATGATGGGTTCCATGCCGCCAAAGAAATTCTCCGCATACCAAGGCAGCAGTACCAGCGCATTCAATGCACAACCTGCCAGTGCCATCACCACAGTACCCACTGCCATCCCCACGATGGCCGTCTGCTTGGTTTTCTTGTGCTGATAAATGAGACCTGCCGGAACAAGCAGGGCACAGCCGATCAGGAAATTGGCCAGATCACCGATATAAGCCGTATTGGTTCCCTTAAACAACAGTTTCAAGAGAATCTTGATCAGTTCAATGAACACACCTGCCACCGGGCCCATGGTAAAGGTACCGATCAGCACCGGCACTTCACTGAAATCCAGCTTATAGAATTCCGGTGCAATGAACGGCAACGGAAACTCAAAATACATGAGAATAAATGCCATGGCGCCAAACATGGCCGTCAGCACCAGCTTTTTGATCGGGAAATTTGATTGACTCATAAAAACACCTCTTTCCGCAAAAGACTTCTTCGTCTGATACTATGTCAGGCACAATTGCGTATGCAGCTTTTTCTTTCCTATTACACAAAAGAAAACCCCTGTACATCACAAGTACAGGGGGGCATCGTATCAGCACCAAAAGACCAACCTTTGGTCTGCCTATGTCAAATGACACAGCAATCCAAAAATCGCCTTTGATGATTCTTCTCTCATCCAGACTATACTGTCGGTTTTGGAATCGCACCAAATCCACCGCCAAAGCGGGTCACGGACTATACCGTCGGTAGGGACTTCCACCCTGCCCCGAAGAACCTTCTACTCTATTTCATTTATGTGGTATCCTTGCAGATACAGTATTACTATAGTCTCTTTTTTCCATTTTGTCAACTATCATATGCAAGCTTGTTTCTAAATCCATCAATCACACCTGAGTACCAAGCAATAAATATTAGTACTGTTGCTTGGAATCGAAGTGAGAACGTGTTTTTCAAATAAAAATTTTGATAAAAGCCGTTCGGTATCATAGTTTCGCAACTGCCTGTTCCCCGCCACTGCCACTATATCCCCATTTTTTCCTGATTTTCCTCTGTTTTGCAGGAAGACACATATTTTTCAGATTTGGAACAGAGAAATCTCTTGCCTATTGTTTCTGTTTTATGATAGACTGAAAGCAATCTGTATCAGGCAGATTTTGTATTTTTTATGCCACGATATTTCTTTGAGATTGGAGATTTTGATACATGAGTGATTTGATTTATGGACCGGATGGCAAGCCCATCCCCGGTCAAAAAACAGAACCGGAACAAAAATCCAGTGCTCCTTTCAGTCCGGATTCTTCCGAAAAGAAGATTCCATATGGCGTTGGAAAGAAGTCCCTGACTTCCATTCCTTCTCCGGATCCTTCCGGCTATACTCCAAAGGAACGTACTCTGATGGACATCATTGCTTTTTGCTGCGGTCTGGTGGGCATCTTTATGATCGGCACTTCCGGCTACTGGGGACTGGCACTGATGTTTGGCGCCGGACTGGCAGCTGTGATTTTTGCCATTTTGACCAAACACAACAATGGCTACCGTTCCAAGTTAGGCACTGCCGGACTGGTACTGGGTATCATCAGTGTCATCGTATCTCTGCTGACCATTTTTTCTATGATGTATTTCCTGACTCACCAAACTGAAATGAAGGATGCCATGGAACTGTACCAGCAGATGTATGAACAGATGACCGGACAGTCCTTCCCCACACAGGCATTAGAAGAATTGTTCCAGTAACGCAAAGCCCCACAGAACTGTTTCGGTTCTGTGGGGTTTGATTGTTATTTTAAATGAAATACTTTTTGTATGGCTTCTAAAGCCTTTTCTGCGTCTCTGACATCCAGTAACACTGTGATGCGGATTTCTGATGTACTAATAGCTTTGATGTTTACCCCGGCAGCAAATAAGGCTTCAAACAGCGTGGCAGGAACGCTGGGATTCCCTGCAATGCCGTGTCCAACCAGTGTGACTTTTACCACACCGGTTTCATACTCTACCCGCTCTGCAGGAATCTCCCTGGAATGTGCCTGGATGATGTCCAGTGCATCCTGTAAAAAAGGTTTCCCTACTGTCAGAGAAATATCCTGCACTCCACCCTTGCTTCCAGACTGTATGATCATATCAATCTTAATCTGATTCAGAGCCAAACAATTGTAAATCCGATATACAATACCTGGTTCATCCTTTACATTGATAATGGAAATCCGCGCAATGTTTTTGTCAACCGATACGCCGCTGACAAATCCCTGTTCCATTGGCTCTCTTTCCTCCTCTGCATTTCCTCACCCTGTTTTACTCTGCAATTCGAATTCTGCTTCTCACACCAGTCAGTGCAGCCGCCTTTTCTTCCGCTTGTGCCTCACTGATGACTTCTGTAATCACGCCAAACTCATCCTGCAGCTCATCCAGCTTGATGATCTGTGCCTGTGGGAACGCATCCAGAGCTGCCTGCTCCTGCGCTGCGTCCAGACGGAAAAAGAACCTTTTCTTAGACTCTTTATAGTTTGCCAAAGTGAGCTTTTCTTCACTCCAACGCTTCATGGAAGTGCGGGAAATATTTCTTACTTCCTCTACTACATCTGCTACCACTGCACTGGCCGTGGGCAGCTTTCCTGCGCCTGCACCGTAGAACATCAAATCACCTGTCACTTCGCTGCGAACCAAGATGCCGTTCATCACACCATTAACAGTGTAAAGGGGGTTCTGCTCTCCTACCAGAACCGGTGTGACCATGGCAAACACTTTTGCATCCTGTCTCTTACAGGTACCAAACAGCTTGATGCTCATGCCCAGTGCATTGGCATACTTCATATCCACATCCGTGATCTTGGTGATCCCTTCTGTGTACACATCCTCATAATCCACCTGTGCCCCAAATGCCATAGAAGACAAAATGGCAATCTTACGGCAGGCATCGTAACCTTCTACGTCTGCCTCTGGATTGCGCTCTGCATAACCCAGATCCTGTGCCTGCTTCAATACAGTATCAAAATCTACCCCATCCTTTGCCATACGGGTCAGCATGTAATTGGTGGTGCCGTTCAAAATACCAGTGATCTCAGTTACCTCATCGGTGGTGATACAGTTGTTCAACGGACGAATAATCGGAATCCCGCCGCCTACGCTTGCTTCAAACATAAAATTGACAGACTTCTCCTCTGCGATCCGCAGCAATTCTGCCCCATGTGCTGCCACCAATTCCTTATTGGATGTGGCCACAGACTTACCAGCCAGCAGGCACTCCTTCACAAACTGGTATGCCGGTCTGGTACCGCCCATGGTTTCTACTACGATCTGCACCTCTGGATCCTCTACGATGGTCTTGTAATCATGTACAATCTTTTCCTCAAATGGATCTCCCGGAAACTCTCTCAAATCCAGAATATATTTTACTTTCAGTTCTTCCCCTGCTTTCTTGCCAAGCAGCTCCTTATTCTGTGTCAGCACATATGCCACACCTGATCCAATATTTCCATATCCCATAATTGCGATGTTTACCATATTCTTTTTCATTCCTCCATTCATATATCCGCCTTGCGACTTTCTCACATTGCATGAGTGGCTGCACCATACTCCATTGCCATGATCTGCATTTTATAAATGCCACTTAAGCTTCGGATGCTTTCTTCCAACAATTCCACCCGGAAGTTGCCGGGAATTTCCAAGCTCAAGGTCACAGTGGCAATGCCATTCACCGGAATGCTCTGATGGATGGTCAGTACATTGACCTGCAGCTGTGCAATCTTCAGCAGTACCTTGGACAGACAGCCTGGTGTATCGTCCATGTTCAGCAGGAAGGTGACAATCTTGCCGTTTGCCTTCTCGTTGAACGGAACAATATCATCCTTGTACTTATAAAATGAACTTCTGCTGATCCCCACCTGCTCGGTGGCTTCATTGACAGAAATCATCTGATCTGCTTCCAACATCCGTCTGACTTCCAATACTTTCAACAACACGTCGGGCACTGCTCGCTTTCGTATCAGATAGTATTTTTCATCATCCATTGTACGTTCCTCTCTGTGGTTGCCTGTGTTCGTCATACAAACACAATTGTTCGCACAGGAAAGATACTATCACGTTATCCATAAAAAAGCAAGCCGCTTTTCCAATGTATGACGAAAGATACAATGGAAAAACGGCTTTTTCCTTTTATTCTTCTGTTTCACTCCATGCGCCGCCTGCCTTCTGCCATTTCAGATAGGCATTGATATAGCCGTCAATGTCTCCATCTAAAACCGCACTGGCATTGCCGCTTTCATAACCGGTCCTATGATCTTTGACCATCGTATACGGCTGCAATACATAAGAACGAATCTGACTGCCCCATGCAATGTCCTTGACTTCGCCTCGAATGTCTGAAACCTTGTCGGCATTTGCCTGCTTTTTCAACATAAACAGCTTTGCCTTCAGCATCTGCATGGCCTTATCCTTATTCTGGAACTGGGAACGCTCATTCTGGCACTGTACCACGATGCCGGTAGGCAAATGAGTGATACGCACCGCAGATGACGTCTTGTTGATATGCTGACCACCGGCACCACTGGAACGATAGGTATCGATACGCAGATCATCATCGTTGATCTCGATATCCAAATCTTCTTCAATCTCCGGCATAATGTCGCAGGACACAAAAGAGGTCTGTCGCTTGCCAGCTGCATTGAATGGAGAAATACGTACCAGACGATGTACCCCATGCTCAGACTTCAAATAGCCATAGGCATTCAATCCATTCACCTGTATGGTCACAGATTTGATACCTGCTTCATCTCCATCCAGATAATCCAGTACCTCTACTGCATACCCCTTCTTCTCTGCCCAACGGCAGTACATACGATACAGCATGCTTGCCCAGTCACAGGATTCGGTACCACCGGCACCTGCATTCAATCTGAGAATGGCGTTGTGGCTGTCGTACTCATCGGACAGTAAAGTGGCGATGGTCATCTGATCCAATGTAGAGGTAAAGGCCTCTAATGTGTCTTTGATTTCCGGAATCACCTCCGGATCATTCTCCTCGTAGCCCATTTCCAAAAGCAGCTGAATCTCTTCATACTGCTCTTCTAACTGCTCATAGGATTTCACGGTGTCTTCCAGATTTCTCAGCTCTTTCATGATTTTCTGAGAATTTTCCGGGTCATCCCAGAAGGAAGGCTCCTCCATATATCTGCTTAACTCCTGTATCCGCTGACGTTTGACAGCCAAGTTAAAGTGAATCCCTCAGTTCATATAATGGTTTTTCGTAAGTAGAGAGTGTATACTTAAACTGATCTAACTCTACCAAAATACCACACCTTCTTTCTATTATGATATATTATGGTAAAGACGCAGTATCTTCTTGATTTTATTTGCATCCATCCGGTACTGCATCGATACATTTTATTTTAAGCGTCCGCAACAATTCTTATATTTCTTGCCGCTTCCGCAAGGACACAAGTCATTGGGATAAATCTTCTTTTCTGCCCGCTTCTTCGGCTCCTTCACAGCAGAATCATCCTTATTGGTACCGGTGATCTTTGCCACCTGCTCACGCTCCGGTGCAGTCACCACTCTGGTATGATACAGAATCTTCACTGTATCTTCCTGAATACCGGCAATCATCTCATCAAACATATCGTATCCGGCCATCTTATATTCTACCAGGGGATCCTTCTGTCCATATGCCTGCAGTCCGATGCCCTGACGGAGCTGATCCATATCATCAATGTGCTGCATCCAATGGGTATCAATACAACGAAGCAATGTGCTGCGCTCATGTTCTCTGATCATCTCTTCTTCCGGGAACTCTGCTTCCTTCTCACTGTACAGCTTCAATGCCTCTTCTTTCAGCAGCTGCTTCAGATCTTTCTGATTCATGGCAGACAGATCCTGGGCCTGCAAAATCTCTGTAATCTTTAGCGGAATAACAGGCTTTAAGACAGACTGCAATTCTCCGATGTCCCATTCCTCACTGGCTGTTCCATCTAAGATACAACGGTCTACTGCACCTTCCACAATCTCCTGTACCATATTCATGATGTGGCTTCGCAGGCTCTCCCCGTCTAATACACGCTTACGCTCTGCATAAATGACCTCACGCTGCTCATTCATGACCTCATCATACTTCAACAGATTTTCACGGATTCCATAATGGTTGTTCTCCACCTTCTTCTGTGCCTTCTCAATGGCAGAAGAAAGAGACTTGTGTACGATCTCTGTGCCTTCCTCTACGCCCATGGCGTTGAAAATGGACATGAGACGCTCTGAACCAAACAGACGCATCAGATTATCTTCCAGTGACAGATAGAAGCGGGATTCACCCGGATCTCCCTGACGGCCTGCACGACCACGAAGCTGGTTGTCAATACGTCTGGACTCATGACGCTCTGTACCAATGATGAACAGACCGCCTGCCTCCTTAGACTCTTCGTCCAGCTTAATATCCGTACCACGACCTGCCATATTGGTAGCGATGGTCACCGCACCATGCTGACCTGCATCTGCTACGATAGCAGCTTCCTGCTCATGATACTTGGCATTCAATACATTATGGGGAATGCCCCTCTTCTTGAGCAACGCACTCAGTTCTTCGGAAGCCTCGATGGTAATGGTACCTACTAACACCGGCTGTCCCTTTGCATGGGCTTTCTCTACCGCATCCACCACTGCATTGAGCTTCTCTCTTCGGGTCTTGTATACGGCATCCTCATGGTCGATTCGCTGTACCGGACGATTGGTAGGAATCTCCACAACATCCATATAATAAATGTTTCTAAACTCCTTCTCTTCCGTCAGCGCAGTACCGGTCATACCTGCCTTCTTCTCAAACTTGTTGAAGAAATTCTGGAAGGTAATGGTAGCAAGGGTACGGCTTTCCTGACGTACATTCACGCCTTCCTTTGCCTCTACTGCCTGGTGAAGACCATCGGAGTAACGACGTCCCGGCATGATACGTCCGGTAAACTCATCTACGATCAACACCTCATCATCTTTTACTACATAATCCTTATCCCGGAACATCATATAGTTGGCACGCAGTGCCAGATTGATGTGATGCTGGATTTCCAGATTGGCTGCATCTGCCAGGTTCTCGATACCAAGTGCCTTTTCTACCTTGCGCACGCCTGCATCTGTCAAATGGACGTTCTTTTCCTTTTCATTGACGATGAAATCTCCAGTTTCCTCAAACTGCTCTCCCATAAATGCATCCATCTTGGAGAACTGTCCAGTGACCTTTTCACGAACCTCTTTATAGGTTCCACTCTCTTTATCTTTCACAAGAGTGGTCTTCCATTCCTCACCTTTCTCCAGCTGCTTGGCAATGATGTCGCATCGCTGATATAGCACATTGGACTTGTCTCCCTGTCCGGAAATGATCAATGGCGTACGTGCCTCATCGATCAAAATAGAGTCCACCTCATCAATGATACAATATTTCAATCCACGCAGCACCATCTGCTCCTTATAGATGACCATATTGTCACGCAAATAATCAAAACCCAGTTCATTATTGGTCACATACGTAATATCTGCCGCATAGGCTGCACGACGTTCCTCTGAAGTCATGCCATTTAATACCACGCCGACCTTCAGACCCAGAAACTCATGAATGGCACCCATCCACTCTGCATCACGCTTTGCCAAGTAATCGTTGACTGTGACAACCTGTACGCCTTCGCCCTTTAACGCATTTAAGTAAGCTGGGAGGGTAGATACCATGGTCTTACCTTCACCGGTACGCATCTCTGCAATACGTCCCTGATGGAGAATGATACCACCAATCAGCTGTACATCATAATGCTCCATATTTAACACACGGCTGGCCGCCTCACGAACTGTGGCAAATGCCTCAGGCAGCAGATCATCCAATGTCTCTCCGGCAGCAAGACGATCCTTAAACTCCTTCGTCTTCCCACGCAGCTGCTCATCAGATAACTGCTTCATGCCATCACGCATGGAATTGATCTTTTCAATGGTAGGCATCAGCAGTTTCACTTCCCGCTGGCTGCGGCTGCCGAAAATTTTCTCTACTAACTTCATATCATCCTCATTCTCCCAGTTGATATTTTCTGTAATCTACACTAGAACATTGTAACACCGTTTGCACATAAAGTAAAGTGAACATTCGTAAAGTATTTCTGACAAATCTATGAACATCTTCTGTATTTTTCTTTCTCCTGTCCGATTCTTCGGAAACTCTTTTTTCTGACAATTTCCTTTTTTTCTCTTCCAAAACATTCTATCAAAATACCCAAAAATCTCTGCAAACATCTGTTCTCCCCATTCTCTTTTCACGATTTTATCCACTGGACATTCCACTTTTCCACAGCGGAATTGTGTATAAAACCTGTTGTTTTTTCACTTATACACAAATTTATCCACATTATCCACCGTTTCGCCTCATTTTCCGCAAGTGGATATCCACGCTGCCTGTCGAAAGTATGTTTTGTGGCATTTATACAAACCATTCGAAATTCTCTATCACTTTTTTCTTTCCAAACTGTTTCTTTTTTCTTCAAAAACAAGATACAATTTATCCATAGAATTTCAATATTCTTTACATGTTCAACATTTTCTTCCATATTATTCAATTTTATTGATTTTCGGAAACAAATTGTTGCAAAATTCTGAATGTATGGTATAATAACGGTATACCAACCGCCTGTATTCTTTTGGGAAATCAGGTGAGGAAAGGAGCTGACTTTTATGAAATTTATTATTACAGGAAGAAATATTGAGGTAACCCCAGGACTGAGAAGTGCAGTTGAGGAAAAAATCGGCAAATTGGAGCGTTATTTTACCTCAGATGTAACCGTATATGTAACACTAAATGTACAAAAGGATCTTCAAAAGATTGAGGTAACTATCCCGGTAAAGGGACGCATCATTCGTGCTGAGGAGAGCAGCACCGATATGTATGTTTCCATCGATCTGGTAGAGGAAATCATTGAGCGTCAGTTGAAGAAATATAAGACCAAACTGACATCCAATATCCAGAAGGATATCTCTTATTTTTCACCAGAATATTTAGCAGACGAGGATTTAGAGGAAGAACAGAGTGGTGTAAAGATTGTACGTACCAAGAAGTTTGGTGTAAAACCCATGGATCCAGAGGAAGCATGCGTACAGATGGAATTACTGGGGCACAGTTTCTATATGTTCTCTAACAGCGAGACAGACGAGGTCAATGTGGTCTATAGACGTAAAGACGGTACATACGGCCTGATCGAACCTGAATTTGATTAAATCTAACATTTTTCTTTCACTTTATTTTATTTTCCTTTCGAAACAAGGCAGAGATTCTAAACAAATCTCTGCCTTGTTTTTTGGTAACAGAATTTTTCTGTTACCTCATAGGACTTTTCCATCACACAAGAAAAGAATTCTGTGAACGCAGAATTCTCGCGCCGAGCGCGGTTGCGTAAGCAACTTTTTCTCTTTCGCGCGAGGTCTCATCCTAGTGGGTCGCACTTTTTTGTAATAGGAATTTCCTATTACAAAAAAACTGCCTCCTAATCTTTTGATACAGGAGACAGTCATATGTCGCTTATGTAATTTGTATTAACCCAGAATAGAAACTGCTGCAATCGGAGCCTTATAGTTCAGACTGTCAATGCCAATGCCGCTTGCCGGATTCTTTGCATGTACGATCTGGCCATTGCCAATGTAGATTGCCACATGGCTGATACCGCCGTCACCATAGAATACCAAATCACCTGGTCTTAACTGGTCAAATCCAATTCTTGCTCCATCATTTACCTGCTGATAAGAGCAACGACTCAAACCAATACCTGCCACTCTACTATAAACACTCAAAGTAAATCCAGAACAGTCTACTCCGCCGCCATCTGTCAGATTGGTACCGCCATATACGTAACCACATCTGCCTACCCAGCTGACAGCCTCATTGACAATTGCCTGTCTCACATCAGAGGTTGGTGCCGGAGTCGGTGCCGGTGCCTGCGTTTCTGGTGCTGCTGTCTCTGGTGCCGGCGTCGGTGCGGGAGCCTGTGTCTCCGGCGCTGCTGTCTCTGGTGCAGTAGTCGGTGCTACTGTTTCTGGTGCAGTAGTCGGCGCAGGAGCCTGTGTCTCCGGTGCTGCTGTCTCTGGTGCAGTAGTCGGTGCTACTGTTTCCGGAATCTCAATCTCTGCTACCGCATCGAAAGAACTGCTTTCAATGATTTCAATTTCACTTTCAATCGCTTCGATTGTCTCAGTCTGTTCTTCTCCTGCCTTCTCAGCCGATACTGCTACATATTCCTTTACATCCTGCAGTCTCTCTTTTGCATAAGCTGCAGTATCATCATCATAATACTTCTTTGCTGCCTTGTACAAAGCATTCAAAGACTCTGCCCAATCCTCTGCTGCTGCCGCCGCATTCACATACTCACCGGAATCATAACTGGAGAAATACTGAGCATCTGCCTCTTTTTCTGCAAACTTTAACTCCTCAATCTTATTTTCTCTCTTAACCTGTTCCTCGCTGGATACTGCCCACTGGAAATCCACGTCTACATCTACACATCCTGCGTATACATAGCCTACCAGACCATCTTCTACTTCAATCTTGACAAATCCGTCCTTCTCTTCCTCCAGAACAGTGTATGTAGAACCCTTCTCCAGACTGGTCACAACATCTGCATCCAGACTTGCCTTTTCTCTCACTCTCAGATCCTCTGTTGCCACAGTAGCAGTAATGGTTCCTACCTCTGCTACCAGCTTCTTCGCCTGTACACCTGTTACAAACAGATCAGACTTAATATAGCCTTCTACATCACCGGACTTTACCTTGAACCAGTCACCGTCCTTTGTGCTCTCTACTGCCTCAATCTCAGCTGCACAGTTGTTGTAAATACGACCTACGATATTGTCATTGTCCTCTGCGGAAGGAGTACTTCTCACATTCGCATATTTTTCAACCTGTGCAATGGCAATCTTTGCATAGATGGACTTGTAATTGTTTTCACGAACCTTCTTCTGTACAAAAGTATCTGTTGCTGCAATCTTCAGAGAAGTACTTTCCTCTGCTTCTGTTGCAGATTCCTTGGTTTCATCTGCCAGAGTGGTCTCTTCTGCTTTCTTCTCCTGATCCAGACGAACCAGAACCGCCTCCAAATCAGCAGTGGTATCTCTGTTATAATAATCGCCCAACAACATCGGTATACCTGCAATCGCCGTCTCTGTCTGCACCACGCCAGGCTTACCATATGAAACATATGGACTTGCACTTGCTGCAAGTGCTGTTGCGAGACCAATTGCTGTTGCTTTCACCAGTAAATTTCTCATGATGTTCTCCCTTCGATTTCAAAATCATCTTTTCTTCTGACAGGCACTGCATGCCACCTACAGGCTGCCATTCTATGTTATTATGTATTACTCTGAAATGGCTTCATCATTGTTTCGTTATGATTGTAACGATTGTAACATTTCTGTAACAATCCTTTGCTATTATAACAGTCCTTTCCCCTGCTGTCAAGCCTTTGCTGAAAAGAAATCTGGAAAATTTTGCTTATTTTCTCAAACCTTTTCGGTTCCCTTTTGTATTTCTTTGTAAAATATTTTCTTTGTTTTTCCAAAAGATTTTTCCCCTCATTCTCAAATTACCAAAAGTAACAAAATTATTATTTGAATTTCCGTGAAAATTTCATTATCTTGTGCTATACTAACATTTGTAAATATTATTGTAACATATTACAGAAAGGTGATTGTCATGAAAACTGTACTCATCACCGGCTCTTCCAGAGGAATCGGCAGAGCCACCGCATTGAATTTTGCCGCACATGGCTATCGGGTCATCCTCAATGGATTTCAGCATTCCGATGCGCTAGGCACACTAGAACAGGAGATCACTGCTCTGGGTGCTACTTTCCTTTCCTTTATAGGAGATGTGGGTTCTTACACATTTTGCAAACACATGATAAAAGAGACACTTACCCGTTTTGGTTCAATTGATGTATTGGTAAACAATGCAGGCATTTCACACATTGGACTACTGCAAGATATGACACCAGAGCAATGGAACCGCTTACTACAAACCAATTTGACCAGCATATATAATTGCTGCTCACTGCTTCTGCCTTCCATGATCCGGGCACAGAAAGGCTCCATCGTCAATGTATCTTCTGTCTGGGGCATTTGCGGTGCTTCCTGCGAAGTGGCTTATTCTGCTTCCAAAGGTGCGGTCAACGCATTTACCAAAGCACTGGCAAAAGAAACGGCGCCATCCGGCATCCGGGTCAATGCCATCGCCTGCGGTGCAATTGATACAGATATGAATCATTTTTTAGAACCGGAAGAACGCCAGGCACTAATGGAAGAGATTCCGGCAGGCAGACTGGGAACACCGGCAGAAGTGGCCACATTCATTCGTTCCATTGCAGAAGGTCCGGCTTATCTCACTGGACAGGTTCTGACAATAGACGGGGGCTGGATCTAAAATCCAGCCCCTGTTTCACACTATACTTTTTATATCTCTTCTGAATATTTTTGTACTTCCTTCAATTTTATAGATCTAATTATCTTCTGCGCTTTCTGGCAATGATTCCTGCCGCAATTCCGCCACCTGCTGCCACGCAGACACCTGCCACCACTGCCGGAATCCACCATGACGATGTATGACGATTCTCTTCTGTCCATTCCTGCTCTGGCAGAGCAGTTTCTTCTATACTAGTATCCGTCTGCTCCGTTTTCTCTTCCGATGTGGACAGAACGGATTCTTTTGTCTCTAATGTATATTCTTCTGTGGTCAATGCCTCCGTGCTGCTTTCCTCTGTCACAGACTCTTCTATACTGCTTTCCTCTGCGGTGGTTTCCTCTATAGTGATCTCTGGCTCTTCTGTGGTCAGATAAGCACTTGCAACATAGGCTGTGGTTCCTTCATACTCTACTCTGCTCCATTCCCCATTATAGCCGGTACGGAGAATCGGTGTATCTTTTCCCAAAATCCCAAGCACTCCATATCCGGTACCCGCCCCACTACGGACATTCACATCAGAGACTGCATATACCGTTTCTGTCACATCAGTGTACTGTACGGGTGCCACCACTGACTCTGTACTGCCTTCCACCAGATTCTGCAGCAATGCATCCAATAAAATAGAATAGCTGGTCAGATGATTCTGCACCCTGCCTGGAAATGTAGCATTATAAAATTCCAGATCGTCCATCCAAGTATGCATCATTTGTCCATCTGGCACTCTGCTGTCCGCTGTCTGATAGAAATTGTTAAACTTTCCACCATTCCAGTTGGATGCTTCAAAATAAATATAGGGAATGTTGTGGAAATCGTATGCCATATGGTCACTGGCTGTATTTTTAATGGGCACTGGATAGTTTTCATTTACATCTGGATGGAAGGACATATTCAGCCCCAGTGCCTGTGCGGTAGCAAGTGCCTGATATGCCCCCCAGGTGCGCACCAGATTGCCCTGCTCATCCATACTGCCCCCGTAAATATACATATTATCGCCAGCCGCAATGGTATCTAAATTGATCATGACAGCCACACTGTCTCTGTATTCCTGGGTTTCTCTGGATACATAATACTGACTACCCATAGCTCCCGGTTCCTCAATGGAAAATAATGCAAACTGAATGGTATATTCGGTCTCTACCTGCTGCATCCGCTTTGCAGTTTCCAACAACAGTCCCACACCAGATGCATTGTCATCTGCTCCATGGGTATCCACACAGTCATAATGGGCACCTACCACAATTCTTCTGCTGCTTCTCCCTGGTTTTTCAAACAAAATAGCATCGCCTTCATAATGAGTTCCCCATTGATCCCACTCCGTAAAAAAAGTATAGGGTGCATACCCCATAGCAGTCACTTCCTGAATCAGCCATGATTCCATCGCCTTTTCATTGGGGGTGCCGACTACCCTGCTTGGATAGTTGGTCTGGATATAATTCATATAATAATAGGCATCTTCTCCGTATCCACTCTGGTCTGCACGCGCTGTCATAGAAAAACCACCCCAGCTTAACGTCAACTGTAGCAATACCACTACCACACATAGCCATATACAACTCATTTTCTTTCTCATATTCATCCTCCACTTGCCTATTGTCTCTACTACAAAAGGGAGCCTGCGCTGGCCCCCTTATGTTTCCTTACCTCCATGTGCCTACAGTGTCACCCGCTTGCAAATTCCCGCAGACTTTCGCAATACAAGTGTTCCTTCTATTTCCCGTTCCACTCCCTGACTTTCCCCTTCTATCATCTTGATCATCAAATCCGCAGTGGCCCTGCCCTGATAATCAATCGGATTCTTGTAAGTGGTCAAAGAAGGATTGTAGTACTGCGCCAATTCTACATCATCAAAACCCACCACAGAAACATCTTCCGGTACCCGAATTCCTGTGGCAGTTAATGCTTTCATGCATCCAATGGCACTTAGATCATTGGCTGCAATAAAGGCATCTGGGATCGGTTTCTTATCAATGCGGATATAGGAAATCACAGCATTGTATGCCACCTGTTCCTCAAACCAGCCAGTAATCACATTCTCCTCCTCTGTATACGGAATATGATACTCGTCCATAGCCGCAAAAAAACCTCTCTTTCGCTCCTGGCTGTCATAGGCGTCTGTAGCACCATCAATAAATACAATATTTTTATGTCCGAGACCAATCAAATACTTGGTCAACTCATATCCTGCATAAAAAGAATTAAACACAATGCTGCTGATATATTTGCTGCTGTATTTTCGATCCAACAAAATAGCTTTTATCTGATTCTTTTCCATGACATGCAGATCTTCTTCTGTCACCCGATCTCCTTCAAAAATAATCACGCCATCATATGAACCACCCAGAATACAGTTCATAATCGCTGCCCTGTCTCTGGTCACCACAAAATACATCACATATCCGTACTTGCTGAATCCATCACTCATAGAATCCATCAAGTCGTAAAAATAAGAACCACGCACACTGGAAGATACAAAAGCGACCGTCTTTGTCTTGTCTGCCTTTAATCCTCTTCCACTGAGATTTGGTATATAATTCAAACGCTCGGCCACTTCTAATATATGTTCTTTCGTGGTCTTACTGACCAGATGAGAATCATTCAATGCATTGGACACCGTTGAAATCGCCACACCTGCTTCCTTTGCCACATCTTTGATCGTTACTTTTCTCACTTCGTACCCCTACTCCGCTTCATAACCCGTCTGATAAATTTATAAAATGGTTACAATCACTTTTATTCTACCATGTTTTTTGATTTTTTCAAGTCTTTCTCCATCCCAATACACACTATTTCTTGTTCATTCAATTGACATAGATTGTAGTCAAACTATGCCGTTAAAATCCGCTTTGCAACACTTTGTACATATGCTTTTGTCTCACTGTTCAAAATTCCCTTACTGCGAGCCCATTCTGTTATCTTCCAAATTCTGTCCCTGCCAATTCCAATGCAGCTTTGATGACCTGATCCATATTGTAATAACGATACTGTCCCAGCCTGCCCCCAAAAATCACATTTGGCTCTGTCTCTGCCAGCTGCTTATACTGTTCATATAACCGACTGTTTTGCTCGTCATTCACTGGATAGTATGGCTCCATCCCCGGTCTCCACTCTGTGGAATATTCTCTGGAAATAACAGTAAAGTCCTGTTTTCCAAAGGCAAAGTGCTTATGCTCTATAATGCGCGTGTAAGGCTGGTCATGAGAGGTATAATTCACCACTGCATTGCCCTGATAGTTGTCCGTATCGTCCAGACGCTCTGTCTCAAACCGAACGGTACGGTACTGCAAATGTCCCAGTTTGTAATCAAAATAGGCATCGATCATACCGGTGTATATAATCTTTTCTGCCTTCTCACGATAAGCTTCTCTCTGTTCCAGAAAATCCACTCCCAGCTCTACATCTACCTCTGCCAGCATCTTTTCAATGATAGCCGTGTATCCGTCCACCGGAATCCCCTGATAAGGGTCATCGAAGTAATTGTTGTCATAAGTAAACCGCAAAGGCAGCCGTCTGATGATAAAGGCGGGCAGTTCCTGACATCTTCTGCCCCACTGTTTTTCGGTATATTCCTTGACCAGTTTTTCATATACATCTCTACCAACCAACAACAGCGCCTGCTCCTCCAGATTTTCTGGTGTCCGATCTCCCAGACGTATTTTCTCTGCCGCCACCTGTCTGGCAATCTCTGCCTTTGCCTCTGAAGGTGTACGAACTCCCCACAGCTTGTGAAAGGTATTCATATTAAAGGGCAGATTATACAATTCCTCATGATACACCGCAACAGGAGAATTGATGTAGTGATTGAATTCGGAAAACTGCTGTACATACTCCCATACTGCCTTGTCAGAGGTGTGAAAGATATGGGCACCATAGGTGTGTACCAAAATCCCATCCACATTCTCACAATATACATTTCCGCCTACATGATTTCTCTTGTCAATGACCAGACAACTTTTCCCCTTCTTTGCTGCTTCATAAGCAAATACACTGCCAAACAAGCCGGCTCCCACAATCAGATAGTCATATTTCATGATTTCATTTCACTCCCATTTTTATTCCCATAATAAATAGCGATGTTTTTCCGTATCTATACATTTTGTTGTCTCATCCCAGACCCAGTATTCCGAATTACATAGCCAAAAGACATTTTCCCGTCTTATCGAACCAATGCATAGATCCATTTTCTGCGCTTATTACACAAAAAAACACCTTACCGTCTCCTCCATGTATTTCTGGACAATAAAATCAACATCGGAAACAACTCCAGCCGTCCCGCCAGCATATCAAAGATCAGCACCAGTTTGGAAAAAGGTGAAAACATGGCAAAATTCCCGGTAGGGCCTACCAGTGACAATCCGGGACCGATGTTGTTTAACGTAGCCGAAACGGCAGTAAAATTGGTCGTCATATCCAGATTTTCCAAAGAAATCAGTAATAAGCTGACCACAAACACCAGTCCATATGCCACAAGATACACATTCACTGACCGCATGACCGCATGCTCTACACTCTTTCCATCCATCGCCACCTTTCGAATGTTTCGTGGATGAATCACATAATCCAGTTCCTTTCCCATAGACTTGAACAACAAAATAAAACGGGATACTTTCATCCCACCACCGGTACTGCCGGCACAGGCTCCTACAAACATCAGCACCACCAGAATCGTTTTAGAAAAAGCTGGCCATAAATCAAAGTCCACTGTAGAATATCCTGTGGTGGTGATCACCGATGCTACCTGAAACGCACTGTGCTTTACTGCCTCAAAGGCAGAATCAAAAAACCCTCTCGCATTGACCGCAATTAAAATAACCGCTGTCAAGATGATCAGAAAATAAGTTCGCACTTCCACACTGCGCAGAGCCTCTTTCCATTTTCTCCGGTACAGCAAATAGTAGGCATTGAAATTTACCCCAAACAAAATCATAAATACGGTGACGACAATCTGCTGAAAGTCCGTATAACTGCCCAAGCTGTCATTGCGAATGCCAAATCCACCGGTCCCTGCTGTTCCCAGTGTCAGTACAATGCTGTCAAACACTGGCATCCGGCCAATGAGCAGCACTACCATCTCCACCAACGTAATGGCAATATACATGGCATATAAAATAAACGCCGTCTTTTTCGCACCAGGTACCAGTTTTTCCACACTGGGTCCCGGACTTTCTGCACGCATCAGGAAAATACTGGTGCCACCAGAAAGAGGAATCACCGCCATCACAAAAACCAATACCCCCATTCCTCCAATCCAATGGGTAAAACTCCGCCAAAACAAGAGACTTTTCGGCAGGCTTTCTACATCAGAAAGAATGCTGGCTCCTGTGGTGGAAAAACCTGACACGGTTTCAAACAATGCATCTACATAAGAAGGAATCGCCCCACCTAACACAAAAGGAATCGCTCCCAAGCAGCTCATCACAATCCAACTCAATGCCACAATGACAAAGCCTTCCTTGGAATAAATACCATTATCTTCCGGTTTTTTGATTGTCAGACAGCCACCGATGACGGCACACAGCAACGCCGTTCCCAACAGGGAAAAACCTGCCCTCTCCCGATAAATAACGGCAACCAGACAGGATAACAACAGCAAACCTGCCTCCACCGTCAAAATCCACCCCAAAATATATCGTATCATCTTATCATTCATCTGTCCCACCGTACCTTATGCAAAAATATCAGAAATGCTATGTACCCCTGCTTTTGTGGTCACCACAATGATAGTATCCCCGGATTTCAGCACATCATTTCCTCTCGGAATGATAATCTCCCGTTTTCTACTGATGCATGCCAGCAAGACAGAAGATTTCAGATTCAGATTCTGCAATGGAATCTCTGTAAACGCTGCTCCTTCCTCCACTACAAATTCCAATGCTTCTACATTGTTTTCCAGACGATGCAGTGTTTCTACATTGCTGCCCATAGACCGCTTCATAGCACGAACGTACCGGACAATGTGCTCTGCTGTAATATTTTTGGGATAAAATACCGTATCCAAATCCAGTTCCCGCACCACTTCATCAAACGCAATCCGATTGATCTTGGTGATGAGCTTCTTGTTTCCCAAATGCTTCATATACAGAGAGATGAGAATATTTTCCTCATCAAAATCTGTCAATGCCGCAAATGCATCACACTGTTTTGCCCCTTCTTCTACCAACAACTGCTTGTCTGTTCCATCCCCATTGATGATGGTCGCCTTGGGCAGCAATTCACACAATGCTTCACACCGTGACAAACTCTTTTCTATAATTTTCACCCGAATTCCCAATGGCAGCAAAATTCTGGCAAGATAATAGGCAATTTCTCCCCCACCTACCATCATAATGTCCTTGATTTTGGCATTGGTAAAACCAATTTTTTTAAAAAAAGCATCGGCATCTCTGTTTGACGCCACAATGGAAATCACATCCTTCTCCTGAATCTTGTAATCTCCCTTTGGAATCTGTACCTGCCCGTCTCGCTCTGCCGCACAAATCAATACATTACTTTTCAATTTGGTCTGCATCTCATCAAGGCGCAAATCTACAAGTACAGAATTGGCTGGTACACGATATTTCAATATCTCTACATGAGACTTGGCAAAGGTATCCACTCGAATGGCAGAAGGAAATTTCAACACCCGGGAAATTTCTTCTGCCGCCGCCAGCTCCTGGTTGATAACCATTGCCAATCCCAATTCCTCCTTGATCAGTTCCAGCTGTGCATTATACTCCGGTTTTCTCACACGGGCAATGGTATTGCAGTTTCCTGCCTTTTTTGCTATGAGGCAGCTGAGCAGATTCAGTTCATCTGAACCGGTCACTGCAATGAGCAGGTCTGCCTGCTCAATTCCCGCTTCCTTCTGTATCTCATAACTGGCACCATTGCCTACTACTCCAATAATATCATACTGATTACAAAGATTTTCCATCTTACGCTTCTGTTGATCAATCACTGTCACATCATTGCCATCTTCACAAAGAACCACTGCCAGTGTCTGACCCACTTTCCCACAGCCAATTACCAAAACCTTCATGGTCTATCTTCCCTTCTTTCCCTATCCACAAGTTGTGGACCACTACTCTCCTCCACACCTGTCTGCAAAATTTGATTGCTATCAGGCTTATTATAGCGCAAACCTTTTCAATGTGCCATAAATTTTTCCTTAAAATTAGTGGCATATAAAAAAGACATACCCCTTTGGAGCATGTCTTTGAAACCTATATTATCCTTCTACCAAACTTCTCTGTACGCCGATGCCGATGAGTCCCGGCCCGGTATGCACCACCAATGCCGGACTGATCTGTCCTTCAAAGATATGCGTTACCTCTGGAAACAGTCCATGCATGCTTTTGGTGATCTCTGCGGCTTCCCCTACCGCATCTCCATTGACCACTGCCAGATGACAGCTTTTGTACTGTCTGGCAAATGCTGTGGCCTGCTCGATTGCCTTTTTCAGGGAATTGGCTCTGCCTCTTGCCTTCGCCACAGTATAGTAAATTCCCTCTGCGTTGCAGGAAATGATGGGTTTCAAATTCAATACGGTTCCCAAAGCACCTGCCACCAGACCGATGCGACCGCCTTTGCGCAGATACTCCAATGTGTCCACACAGAAAAACACCTTGGTATGTGCCACATTGCCTTCTATCAGTTCAATAGTTTTCTCAAATGTATTGCCCCGCTCCAGCAGCTGCGCTGCCAAAATGGCAGAAAATCCGGCTCCAATACCAATGTTCTTCGTATCCACCACATGAATCTGCAAATCGGGAAAGTCCTGTGCCACCAGATGCACCACCTGACAGGTACCACTCAAACCGGAAGAGATGGTCACCACAATGACCTTCTCATATCCATCTGCCTGAATCCGGGCAAATTTCTCCTGAATGGCCTCCATGGTAGGCAGGGAAGTCTTGGGAATCTCTGTGGCAAACCGATCATATACTTCCCGTGGTGTGATATCTACTCCATCCAGATAATCCCCATCTGTATAATGAATGCACAGGGAAATCTGATACATTCCATATTTCTTCTGGATTTCCACCGGCACATCTGTACCGGAATCCACCAAGATGGCAACTTTTTCTGTTCCATTGATCATCTGACAGTTCATAGACACCTCCAAACAACATTGTGACTTTTTTTGACACTTAACGTGGTTTTCAAAACCACTTCCTGTTGTTTTTATGATACACGGATTCTATGTTTCTGTCAAGTGTGGTTTTCTACAAATCTTTCCCGATTCACTGCCAATCCTTCGTACCGGTCAGCTCTCTTCCGTCTAGTACGGCTTTATTCAACCGGTCGCCCTGATAAGACAGTTTCAAAGAAAAAAATGGCACTTCCTGCTGTAGCAGTTTCAAAAAAATCCGGTCTCCTTCCCAGATGGGCAGTTTCTCCATCTGTGCTTTCGGCACCCACTCTAAGACCCCTTCTGTACAGTCGATCAGGCTGCCGGTAAATCCACTTGCCGTATAGAGACACATATATTCCGTCTCATAGCAGTCACTGTCAAAGGTAACGATACCCCGAAACTGCCATGCTGTCAGGGTCAGTCCGGTTTCTTCCTTTACTTCCCGCAGCAGACAGTCTTCGGGACTTTCCCCTGCCTCAAAATGTCCACCGACCCCGATCCATTTGTCCTGATTGATATCATTGGCTTTTTTCACCCGGTGCAGCATCAGGTAACAGTCATCCTGCTCAATGTAACAAAGTGTGGTCAGCTTCATCGTATTCTCCTTACATGGCTTTGATGTGTTACAGTCTTTTCCGGTATAAAGGATAATCCTCTGTACCGGTTGATTACCCCATGGAATTCCTGCTTTCTGGGCATGGCCAGATCTCCCGGTATCAAACTGCTTCCCCCTATGGCGGCAAATCCCTGTTTCTCTATTCTTTCATACAGCTGATCCACGACATCCACGATGGTAGTTCTGCCATCAAATCCTTCCGTCAAAACCGTATGCAGCAGATGTCCCAGTGTATGTAACTGCTCCGAATCCACCAGCTGCTCCACATAGCGCACATCGATAGTTTCCTTATTCAGAGAAATGGTATCACAGCCTGTTACCCGAATCTTCGTCCGGTCTTCCATCTGTTTTCCATAGGGCATACGCTTTGGATGACGCAATGTGGTCCAGCCTGTCTTTGCCGTTAATACAGATGTCTCTTCTGACTCTGGCAACGCCGGAGTGCCCTCTGTTGTCTTCTGCTGCGTGGCATACCGGATGGCTGTCTCTTTTGCAAAACCTGTGATATCTGCCGGACGATAGCAATCCATCTGGATGACTGTATCTGCCTGTGTGAAGTATGCACCGGAACTGCCTGCCACCAGAATGGTGGAAATACCAAACTGCTCATACAACGGGCGAATTCGATCTGAAAATGGCGTAATCGGCTCTGCATCTCCTGCCACCACCTGCTTCATCAATTCATCCCGAATCATAAAGTTGGTGGCACTGGTATCCTCATCGATCAGGAATGTCTGGGTTCCTGCTTCAATGGCTTCTGCCACCCCTGCTGCCTGGGAGGTACTGCCGCTAGCATCTTCTGTGTCAAACACTGTGGTGTCTTTCCCATTGGGCAGATGATTGATAAACAGAGAAATGTCTACCTGACGAATGCTTCTGCCATCCTCTGCCCGCAGTTTCATGGCAGTATCCTCTGTGATCACATACTCTCTGCCGTCTCCCTGTCTGTGGGCATACACACCCCGCTCCAATGCTTTTAGCAAAGTAGACTTTCCATGATAACCACCGCCTACAATGACTGTAATGCCTTTTGGAATGCCCATACCGGTGAGCGCCCCCTTATGAGGTAACTGTAACGTTACTGCCAGAGACGCAGGAGCCACAAAAGGGACTGCCCCTTTCATGGGTCTGCCAGACACACCGGATTCTCTTGGCAGAATGGAACCGTCTGCCACAAATGCCACCAGTCCCCGTCGCTTTAATTCTTCCCGGATGAAGCACTGGTCCTCTGCCAGTTCTGCAATCTGTGTCAGTTTTGCCCCATCCAGCGCTTTGTAACACAATGCCCGTTTCACACATACCGGCAGGATATCAAATACAATTTTTTCCAACTCTCTTGCATTGATGGTTCTGCCATTGGCTGGAAATCCCACACAAAACCGTACCACCACACTGCCGTCTTCTGTTATCTGACAGGCAGAACGCTCCAAAATCTCCTGCCCGCATCTGCTGACAGACAGCAGCCCGCTTTTCCCGGAGCCTTTTGCCTGAAAAGAATGCTGCTCTGTCATCCGGCCAAAGTTTCGCAACAATTCATCCTGTAAAGCAATCCGCTTTTCCTTTGTATCAAACAATGCCTTTGGAAATCCGGCAACTGGTCCCGCTACCCGAATGCTCACTTTCGATGGTGACGCAAAAGGATCTCCCTGCACATGGTCAATGGACAGCACATATCCGTCAAACTGGTATGCCCCTCTGGTTTCCTTGTATGCGGGATAGCCCCGGTGGTCAATCTGTTTCAATATCGTTCTCAATTCCGTTTCTGTTTTCATCCCCATTTTTTATGCTCACTCCGTTTCTGTTACAGTCCGTCCTGTCCCTTGACAGAAAACGCTGCGTAAATCTTCTCACATTTCGGACAATACCAGCCCGCACTCCCGGGTATCTCTGTATTGAGTACAAAAGACCGGTTTCTCTCAATGTCCTTCTCCTGCCCAAACAAAGAGCTCTTACGGATTTTCACTGGTTTGTCAGACCACCACTGTAACACTTTCACAGAAGTGGTCATGCCGATCCATTCCAATTTCCCTCGTTCCATAGGCGTATCACATACGGTACATCGTGTTTCCACTTTCTTCCCCCTCTGTATCTTTTCTCCATTGCATCATCCTGTTTTTCATGTGTTGTTGTCACGATCGGCTCCCCGTTCGTTTCTCCTTCGTTACATTGTTATGAAAAAGAGAAACGGTATCGACTCCGAAAAAGCCTCTCCGTTTCCCTTTTTTCTTTTACTGTTCACGTTCTCTAGACATTTGCGAAACCATGATACCGAACGCCTTTCATCTGTACAGGCTGTTTTGGGTCTGCTCAAAGAGTTTCGCAATTACCTATTCATGTTCTTTCACATAAAACCATTGCCCTGATTCTATATCTTTGCGGAATCGTGAGCCGGAATCAGTGAGGAAACCTGATTAAATTCTTGCTACCCCACTCTTGCGGGCTGCTTCCTTCACTGCTTCTGCCACTGCGTCTTTCACACGCTTGTCATATGCCGCAGGCAGAATATAATCTGCATGCAGTTCCTCCTCTGATACCAGACCTGCGATGGCCCTGGCCGCTGCAATCTTCATCTCATCGTTGATGTCACTTGCTCTCACATCCAGTGCACCACGGAAGATGCCCGGGAAGCACAGTACATTGTTCACCTGATTTGGATAATCGGAACGTCCCGTTGCCACCACTGCCGCACCGGCTGCCTTGGCTTCCTCCGGGAAGATTTCCGGTGTGGGATTGGCGCAGGCAAAGATGATCGGGTCTTTTGCCATGGAAGCCACCATCTCCT
>JAFTGN010000052.1 GCA_017457865.1 Lachnospiraceae bacterium | reverse complement strand
TGGATATTACTCCACACAAGAGGTGTCTCTTTACCTATTTATCTCAAGCAATTCGCCTGAACTTGTCCATAAAAATTACAGAGCCTCGATAGCTGCCTGAGCTGCTGCCAAACGAGCGATCGGCACACGGAATGGAGAACAGGATACATAATCCAGACCAATCTTATGGCAGAATGCCACAGAGCTTGGATCACCACCGTGCTCACCACAGATACCTACATGCAGATTTGGATTTACAGGCTTGCCTAACTTCAGGGACATTTCCATCAGCTTGCCTACGCCAGTCTGATCCAGCTTTGCAAATGGATCATTCTCGAAGATCTTGGTGTCATAGTAAGCATTTAAGAACTTACCAGCATCATCACGAGAGAATCCGAATGTCATCTGGGTTAAGTCGTTGGTACCGAAGCAGAAGAAGTCAGCCTCAGCTGCGATCTCATCAGCAGTCAGAGCTGCACGTGGGATCTCGATCATAGTACCTACTTCATACTTCAGGTCGATACCAGCTGCTGCGATCTCAGCATCAGCGGTCTCTACAACAACCTTCTTTACATACTTTAACTCTTTTACTTCACAAACCAGAGGAATCATGATCTCAGGCTTTACAACCCAATCACTGTGCTTCTTCTGTACGTTGATTGCTGCACGGATAACAGCCTTTGTCTGCATCTTTGCAATTTCAGGATAAGTTACTGCAAGACGGCATCCTCTGTGACCCATCATTGGGTTGAACTCATGCAGGCCGGCAATGATTGCCTTGATTGCCTCAACAGATTTGCCCTGTGCTGCAGCCAGCTTCTCAATGTCAGCTTCCTCAGTAGGAACAAACTCATGAAGTGGCGGATCCAGGAAACGAATGGTCACTGGGTTGCCTTCCAGAGCCTCATACAGTGCCTCGAAGTCTCCCTGCTGATAAGGAAGGATCTTCTCCAGAGCTGCTTCTCTCTCCTCTACAGTATCTGCACAGATCATCTCACGGAATGCTGCAATTCTGTCCTCTTCGAAGAACATATGCTCGGTACGGCAAAGACCGATACCCTCTGCACCCAGCTCACGAGCCTTCTTTGCATCTGCCGGAGTATCTGCATTGGTACGAACCTTCAGAGTTCTGAACTTGTCAGCCCACTCCATTACACGGCCGAATGTACCAGCGATGGTTGCATCTACAGTTGCGATCTCACCCTGATAGATGTTACCGGTAGTACCATCGATAGAGATCCAGTCGCCCTCGTTAAAGGTCACGCCAGACAGAGTGAACTTCTTGTTCTCTTCATCCATGTTGATGTCGCCGCAACCGGATACACAGCAAGTACCCATACCACGGGCAACTACTGCTGCATGAGAAGTCATACCACCACGAACGGTCAAGATACCCTGTGCAACCTTCATACCTGTGATATCTTCAGGGGAAGTCTCCAGACGAACCAGAACAACCTTCTCACCCTTTGCATCCCAGGCTTCTGCATCCTCTGCAGTAAATACAACCTTACCGCATGCAGCACCTGGAGATGCGCCTAAGCCCTTTCCAAGAGGAGTAGCTGCCTTCAGAGCTGCTGCATCGAACTGTGGATGAAGCAGTGTATCTAAGTTACGAGGATCAATCATTGCAACTGCCTCTGCCTCAGTCTTGTGTCCCTCATCTACCAGGTCACAAGCGATCTGCAGAGCTGCCTGAGCGGTTCTCTTACCATTACGGCACTGTAACATATACAGTTTCTTGTTCTCAACAGTAAACTCCATATCCTGCATATCATGATAGTGGTTCTCTAAGATCTCACATACCTTGATGAACTCTGCATATGCCTCTGGGAACTCCTGCTCCATCTGAGCGATCGGCATTGGTGTACGAACACCTGCAACTACGTCCTCGCCCTGTGCGTTCTTCAGGAACTCACCCATCAGCTTCTTCTCACCTGTTGCTGGGTCACGGGTAAATGCAACACCAGTACCAGATTCATTGTTTAAGTTACCGAATACCATTGGCATTACGTTAACTGCGGTACCCCAGGAATATGGGATATCATTATCACGACGATATACGTTCGCACGTGGGTTGTCCCAGGAACGGAATACAGCCTCGATGGCCAGCTTCAACTGCTCTACAGGGTCGGATGGGAAATCACTTCCTAACTGATTCTTATACTCAGCCTTGAACTGCTCTGCTAACTCCTTCAGATCAGCTGCGGTCAGATCTACGTCATACTCAACGCCTTTCTCTGCCTTCATCTTATCGATGAGCTGCTCAAAATACTTCTTACCAACTTCCATTACGACGTCAGAGAACATCTGGATGAAACGTCTGTAGGAGTCATATACGAAACGCTCGAAAGAAGGATCTGGGTTGCCTGCGATCATTGCTGCAACTACCTCATCATTCAATCCAAGGTTCAGAATTGTGTCCATCATACCAGGCATAGATGCTCTAGCACCGGAACGAACGGAAACCAGAAGAGGATTGTTCAGATCACCAAACTTCTTGCCGTTGATCTCCTCCATCTTCTTAACGCCTTCCATAGCCTGCGCCATGATCTCGTCGTTGATCTTACGTCCATCCTCATAGTACTGTGTACAAGCCTCTGTTGTGATAGTGAAACCCTGTGGAACAGGAAGACCGATGCTTGTCATCTCGGCAAGGTTCGCACCCTTACCACCAAGAAGATTACGCATGGACATGTCACCTTCACTAAACATGTAAACCCACTTAGCCATATTAAACCTCCTAATGTGTCTACGGGCGATATTCGCCCTATTTTTGCATTTTTCAAGCTTTCCGCTTCTCAGGCAGAACGCTCTCCTTTTCTATTATATCAATGAATTCTCATATAGTAAAGAATCTTTTTACGATTCTCTTCAAAAATTTTCCTGTTTTCTTTTCATTTCTTTCAAAATCCATAAAGATATGTTGAAAGGTGTCATATTCCGCCTGATTGGTTTTGTGCAATTTTCAAAAGAATGATGTAGAAAAAGACAGCCAATCTACAACATACTCAGTAAATTGACTGTCCTTCCAAATTCATTTGATAGCCATCTTATTCTTCTATCAGTTTATAAAAATTCAACAACATTTTTGCTACTTCCGCTCTTGTAGCATCATTCTTTGCTTTCAATTCTCCTGTTGCGGTTCCTGACAGAATACCTTTTGCTACCGCCCAGCTCATAGGTTCTTTTGCATAATTGGATATTTGTGCCCAGTCCTGATAGATGGTAAGATCTGCTCTTGCACTGGTATCTAATCCCAGCATTTCCGCATAGTTATATAACATCTTCACCATCTGTTCTCTTGTCACATTGGTACCTGGCCGGAATTTTCCATCTCCAAAACCACTTACCACACCGTTTTCCGCCGCCCAGGTCACCGCTATAGAATAATACTTACCAGCCGGTACATCTGTAAACTTCTTTTCATAAGTTGTTTCCGGATTGCCTGCCATACGATACAGCACCGTTGCCACCATCGCTCTTGTCATCGTTTCGGTTGGCGCAAAAATAGTTTCTGTAAAACCTGTCATCAGTCCCAATTCATATATTTCTTTGACCGTATCATAATACCAGGTCATCTCTTTTACATCTGTAAATGGAAAGTCTGCTTTTTCTTCTGTCAATGGCGCAATACGCCACAGCTGGTTGTCCTGCTCCATATCTTCCCATTGCTGTACATTGGCATTATCTTCTTTTGAGATACCAGACACATCCAGTAACAATCCGCTGTTTCGATTGACCAATTTGTAAAAACCACTTGTATAAACCAAACTCCATTCCTGATTGGCATTGCCTACATATTCCCACTGATGTATGTTACCGCCATTTTCAGTAGAAAAATCTTCTACTGATAATACTTTTCCAGTTGCATAACTCTTTATGATATAATACCCATTTGCCTGCTTTTGGATATACCATTTCTGATTATCATAATCGCTATATATATACTGTAATACGTTTGTACCATTATCCGGATTACCGTAAGAAACATCTAATGATTTTCCACTGTTTTTGGAAATAATGGTATACAACACATCATCCGCAAAATGAATTTCCCCATATGGTTCTACGATTACAGCTTCCTCACTGCTTTCCGGCTCACTTTCTTCTGTGGATTCTTCCTGACTTTCTGACGCTTCCGTAGTCTCTGTCCCTTCCGCCGAAGATTCTGCTGTACTTTCCTGCTCCGTTTCACTTTCAGCCTGTGTGGTATCTTCCTCATCAGTACGTGGTGCATCATATGCCATCCAGTCATAGTAAGCTGTCAGTGGTGTCTTGCCATTGAATGGCTGCAACCAGTTATCTACTCCAATTCCCGGCCATACATTCATCATAATATGTCCCGGTGTAGTAGGAATATTCGCTGTAGCTGTACGTACTGCCTGTCCATCCACATACCATGTAATCACACCTTCGCCCCAGTAGAATCCATAGGTGTGAAAATCCTTGGAAGCATCAAATCCCAAATCATATAAGCACTCATGACCGCCCACACCATTGGTATAGTAATTAAACTGTACCTTTGTAGTGTCATATCCCAAAAATTCAATATCAATCTCATCCCAGATAGTGCCATCAGATGGACCGGTATAAGTAAAGAAAGAAGAAACCACTCCCGGATTGCTGATCGGCTTCATATTCACCTGGTACATACCATATCCAAATGCTTCCTGTGTCCGATATTCGCCTCCAGTGTAACCGCCATTTCCATCACTGTCAATGGTCATTTCCATTATACCATCCACAAAAGAAATATTGTCTGGTGTCCATGTACAGTTGAACATGTCTCCATTGGACCAGCTAGACATAAGCCAACTATCTGGCTCATATGCTTCAAACCCACTGTCAAAATGAGATGCCTCATACAACGTCCACGCATATGCGTCCCTGGATGCTGTTACATACAACCCACTTGCCACTAGTGCTACACTTAACAGAAAACTTCCTACTTTTTTCATCATCATAATCCGTTTCCTCCTTGCTGATATGTATGAACTATTTTCAAGTCACATTAAAATCATAAATTCATACATATCCTACTGTTTTTATATTCTCAGTATAAGAAAAAACAATGTGAAAATATATCGAATCAATGACAAATATATCAAATTCATGTTTTCTTTTTCAAGAAATCACATCTTTTCCATTGCTTGACGATTGTCAAAACCTACGGTAAAATAAAAAACAGAAACAAGGGCATTTATTTTCTTTGCCCGAATCGAGAAACTATATTTCCCATAGACAATCTCCGTTGCAAATAACGGGGCGGGAATCCATAATAAGGAGAGCACATGACCACCACACAGTTGATGCAGATTCCACACAATCACGGAGATTTAGAGGATGTCCTTTCCGTGATGCCCAAAACCACTGATTTTCTGGCTGCCGCGGATACATTCCGACAGTTAGGAGATGGCACTAGACTACAGATTCTCTGGCTGCTCTGTCACAGTGAGCAGTGTGTCTTGAACATTGCGGCAGCAGTGGAAATGAGTGCCCCGGCTGTCTCCCACCATTTAAAAGGACTGCGCCAAAGCGGGCTGATCGTATCCAGACGTTCGGGCAAGGAAGTTTACTATACCCTTTCCGATACCAAGGAGGCACAGCTGCTTCATGCCACTATTGATGCGTTATTTGAAATCACCTGCCCGAAAGGAGTACATACCCATGAACATACCAAATGATCCTATGATTTTACTCAGTTTCATCAACACTCAGTTGCGAGATTTTTACGACAGTCTGGATGCTTTCTGTGAAGCAGCAGACGCAGACGCAGATATCATCAAAGAAAAGCTTTCTTCTGTGGATTATGAATACGATCCGATTCAAAATCAATTTGTATAACAATTTCCCATTCAACAGATTTTGAATCATCCCCATTTGTTTCCAGTCAAAGTCAACTATAGCCCACGGAAGCCAAAATGATACCAAACTGTCACATCCACTTTTCCCAGAAGGGAGAACCGATATGAGTATAGAAAAGGAATGGCACTTACAGGAATTACAGGAAAATGAACAGGAAAAACGTCATCGCCCCATTGAAGAGGAATACTCTTTTTATCATGCCGTGAAAAACGGTGATATGAACTTTGTACGAGAAAACTGTCAAAAAGGTGACTTCTCCAATCCAGAAGGTGTGGGAGTACTTTCTAAAAATCCACTTACAAATCTAAAGTATCATTTCGTCATTACAGTGGCCATGATCACCAGACACTGTGTAGATGGCGGTATGGAACTTGAGAAAGCCTATCGTCTCAGTGATTTTTATATTTCGCGCATGGACAGCTGTACCACTGTTGCAGAAGTAACTGCTTTACATGATAATATGGTTCTGGATTTCACAGGCAAGATGCTGCAATTACAAAAAGATGCGGTCATCTCCAAACCAGTGGTACAATGCATGGATTATATTTATAGTCACATTCATGAACGAATCACCGTTCAGGACCTGGCTGCCCACACAGACCGTTCTGCCAGCTATCTGTCCAGAGTATTCAAAAACGAACTGGGTATTTCTATCAGCGACTATATTCGTGAAAAGAAACTGGAAAAAGCGCAGAATCTTCTGCGCTACTCCGATTACAGCTTTATTGAGATTGCCAATTATCTGGCGTTTTCTTCTCAAAGCCATTTCATTCAATTATTTGAAAAATATTATGGCATCACCCCTCGTCAATACCGCAACAAATATTATCATGAAAACTGGTAGACGTTTCCTTTGTCAGTGACAACGTCACTTTTGTCATGCTCAATCCATCCATATGGATGACCAGCTTCACATAATGATTCCTGCCTTTCACTTCTCCCAGATTTTTCTGTTTGATGGCTGAACCACCATTCATACCCTGATATGTCACAGTAAAGCGATACAAATTATCTACATACAGGGAAACGGGAAGCTGTGCCAGTTCGCTCAAATCAGACGTGGCTTCCAGTTCCATTGCATAGATTCCATCTTCCGAAATTTCCAGTCCAAAACAGATTTCTTTTCCGGAAAGTAGTTCCTGTTCCAAAACCAGCTTTCCTGTCTGTGGATCCACTGCATAATTCTGAACCGGATATACCAGTTCCCCTTCTTCCTGTAGGAAGCTGATATCCTCTTCTTCCGTCTGTCCCAGTTCCCGAAGCAATGCCGGTGTCTTTAAAATGAAACGAAGAATATTTTTTGCATTTCTCTGCAAGTCACTTCTCTTCACCACACCTTTTTCCAGCATTTCCAGTACATTATCTTCTTTCATTTCTTCCAGTACATCTGCGCAACACATATACACATCGTTCTGTGCAAGAACCATGGGCGCACGATTGCGCTTTTCTGCCAGTTCTCCTTCCCAGTTGGCAGTGCTCCACCAGTCGGTCATGACCATGCCGTCATACCCCCAGTCTTTTCTCAGTACCATAGAACACAAATCATAATTGCCTGCCACCCAAATGCCATTGACCGGGTTGTAGGCAGTCATAATGGATCTGACGGTGCTTTCTTTCACTGCCATTTCAAAGCCTTTTAAGTAAATTTCTCTCAAAGCACGCTCAGAAACCACAGCCTCTACCTGCACACGGTTCTGTTCCTGATTATTGGCACAGAAATGCTTGATGGTGCCTGCCACATCAGAAGCTTCCATTCCATTGAGCTGAGCTGCGCACATCTTGCCCGTCAGGAACGGATCTTCCGATACATATTCGAAATTGCGTCCGTTTAACGGACTTCTGTGAATATTGATGCCCGGTCCAAGGAGTGTGTCAACCTTGTTCCTTCTGATTTCTTTTCCCAGCATGGCAAACAGTTCTTCTACCAGTTCCAGATTGAAGGTACTGCCAAGCATGGTTCCATTTGGCAAAGAAGTGGCTTTTGCACCACAATCCATACGAATACCGGAAGGCCCATCCGCACAACAAATAGGTGGAATGCCAAAGCTTCGTAAAGATTCTGTCAGACCACCAAATGCACCTGCTGTACCTGGTGTAACTTTGGGACTGCACATTCCTTCTCCTCGAAACAGACAGATCAGATCCGTATCAGACAATTGTGCCACAAAGGTATCCAGCGAAATAGTTCCATCCAGCACGTCACCCAACTTGTATCCCTGGTTCCCTGTGTAGGGAATCTCAGCACATCTCATCTCTTCCATCCGCTTCACAGGATCTACTGTACGCTGTGGTACTGCTTCTTCCCCCATGTAAACGGTGCCATCTGGGCGCTTCATCAGTTTCATACGGGAAAATGATTCTACCGGACCGCAGATTTCCTCTAACTGCTCTAACACCTCTGTGTCATTCAACCTGATACTGCCTACATAAGCAGCACTTCTTACATCTGTCCCTGCATAAATACGGTACTCCCCAGCTTCTAACAGCCAGCAGGACTTATGCCCGGTGATCCCACTGTCATCATAAGAAGCAAAATCTCTTTTGGCACAGGAAATCTGCCAGTCTGTACTTGCACCAGCTTTCAATGTCTCTGTCTTTGCAAAACCTGCCAGCACACGAAGAGGCTTACCCAACTTCCCCTGTGGTGCCTGTACATACACCTGTACCACTTCTTTTCCGGCAGTGTTTCCAATATTGATTACCTGACCGCTTACCAGGATCTGATCTTCCTTCTGCTGTACCTGACTGGTCTTGATCTGGAAGGTGGTATAGGACAATCCATATCCAAATGGATATTGCACTGCCTCCCTAGCACAGCTTTCAAAATACCGATATCCCACATAGATATCTTCCTGATAGTAATTTTTCTCTGCATCCCCAAAATTGGCACTGCTTGGATAATCCGCAATCTTGTATGCAATGGTATCTGGCAGCTTACCACATGGATTCACCACTCCGGTCAATACATCCAGTACTCCATTGCCTCCTTCCTGTCCTCCCTGCCATACATACATGACAGCGGCAGGATCATATCGGTCCACCCAGCTCATATCAATGATATTTCCTACATTCAACAACACAATGGTACGTAGAAATGCTTTGGTGACTTTTTCAATCATTTCCGTTTCAATATCTGTTAACAGATAACTGCCTGGCTTTTCTGCATTGTCCTGATCCTCTCCTGCAGTACGTCCAATGATCACAATCGCTGCGTCTGCACCGGAAGCTGCCTGAATCATCTCCTCTGTCACCGGCATCTCTGCCTGTGACCAGGGCACAGTGCCCCATCCATGACCTTCATCAATGGGATTTTCAATGGACCAGTCCTTGTACATCTGCAACAGTTTTTCCTCTACTGTAATGTCTTCGCAAGCCTGTAATGCATCCAGTATGCTAACCACATATCGGGTATTCACCAAACCGCCGGAACCCAAACCACTTTTATAATAATGCAATGCACATCTGCCAAATACTGCTACTTTTTCTCCAGCCCGCAACGGCAGTGCATGATTGTCATTTTTTAATAACACACATCCTTCTGCGGCAGTCTTTCTGGCAATTTCCGTATATTTCTTTAAATCCAGCTGATGACTCATATTTTGATGCCTCCATATTCCTATCATTTCGCAACCATTTCATTTTATCACAGCTGCAATGACTCTTTTCTATCTGACAATTGTTTATGACATCTATATCTTAGCAAAAGCACCCTTTTCAAGAAATAAAAATACTATGAAAAATATCAAAATGATGACATCATCTGTACTTATTTTTGCGTAATAGAAATTTCTTATTACACAAAAAGCTGCCTGCAAACGCCTTTGTCTGCAAACAGCTTCTGTTATCCTGCTTATTTTTTTATAATAGTATATTTTCTGCCCATATTTTCAATGATACAACCTACACCTACCAACATCAACAACCAGGGAGTCCATTTGGACTCTATGAGTCCTCCACCCATCTCCGGATTGCTCATGTAATCAGAGGCTGCAAGCAGTAAGAACACACCATAGGCAATGGCCACCATAGGCAATGGGGTCATTCCCTCCATCTTCAGATAAATCAATCCTGGAATGATCAACAACAATGCCCATGAACCCGGAAACCAAAATACATGCTCCAAGCCAAACACTCCCGCATAAATCAAAATCCCCACCAGAATAATCAAAATAGGATACCAGTTTTTCAAAACATAAGTATACAAAAATTTCTTCATGTCAGCCCTCCATTACGTCCATTGATAGATGAACCGGATGCCCCATATATGGAACCCCTGCGCAATACTTTCCTAGTCAAAAACCCCGCTGCAAGCAACGGGGCAAGACGAAATACTTTGTAACAATCCGGTATTTTCACCGTTACAATCATTTCTAGAATGTAAACTTATCTGCAAAGTAGGCATCCAGCTCGGTAATCTTCACACGTACCTGCTCCATGGTATCACGTTCCCGGATGGTCACGCAGCCATCTGTCTCACTTTCAAAGTCATATGTGATACAGAACGGGGTACCAATCTCATCCTGACGGCGGTATCTCTTACCGATATTGCCTCTGTCGTCAAATTCACAGTTATATTTCTTGCAAAGCGCAGTGTAAATTTTCTCTGCGCCTTCGTTCAGTTTCTTGGACAATGGCAACACACCGATCTTCACCGGTGCGATGGCTGGATGGAAGTGCATGACAGTACGCACATCGCCACCCTCTAAGGTTTCCTCGTCATATGCAGCACACAAGAACGCCAATGTGACACGATCTGCACCCAGAGATGGCTCGATGACAAACGGAATGTATTTTTCCTTCGCCTCATCATCAAAATAGCTCATATCCTCACCGGATGTATTCTGGTGCTGGGTCAGGTCATAATTGGTTCTATCGGCAATGCCCCATAGTTCCCCCCATCCAAATGGGAACAGGAACTCAATGTCGCTGGTTGCCTTGGAATAAAAACTTAACTCCTCTGGAGAATGGTCACGAACACGCATCTCCTCTTCCTTAATGCCCAATGTCTGCAACCAATTGATACAAGTATTCTTCCAGTATGCAAACCACTCCAAGTCCGTGTCCGGCTTGCAGAAGAACTCTAATTCCATCTGCTCAAACTCTCTGGTACGGAATGTGAAGTTACCTGGCGTAATCTCATTACGGAAAGACTTGCCGATCTGTGCGATACCAAACGGTACTTTCTTACGGGAAGTACGCTGTACATTCTTGAAGTTGACAAAAATGCCCTGTGCAGTCTCCGGACGAAGATATACTGTGTTTTTCGCATCTTCAGTCACACCCTGGAATGTCTTGAACATCAAGTTAAACTGACGAATATCGGTCCAATCTTTCTTGCCGCAGGACGGACAGCAGATTTCCTTCTCGTCAATATAGGCCTTCATCTGCTCCTGAGACCAACCGTCTACAGAACCTTCAATCTGAATCTCATGCTCTGCCATATAATCTTCTATCAGCTTATCTGCACGAAAACGCTCATGACAACTCTTACAATCCATCAACGGATCGGAAAATCCACCCAGATGTCCGGATGCCACCCATGTCTGTGGATTCATCAAAATCGCACAATCCACTCCTACATTGTATGGGCTCTCCTGTACGAACTTCTGCCACCATGCTTTCTTTACATTATTCTTCAGCTCTACACCCAGATTTCCATAATCCCAGGTATTGGCCAGACCACCGTAAATTTCAGAACCCGGATATACAAATCCTCTTGCCTTTGCCAGTGCTACGATCTTCTCCATTGTCTTTGCTGTATTTTCCACTGCTCTATGTCCTCACAATCTTTTATACTAAATAATCCATTCATGCATTTTCTGTATGAGCTTCATTTGCTGCCGTTTGACTCATCAATGTACTACCACAATACAAGCCTCTTCTGGAATCTGTACCGTGTAATCATCTACGATGGTCACATTGTCTGTGGCACAGACCACCGGATTTTCCAGATAAACAGTCATTGCCTGACCGGAAGCAGTAATCTTACGATACCCTTTTTGAATGGCACTGCTGTTTAACTCTACTTTATCTACAGCCTTACCTTCCGCATCTACATATGCCTCTTCCAATGTCATCCCATTGACAACTGTCTGAATGGTCATCTGGGCATTGGCAAATGCCTCATCTGCACTATACTCCTGTAATGCCTCCCACTGTCTGTACTTCAATGCCAGTACCACATTGTCCTCTACTCGCTCAATGCTGGCAAGTTCAATGAGATCATCTGCACCTTCTGCTGTCTGGTGAGCTGCATTATATGCACTAATTTCCGATTCTATGACCTGTTTTAATTCATCAAAATCATAATATTCCTCTGAAAAGCTTTCTGTGATCACATCCGTAAAGGTATTGTCCTTCTGGATGAGCACACTTGTCTGATCTCCATTCTCTGCCATTGCCTTCAGGATGGTCTTGACATCTGCGCTGCTGACTCTGCTGCAGCCAACCCAGAAACATCCCAGAAGGCAGCATAACAGGAGAATACTTATCTTCCTACTCATACATAACCTCCGCACACTTCTATCTCTGTCCTCTTGACAGAACAGAAATTCTTGTTGCCGGATTTTATTTGCTGATTTTCTCATCAGTATCCCGACAATAGTTATAGCCATTTTACCCTTTATTTGGAAAATTTTCAAGTAGTTATTGCATCTAACACTGCCAGAGAATGAAATTCTTTTTCAATATACCGGTTCAAATGCTGCTGCACCACCTTTTTGACCTGCAAAAAAACCGGTTCTGCCAGAGAAAACGTAAACAATTTCGATAATGGTGCAGCGAGAATATACTGTAATGTATAGACCACCCCTTCTGACAACTGACTGATTCCCGGCTGTGTCAGACTGCAATCGGGACAATACATGCTGCTTTTGATCCTGCTGTAGTGACCTGCTGTCAGCTCCTTTCCGCAGGTGCCACAGACAAACAACTGCGGTGCTTCTCCATTGATGCCCATGAGGCGCAGCTCGTATATAGTTCGAATCAGTTCATTATCTATCTGCTCTTTCAACAACGCTTTCAGTGTAAGGAAAAGCAGATTGATCATGTCTGTCCCATCCACACCTTCTCTGGCATAATAATCTGCCAGTTCCAGAAAATAGGATGCATAAGTCATGCCTACAATGTCCTGCGCCAGCTCCTCAAAATAACGTACTGGTGTCATACCTTGAACTGTATAAGAACTTCTGCCCTCATACAACCGGTATGTGCCAAAAGTACAGGGCCTGGATGCTGCCAACAGGGGACTGCCCGGTTTTCTAGCACCTCTGGCAAAGGCACTGATTTTTCCCCTTTCCTTCGTCAGCAGCAACAGCCGCCTGTCATATTCTCCTACCGGCATGGAAGAAAGCACCACACCATCCGCTTCTATCGTACCTTCCATATGCACCACCTGACCATTCTATGCTTACCGATTCTTTTTCAATTGACCGCTGTCATACCCATAATTTCTGACCAGCAAATCGTTATCTCTCCACTCTTTTCGTACTTTCACCCATAGTTTCAAATTCACCTGCATCTCCAACATATCCTCTGCATCAATTCTTGCCTGGGAACCAATCTTCTTCAACATGGCACCATTTTTGCCAATGACAATGCCTTTATGGGAATTCTTCTCACAAATGATAGAGGCTTCGATGTCCATGATACTGCCATCCGGACGTTCCCGCATCTTTTCAATGGTGACGGCAATGCCATGAGGCACCTCATCCTGTAACAGACGCAATGCCTTTTCCCGAATCATTTCTGCCACAATCTGGCGCATGGGCTGATCTGTTACCGTATCCTCATCATAGTACAGCGGACCGTAAGGCAGATACTGAAAAATGGTATCCAGTACTGTATCTACATTGACACCACGCAAAGCAGAAACCGGTACCACCTCTGCCACCGTGCATAGCTGCCGAAAGCCTTGTATGATTTCCGGCAGTTCCTTTTTCTGCACCAAATCCACTTTGTTGACGATCAGAATGACTGGTATTTTGGACTTGCTCAACCGCTCTGCAATGGCTCTGTCATTTTTGCCGATAAACTTGGATGCCTCTACCAGCCACAAGATCACATCCACATCTCCTATGGTCTGATTCACCACAGTTTCCATATATTCCCCCAGCTTGTTCTTGGCTTTTTGGATGCCTGGGGTATCCAGAAAAATAATCTGTCCCCGTTCATCGGTATATACCGTCTGAATCCGGTTTCTGGTGGTTTGGGGTTTCGCAGATGTGATCGCAATTTTTTGTTTGATGAGATGGTTCATTAACGTAGATTTTCCTACATTTGGTCTTCCCACCAATGTTACAAAACCGGATTTTGTTGTTTCTGTCATAGTACGCTCCATTCTTTAGTTCAGTATTCTCTTCTCCATAAACAGGCCTTCGGTTTCCTCGACTTTCTGTGCATTTCCCACCACGCAAAGTACCTGCTGGTCTAACATTGCCCGTACCGGTGCCGCCAGTGCCCGAATATCCTCTACCGTACAGTTCAGCACTTCTTCCCGCTCTCTACGACACTCTTCCACGGTCAGTCCGTTCAGATACCGACTGGTAGAAATAGCCCCCTTCATAGATGGCGTCAATGGCACATCCATTTCACTGATGGTACCGATGATAAACCTTGTCATATCCCGCTCATCTACATCAAACTGCTCCAAATACGCCGGAATGGTGTCATAGATTTCATTGGTCTCTTTCAGATTGGGATCCCGATAGGAACAGAAATAGCCGTTTCCTTTCCGGTTCAACTGGGCAAAGCAGCCATAGGCACCGCCCTGCATTCGAAGCTTGATCCACAGATAATCATAATTCATAATGGTACGGAATACCTGCATGGCACCTGTATATGCATAGCCTGCCTGACGGAATTCTCCTACCCTGGCTACATACTGTACCTGGGAAGCCGTTCCAAAACCCTCATTTTTCACAGAAAGAACATACTTGCGAGGGGCATCCGGGAATGCCTGCACCGGGAATGCCTGTACAAATGCTGCCAATGGTTGTTCTAATGTCTGCATGCCTTCTTCATCTGCAGTAAATCCAATGAACAAGCGATCTTTGCAGATCACCTGCTCTAAGATGGTATGGAACTTGTTTACCAACAGCTCCATACGGTCCTCTATGTTTTGATTCAAATCTTTGATAAACTCATAATATTCCATACCACTGATCTGGGCACTCAGCCATGCATCTTCAAAACAATAGGAACGAGCCCTTGACATAGCCACAGAATGCCCGCTGTTCAACATGGCAGACTTTTCCTTGCTGTACTGCTCCGCCACCAGTTTTCGAATCAGTTTTTGATCTGTGAACTTTGACGTAAACAAGATTTCCTGAATCATATTCAGTACCCATGGAATTTCCCGATACAGCACCTTTGTTTCCACCCAAAGTCCGACTTTTGCCCCTCTGCTGTCATTTGCTTTACTGAGGATTCCTGTGGAAAATTCCAGATTCCCTGTATGAATGTTGATCTCATCACTCAGATCCCCATAACTGTAATGAGTCGTATCTACAAAAGACAGCAAATCTCCAAGCAGTGACAAATACCCCAAATCCTCTGTTGGCACTGCCGATGCATCAAATATCATTTGTAAATAGCCAATTCCATTGGTGAAAATCGGATGGAACAGTACCTTTGTATCCTGCCCCACAGTTCTCCATTCATTAATAGGTTCAAATACTGTATGTGACAAATCCTCTCTGGTCAGCATAGGAATAGTTTCCAATGCCTCTTTTGAAGAAGGTTCCTGCTGATATGCTTTCAATGCAGCAGTATTGTCTATGATTTCCTGTATCTGTGACTCTGTCATACCTGCTTTGCATTCTGCCAGTTTTGCAGCCGTTTCTCTTTCCGTTCGATCTGACAGTCCCGGTTCCGGCACTGCCGTTACCACCGCACCATAGGTAGTCTTTAACAGTTGCTCCACCAGTTCCTCATAATACCGACTCTCCAAAGCTTCCCGCAACTGTGCAAATATCGGTTCTGCCTGAAACACATGAAGTGGTGCCGTTTCCTCATAAAACCAGTTCTCCAGATTCAGACCATATATCAAACCCTTGGGCCATCTTCCATAATCTGCTTCTCTGTTTTTGAATTCCATATTGTTGATGCCCCCAAGCAAACTCTTGCGGCTCAACCCTTCTGTGGCAGCTTTTTGCAGTTCTTCCCGAATAATACGAACAAATTCATCCTTTTGCTCCACTTCCGCCCCTTTCACCACAATAGAGAAGTAAGGCTGACAGGTGGAATCCGAATAGCCGCCCGCTACTTCTTTTCCGATGCCGGCATCTAACAACGCTTTTTTCAAAGGTGCGCCTGGTGCATTGAGCAGTGCATATTCCAGAATATGATACGCCCCGCTTTCTTTCAAGTTCAGTGTATCTCCTGTGACTGCAGTCCATGAGAGGAATGTCTTTTCTTTCGTATCCTCTCCTTCTGTCACGCTATAGGATACCTGCTCATCTTTCCAGTCTGCAAACGCATGTTCCTTTGTAATAGCAGAATCTATCTCCTGTCTGTCAAATTTGCTCAGATATTCTGCATCCAGCCAATCCAGACGTTCTTCCATATCCATATCCCCATACAGATAGATATAGCTGTTAGACGGATGATAATACTGTCTGTGAAAGTTCAGAAACTGCTCATAAGACAGCTGTGGAATGGCCAGAGGATCTCCTCCGGAAGACTTTCCATAGGTACCATTTGGAAACAGAATCTCATTGATGGCATACCGCAGGGCAGATTCCGGAGCAGAATATGCACCCTTCATCTCATTATAGACCACACCATTGTATTTCAGTTCCCCATCCGGACTTTCCAGTTCATAGTGCCATCCTTCCTGCTCAAAAATCTTACGATTGGTATAGATATTGGGATAAAACACCGCATCCATATACACAGACATCAGATTGCAGAAATCTTTGTCATTGCAGCTGGCCAGTGGATACAATGTTTTATCTGCATAGGTCATGGCATTCAAAAAAGTATTCAGTGAACCCTTTGCCAGTTCCACAAAGGGATCTTTCACCGGATATTTCCTGGAACCACACAGCACGGAGTGTTCCATAATATGCGCCACACCTGTATCGTTGGCGGGCGGCGTCCGAAATCCAATGAAAAATACCTTGTTGGGATCTGTATTTTCCAACAAAAATACTCTCGCCCCGCTTTTCTTATGGCGCAGCAGATACCCCATGGAATCCACTTCTTTGATCGGTTTCTGCTCTATTACTTCATATTGTTTGATGTTTTCAATCTTCAATCCTTTTCTCCTTCATATCTACTTGATTCAAATTTCTCCCATCCACTTGTCAAAGAACACCACAAAACATTCTCTGACCATATAATTCAGCTCCAACAGTCTGCTGCATGGTGCCCCGATCCCGTATACTTCTTCCATCCCGGCAGCTTTTGCAATCCGTACTGCCCGGTATAGATGGTACTCACTGGTCACAATTCCAACTGTACTTCCCCCTGGAATCAGCCGCTCACAATAACGGAGACTTTGTCTGGTATTGCTGCTTTGCTTTTCCTGGATGATCCGGTTGCTGCTGATTCCCTGTACAATCAAATAATCGCTCATGGTTTTGGCTTCTGAAACAATCTTATTTTCTGTCTTTCCACCAGCCACAATGACCATGGTATCTTCATTGTCCTGCAAATAGTTCACCGCAAGATCCAACCGTTCTCTCAAAACGTCATTCACATAATCACTTCTCTCATAAGTCCCCAGCACGATGATATAATCCAGCTGTGAAACTGCCCTCTGCCATCTTCCGGAATACACCAGTAGCAACAGGATCACACTGATCACCAGTCCCAGATACACCAATGTATGTATGCTGACACGCAACCATACAGGCACTGTTTGATGAGAAGATTTTTTATTCCGGTAAAACAGGCTGACTGCAAAAAAAACGCCAAAACATACCGCTGCCCCCAGCCAGAACCATACAAACCCCGTGTCCGTACCACTGTAAAACAAAATCAAAATCCAATATACCAGACATCCAAGTGCTGCAAAGCCACTGATCATCCACATAGATTATTCTTCCTTACGACGCAAAATATCATACTGATCTAACGGCATCCCCAGATCAATATACAAAATCTGCTTTGGATGAGGGGCACTGTCCATTGCCTCTCCTTCTTCATTATAAATTCCATGCACCTGCACGGACACATTCTGTCCATTCGGTTTCATCACTTCGATGATTTCTCCCACAGAAAATTTATTTTTCTGTTCGATTCGATAACGTCCCTGTCCATCCATCTCTCCTACAATCCCCAAATACGTATAATTTTTAATATAGGTATTATTATCATAAATCTGGGTTTCGTGATCCGGCTTGCCATAATAAAATCCGGTGGTAAAGTCCCGATAGGTGCACTTTCCAATCTCTTCTTTGTACCACTCCAGATTGGCTTCATACAATGCCGGATCTTTGGCCCAGTCATCCAATGCCTTCCGATAGGTACGGGCAACCGTGGCCACATACAATGCAGTCTTCATTCGTCCTTCAATTTTCAGACTGTCCATACCGGAAGCGATCAAATCCGGTATATGTTCAATCATGCACAGATCTTTGGAATTGAAAATATAGGTACCACGTTCATTTTCATACACCGGCATATATTCCCCCGGTCTGGTTTCCTCTACTACTGCATATTTCCAGCGGCATGGGTGGGTGCAGGCACCCTGATTGGCATCCCGTCCGGTAAAGAAGTTGCTGAGCAGACATCTGCCGGAATAGGAAATGCACATGGCACCATGAATGAAACTTTCAATCTCCAAATCATCTGGAATGTGATCTCTGATTTCCCGAATCTCCTTTAAAGACAATTCTCTAGCGGATACCACCCGCTTTGCACCAAGCTGATGCCAGAACAGATAGGTGCCGTAATTGGTGTTATTTGCCTGGGTACTGATGTGAATTTCCATCTGTGGCAGTACTTCTCTGGCAATCTGAAATACCCCCGGATCAGAAATGATCAGTGCATCCGGTTCCATCTGCTCCAACTCCTGAAAATAATTTCGCACTCCGTCTAAATCCTCGTTATGCGCCAGAATGTTGGCAGTGACATACACCTTTACCCCATGCGCGTGGGCAAACCGGATGCCTTCTGCCATCTCTTCTTTTGAAAAATTCTTGGCTTTGGCACGCAAACCAAATGCCTCTCCACCAATATACACTGCATCTGCACCGAAAATCACGGCAATCTGTAATACTTCCAGACTGCTTGCCGGCACCAGAAGTTCCGGCAGCCTTATTCTCTGTTCCATACTATCACTATCCTCCACTCCAGACAATCCATTTTCCTGTATGGGCACCAGAACGTCTGCTTACTCCTGTAACCCATCAAAGCGGACATTCATGAAATGACTGAATGTCCGCTTTTTCTCTTTTCTCAAGCATCTGTGGTCTTTTTTGTCAGACGATAACTGACCGTTACACCATCTCCCACCGACAGCACTGCCGTCTGCAATTCTGCATGATGTTTTAACTCATATAAATACTCCCGCATCCGGCTGTGTATGGTTCGATTGCGTCTGGTCACTGCAAACCGGGACTCTACCACATCTCCGTCCTGCAGCACATTATCCGATACCAACAAGCCACCCATGGGCAGTAACCGCATCACTTCCGGCAGAAAATGAATATACTGCCCTTTTGCTGCATCCATGAAAATAAAATCATATGTTCCGTCCAATTGTTTCATAATTTCCAATGCATCCCCTTCTAACAGGGTAATACAATCTTCTTTGCCGGCCTGACGGATATGAGCCTTTGCCACTGGAATCCGAGGTTCGTATTTTTCTATGGTGGTAATGGTGCTGCCTGTCGGCATACACTCACTCATCAAAATGGCAGAATAGCCAATGGCGGTTCCCACTTCCAGAATCCTTGCCGGTCTATGCATCTGAATCAGCAACCGCAGCAGACTGGCAGTTTCCACCCGAATGATAGGAATCCCATCCCGAAGTGCTTCCTTTCGCATTTGTCCGCAGATCTCACTCTCCGGTACTTCCAGAGACTGGATATATGCAGTCATTCTTTCTTCCACGATCATGCGTTCCCCCCATCCGGCATACTGCCTGATTGTTCTGCTTCTGTTTCTTTCTCGCTTAACACGCCTAAAATCTCCTTAGGTGTCATAGCATCACTGATCGCATGGACCCCTGGCTGTATGGTGTAATGGTACATCCGACATTGTATGGCAAATACATAGGCATTCTCAATGATATCTGCATGGGCCAATGCCTCCCCTACTTCCAGGCTGCTGCAACCTTCTGGAATGGTCACACTGATGCTGCGGACAGAATCCGGATGATAGGGCTGATTTTGAAAAATGCGATACCCAAATGCATAACTCTTTCCGATACAAACATATAGCAAAATGATGGTCACCAGTGCCGCCACAATGCGCAGACTTGCCTTTAAAATGCCGCCTGTGACAGCATCATAATCCATTGTTTTTCTGATTTTTCTCTCAGACAAAGGCTGCGCCTCCTTTCCTGTGACTGCATCAGATGTTCACTTCCATAATGATCGGCAGGATCATCGGACTGCGCTTCATCTTCTTCCACAAAAATTCACCCAAACTGTCACGAATCACATTTTTGATCTTGGTCCAGTCGGAAATACGGCGATCCAAACAACTGTATACTGCTTCTTCTACCACAAGCCGGGATTCTTCCATCAGGTTTTCTGATTCTCTTACATAAACAAACCCTCTTGAAACAATATCCGGTCCTGCCAGAAGTTCATTGTTGTAACGGTTCAATGTGAGCACTACAATGATGATACCATCCTGAGACAGATTCTGTCTGTCACGCAGCACGATATTTCCTACATCCCCTACACCCAGACCATCTACCAGCACTGCACCGTGATTGACCTGACCGGTCACCTGTGCAGAATGCTGATCCAGTTCCAGCACATCACCAGAATTCAGCATAAAGGTATCTTTTTCATCTATGCCAAGGCTGGTGGCAATTTCTGCCTGTGCCATTCTGTGACGATACTCTCCATGTACCGGGATGGCATACTTTGGACGCACCAGAGAGTAGATCAGCTTAATTTCTTCCTGGCAGGCATGTCCGGATACGTGGGTATCCTGGAAGATTACATTAGCTCCCTGCATGGACAGCTCGTTCATGACCTTGGAAACCGCCTTCTCATTGCCCGGAATGGGATGAGAACTGAAAATGATCACATCATCCGGCTGAATGGATATTTTCCGATGGATGCCGGATGCCATACGGGACAAGGCTGCCATAGACTCACCCTGGCTGCCTGTGGTAATCAGTACGGTCTGTTCATTGGGATAATTTTTCAATAAATCAATATCAATCAGCGTACCTTCCGGAATCTTAATATAGCCAAGTTCCTGGGCAATGGTAATGATGGATACCATACTGCGCCCCTCTACCACTACCTTGCGTCCATACTTATATGCCGTGTTGATGATCTGCTGTACACGGTCTACATTGGAAGCAAAAGTGGCCACGATGATACGGTGGTTTCGGTTTTCCGCAAACAGGTTGTCAAATACCTTTCCTACGGTACGCTCGGAACTGGTAAATCCGGGACGGATGGCATTGGTACTGTCACAAAGCAGTGCCAATACTCCTTTCTTTCCCAGTTCTCCAAAACGCTGTAAATCTGCGCTGTCGCCAAATACAGGGGTATAATCAATCTTAAAGTCACCTGTATGCACCACAATACCCACAGGTGTGTGAATGGCCAGCGCAGCAGCATCCGCAATGCTATGATTGGTACGGATAAATTCAATCCGCATACTGCCCAGCGTAATCGTCTGTCCATATTTGACAATCTTACGTTTCACACTCTTGGTCAGTCCATGCTCATTTAATTTGTTCTCAATAATCGCCAGCGTCAGTTTAGTGGCATACACCGGCACATTCACATCTCTGAGAATATATGGCAACGCACCAATGTGATCCTCATGCCCATGGGTAATGACAAACCCTTTGACCTTGTCCATGTTCTGCTTTAAATACGTCACATCCGGAATGACCAGATCGATTCCCAGCATGTCTTCTGATGGAAAGGACAAACCGCAATCCACTACCACAATACTGTCTTCATATTCAAAGGCAGTCATATTCATACCAATTTGTTCCAATCCACCAAGGGGAATAATTTTTAATTTTGATTTCTGTTCCAAATCGCACCTCCACATATGTTATCATTATGTAAAACCGTTCTCAAAAACGGATTTTGATTTTCTTTTCCCATTCATTGCTCTCATGTATTGTTATTTTTGGACACAATAAAAATACGGAACGATGGCAGCGTATTTCCGTCCCACTCTCCTCATGATCCGTACTGTATGTGTTGCCTTTTATCGAATCTCCACATCTTCCAAAATTTCTGCAAACAATTTACCCAGTGCATCCAGTTCTGTGTCATCTTCCACCGGTACATACACCGCTTCTTCTGCATCCTGATCTGAAATATCCTTAAACAGATAACAATCTGCTTCCTCTTCCTCGGAGTCTGCCACCAATAAATATTCAATTCCGTTCAAAGAAGTCTGCTCTATCACATAAAACTCGATTTCATTTCCATCCTCATCTATAAACAATATTTTGTCTTCCATGCTTCTCCCTTCTGGTATTGTGTCACTCCTGGTCCTGTGCCTTTTGTTCCATTGCAAGGTGATCCAGATATCCCTGTAAAATAAAAATCGCTGCAATCTGATCGATACAGGCTTTGCGGTTCTCTCTGCGCACACCGCTTTCCTGCAACACCAGATCTGCTGACCTGGTGGTCAGCCGCTCGTCCCATAAAATCACCGGCAGACCTGTCCGCTTTTCTACCTGTTTCTGAAACTCCAGAGTCTTTTCTGCACGATCTCCCATAGAATTGTTCATCATCTTGGGCAATCCCAGCACGATGGCTTCCGCCTCATACGCTTCTGCAAGTTCCTGAATCCGTGCCAGTGTTCGGCGCAGCTTATTTTCCTCTTTTCTGGTAATCGTCTCCACCGGCTGGGCAGTCCATCCCAACGCATCACTGACTGCCACTCCTACTGTCTTTTCACCATAGTCCAATCCAATTATTCGCATATATCCTCTGTATTATTCTCCAAATTCGTACTAATATAAGCTTTTACAAACTCTTCCAACAGCTCATCCCGCTCCACCTTCATGATCAGGCTCCGCGCATTGTGATAACTGGTAATATAAGTAGGATCTCCGGACATGATATATCCTACAATCTGGCTGATTGGATTGTACCCCTTTTCCCGCAAGGCATCATACACGCTGGCAATGATAGTGGGCACGTCTTCCCCGTCTTCCTGAGGAAACTGAAAAAATTGTGTATTCATCATATCTTCCATAGTCTCACATTCCTTCTGTATGTTATTTCCGAACACAATACCATCTTTATTGTAATATAGATTTTCCTTCTGTGCAAGCAAAGATTCTCAGACATCAGTGTACTTCACAGCAATTTTCACCAAAATCCAACAAATCTGCTTTCATCTCTTATGAACAGCTTATCGGTTTCTCTTGATTGACACCTGCCTGCTTTTTCCTATTTTACCATAGAAATTCGGTTTTATTTCTGAATTTCTTATAAAATCACAAAAAATCATTCTATTTTTCTTTCATTTTTCACCCCGGTTCCGTCATTTCTATCTATCCTGTCCTCTGTCAACAACAGAATTTCTTCTGTCAGCATACCAGCTGCCCGACCTGAAACCATGGTATTGGAAGCAGCCTCTGTCTGTACTGCCACACGCACATATTCTTTCGTATAACCGATCATATAGGTGATACCATTCAAAGACATCTCTTCTTCCAACAACACCGTCTGGCTGCTGCCAATGAGAGACTGCCTGTATTCCTGAGACATCCGTGCTGCCAATGCCATCATCTGATGACTGCGTACTCCTTTGACAGCCTCTGAAATCTGCTGTTCCATCCGATCTGCCACGGTTCCTTTTCGTCTGGAATATTTAAAGACATGCATTTCATAAAAATGAATTTCCTCTGCAAATGCCAGCGAAGTCTGAAACTCTTCTTCTGTCTCTCCTGGAAATCCTACGATCACATCTGTGGTAATGGCCGGATTATGAAAATACTTTCGCAAAATGGCACATCCCTGTCTGTAGTCCTGTGTGGTATAGTGGCGGTTCATCCGCTTCAATACACTGTCACAACCGCTTTGTAGAGACAAATGGAAATGGGGGCATACCTTTGGCAGCTGTGCCAATGCCCCTGCAAATTCTTCCGTCACAATCCGAGGCTCCAGAGAACCAATTCGAATTCGTTCAATGGCTTCCACCTGATGGATTGCCTGAATCAATGTCAGCAGTGTCACCAGTTCTCCATTCGGACCGCCCGACTGAGAATCAGCCTCTGTCCAGTCTTTTCCATAAGAACTCAGATGAATCCCTGTCAGCACCACTTCCTGAATGCCTGCTTGTCCCAGTCTCTTGCACTCTTCTACCACATCCTCCAGACTGCGGCTGCGAATTCGCCCTCTCACATAAGGAATGATACAGTAGCTGCAAAATTGATTGCATCCATCCTGTACCTTCAAATACGCTCTTGTGTGTTCACCAGTCTGGGAAACTGCCAGCGTTTCATATTCATGCATATGGGTCATATCCGAAACAGCAGACTGCTCCCGACCTGTAAAGTAAGCTTCCAACAACTCCGCGATCTCTTTTTTATGATTATTCCCGATGATCACATCTACCCCTGTTTCTACCAAAACCTCCTCTGACACAGCCTGTACATAACAACCTGCTGCTGCTACTACAGCATGAGGATTGGTCTTTCTGGCACGATGAATCATCTGTCTGGATTTTCGGTCTGCAATATTGGTTACAGAGCAGGTATTGATGATATACACATCCGCCTGCTCCTCAAATGGAACAATTTTGTATCCATTTTCAATCAAAATCTGCTCCATTGCTTCTGTTTCATATGCATTGACTTTACATCCTAATGTATGAAAGGCTGCTGTTCTCATATTTCCTCCGGTTTCCCAAACGTAGATTTTTTAATATAATTTCATTCTTAGATTTTTCTTTGTATCTTTGCAGAACTCTTTTCTTGTGACCTCTTCATAAAATGTTCAGATTTTTGCTGTAAGCGGTTGACATTTTTCCCACAAAATATTACTATTAAGGTATATTCAGAAGAAGTTTGCAGCATTCAAAAGGGGGAGTCTGAATGATTCTGATTCATTCTTCTAAAAACCTGCAACCTTCAAGACATTTTGAGGAGGTTTTCTTATGCTTAACGTAAAAATCAACTTAGACTCTATTGAAAAAGTAAAGAGTTTTGTCAATACTTTGACCAGATTTGATTCCGATTTTGATCTGGTATCCGGCAGATATGTCATTGATGCCAAGTCCATCATGGGTATCTTTTCTCTGGATCTGTCCAAAGACATTGAGTTACATGTACACGGTGAGGATGATACCGATGCTTTGTTAGAAGCTTTGGCTCCCTATATCGTAAAATAAGATTCTATCAGTCTGAAACGAATCTAACCCCATAGAAAAGTGGTTTATGAATGGATACTTTCATAAACCACTTTTTGTGTCAGTGGAAAATCCGATAGCACAACACTCACCCTTTTACGGTCTGCATACCACTGTTTCAATGGTATTCATGGCTTCTTCTACCAATCTGTCAATCTCTTCTTCCAGTTTCCGCTCGGATGCATGAATCACATTCAGGCTTGGCTTGGTCACCGGATGCTTTGCCACAAAAATGGTACAGCAGTCCTCATATGGCTGAATGGAAGTCTCATAGGTGTGAATCTGTTCTGCAAGGGTGACGATCTCCTGCTTGTCAAAGGCAATCACCGGACGGAATACCGGAAGCGTACACACTTCATTGGTTGCATTCAGACTCTGGATGGTCTGGGATGCCACCTGACCGATGCTTTCCCCTGTAATCAATGCCATGGAACCATTCTTCTTGGCAATGGACTCTGCAATCCGCATCATATACCGTCTCATAATGATGGTCAGCTGCTCATGTGGACACTTTTCATAAATATACAGCTGGATATCCGTAAAATTCACAATGTGCAGCTGAATCGGTCCCGCATATTTTGCCACCAGACTTGCCAGTTCCTCTACCTTCTTTCTGGCACGCTCACTGGTATATGGGGGCGCATGGAAATAGACTGCATCAATGGTCACACCCCGTTTGGCGATCATATATCCGGCCACTGGACTGTCGATTCCACCGGACAACAGCAATGTGGCACGTCCGGCAGTGCCAAGAGGCATCCCTCCCGGTCCCGGAATCTGAATGGAATACACATTGATAAACTGATCTCTCACCTCTACCCGCAGAGTCAGCTGCGGCTTGTGCACGTCCACCTTCAGTTCCGGATAGGCATCTAACAACACTTCCCCTAACTGGATATTGATATCCTGGGAAGTGAGAGGATAATTCTTTCTGGCACGACGGGCATCTACCTTAAAAGTCACATGACGATCCGGATGTACTTCTCCCATATATGCCACAATTTTCTCTGCCAGCACCGAAAAGCCCTCATCTGGCAGCTGTAACACCGGACAGATCCAGACGATACCAAACACTTTCTGCAATTCTGCAATCAATTCCTCATAATCATACTCTGACAGCGCATTCACATAAATTCTGCCGTATGCCTTTGTAACCGTAAAGTCCCCCTCTACCCGTTCCAAATGCAGTTCAATCTGTCTGATCAACGCATCCTCGAAAATATAGCGGTTCTTTCCCTTAATTCCGATTTCCGCATACTTGATCAAAAAAGCCTGAAATGTCATCTTCCTTTCCTTTCGTCATGATCCAGCGTATGAACCATCACGCCTTTCCTTACATTCTTGTATATTTTCTCAAACGAGGCAGTATCTCCTGTAATACCTCGATGGTATAGTCAATCTGCTCCTCCGTGTTAAAGTGTCCAAAGCTAAACCGCAGGGTGGAATCCAACAATGCCTGGTCTACCCCAATGGCAGTCAATGTGGCACTGACCGCAGGTTTGTTGGAAGAGCATGCGGAACCGGCTGATACGTAGATTCCCTTTGCTTCCAGACTGTGTAGCAGCACCTCACTGCGGATACCGGCAAAGCTTGCACTTACGATATGAGGGGCATTGGTTCTGTCCAGAGCCCCATTTAAAGTCACCCCTTCGATTTCAGACATGCCCTTTATCAACTGTTCTCGCAGCTGATACAACCTCTCGATCTGTTCTTCATGCTGTTCATACATCATCCGGGCTGCCAGTCCCATACCGGCAATGCCGGGCACATTTTCCGTGCCGGAACGCATGCCCTTTTGCTGTCCGCCTCCATACACCAGTGGCTGAATCCGTACTTTCTCATTCAAATATAAAAAGCCAATGCCCTTGGGACCGTGAATCTTGTGCCCACTGACAGACATCAGATCAATGTGTAGTCTCTTCGGTCGAATCACATACTTGCCATATGCCTGAATGGCATCTACATGAATGAGAATCTGAGGGTTGTATGCCTTGACCAATTTTGCCGCCTCCGCAATGGGCTCCACTGCCCCAATCTCATTGTTCACATACATAAGAGACACCAGTATGGTATCTTCCCGCAATGCCTCCTGCAACTCCTCCAGTGAAATGTGGCCTTCTCTGTCTACAGACAAATAGGTGACAACAAATCCATGTTCCTGTAAAAACTTCAGAGGCCCGCTGACGCTGGCATGCTCAATCTGTGTGGTAATGATGTGATTGCCTCTGCGCTTTGCGGCAAATGCCCCTCCCATCAGTGCCATATTGTTGGATTCGGTTCCACCGGATGTAAAGACAATTTCCTTCCGGTCTACCTTTAACGTATCTGCGATCTGCTGGGCTGCCCTGGTCACATATTCCTCTGCTGCCATTCCTCTGCTATGTAACGAAGAAGGATTTCCATACTGCTCGTCCATTGTCTCAATCATCAGCTTCTGCACCTGTGGAAAGACACGGGTGGTGGCTGAATTGTCCAAATATGCTTCCATCTCTTACTCCAATCCTACTGTACTCTCTATCTCTAACTGCAGCATCAAGGCTGCGATCATCGCCATCCCTGCGGTTTCTGTCCGCAAAATCCGTTTTCCCAGCGAAATGGTTCTGCCTCCCTCATGAAGCGCCTGATCAATCTCCTGTGGGGCAAATCCCCCTTCCGGCCCGATGAAGATGCCGATATCCATGCCGGGTTTCACCAAAGAAAAGGCTTCCTTTGTGGCCGCCATTCCCTCCGCACACTCGTAAGGCACCAGCATCAGATCCATTTGTCTTCCGTACTCCAGTGCTTCTTTATACTCCATCGGTCTATGAATTTCTGGAATCAGACTGCGCTTAGACTGCTTGGCGGCACTTTCTGCAATCCCCTCCCAGCGTTTACATTTGGCAGGTATCTTTTTGGCATCCAGCTTTGCCACACAATGCTGCATCTGCACTGGAATGATCTCTGACGCCCCTAGTTCCACAGCCTTCTGGATGATCCACTCCAGCTTATCAGACTTGGGTACCCCCTGAAACAGATGAATCCGGGCAGGCAGTTCCCTGCCCTCCCGGTCAACTTCCAGCACTCTGGCGGCTACCTGCTCTGGGGTCACAGATGTAATCTGGCAGGTATAGTCTGCATCATGCAGACAACTGACTAGAATCTGTTCTCCTTCTTTCATCCGCAATACCGTTCGGATGTGATTCACATCCGCTCCGGTGATATAGATCACATCTTCTGCGGGCGGTTCCTTTATAAAAAAGTGATGCATGACACACCTCGTTTATTTTTTAGACAATTGTCTCATTTCTTTCTTGCCACGATAGAAACCCATTCCCCCTGGGTCACAGTTTCTATGACTTCCAGTTCTGCATTCCGGGCAAACGCCGCCTGCACATCTGCTTCCCGGATATTGATGATGCCGGAAGTGATGAAAATACCGCCCTTTTTCAGATGTGGTGCCACTTCTCCCTGTAATGGAATGATCACATCTGCCAGAATATTGGCCACCACCACATCATACTTGTCATATCCCACTGCATCTTTGATCTTCCGGTCATCAATCAGATTGCCGATCATGATCCGGAACTGTTCCGGTGCCAGGTCATTGACCTGTGCATTCTCAGCTGCGGCATGGATGGCATTCTCATCCAGGTCTGTACCTACCACTTCTGCTGCTCCTAACTTCAATGCGGTGATGCCTAAGATTCCACTACCGGTTCCCACATCCAGCACATGGTCACCCTTTTTCATATATTTCAAAAGACCATGAATACACAGCTGTGTGGTTTCATGTTGACCGGTTCCAAAAGCAGTCCCCGGATCAATCTGAATAAGCAGTTTGTCTGCATGTTCCTGCGGAATTTCTTCCCAGGTGGGCTTGATCAAAATATCATCCACCACAAAAGGCTTGAAATACTGCTTCCAATTGTTGATCCAGTCCTTATCTTCTGTCTCACTGGCTTCGATTTCACAACTACCGCAATCCATCTCCTGCTTCAGCCGCTCCAGGCTGGTCATGACCTGATGAAGGGTCTCCGGCACATCATAAGTATCATCCAAATAAAAGCTGACCTTTGCTTTTCCCTCATCCGGCGGCAGTTCCGGCAAAATGTCAATGAACATGCCCTTGGTCTCTTCTTCTGTCAAAGGAATGTTATCCTCAATTTCAATTCCTTCTATACCAATCAGTTGAAACAAACTGCTGACGATATCCACTGCCTCAGTGGTAGTATGCACTGTAAATTTCTTCCATTTCATGATTCTCTTTCTCCTACTCTATTTCTGCTGACCATCCGTCAATCTTTCCCAAAAACATCAGGATTCTTCCAGTAAAATACCCGTTTGCAGATCAAACAAATATCCCTTGCCGTCAATGGCACATCGTCCGGTCATCAGCTCGCCGCTTTTCTGTACATAATAGGTGTGTCCTTCCCATTCTCCAAAACCATCTATGATCCGGTAATCTGCACCTGTCAGCGTCTTACAATCTTCATCCCCGGTGACTCCCATCTGTAATCTGCCTTCACTGTCTGCATAAAAATTGCCATCCAAAGTCTCAATAAAGCCAAACTTGACACGACCATCCTCATTGATGTAATACATACTGTCACCATAAGACACCATGCCCCGTTCCAGGTTTCTGCCTGTTACCAACAGGTCAATGGAAATGCCGGACTGCTGCCCTTCCTCATTTGTCACATAGCAGGCTGCCTCATATCGCCCAGTCTCATAATTGTGATCTGACAGGGGAATGTATGCCGTAGCAGTATTTTCCTCCACTGTGCAGTCATACCAGACCAGATCATCCTGCCCGTTTGCCAGCGACCAGACCGCATATTTCACATCTGTGGCTCCCCGGTTGACCTGACACTGTAACGTCATATGATTCTCATCCAGCTCTGCCAATCTGGGGGTATAGGCATGAGGCGCAGCCTGGTAATCCGCACCGGACATACAGGCAAATCCATATTCAATCACTGCCTCCATATCCGCATAATTGCTGCCATATGTGCTGCCAAGGGTCACCGCAATCAGACTGTGTCCATCTCTTCTGGCAGCCGTCACCATTGTATACCCTGCCTGTAACGTAAAACCAGTCTTTCCGGCATACACTCCATTCACCGGAATATCTCCATTCACCATCATATGCCCCATTTTCAATATACGGCTACCAAACAAGTTCGTGGGCTGTGTCTGATAGCTGGCTGTGGACAGCGCCAGTGCCGTCACCGGATTGCGGAATGCTTCCTGCATGATCAATGCCATATCTCTGGCAGACACATACTGTCCTTCTGCATCCAATCCGTGGGGATTCACAAAATGGCTGTCGGTTGCCCCGATCTCCGCAATGCGCGTATTCATTAGTTTGGCAAATTTTGTCTCACTGCCGGATACATACCGGGCCAACACAGTGGCACAGGCATTGGAAGACTCCAACAGCATGCCATACAGCAGATCCTGTACACTCATCACCTCATCTTCTCGAATCATAGGAGACATAGTAGAACTGAGCATGGCAACTGCATCTATATCTGCTCTGGTCACTTCTACTGTCGCACTCAAATCGGGACACTGCTCCGCCACGATCAGAGCCGTCAACACCTTGGTAATGCTTGCCGGTGCATACTGCCCATTGGGACGATATCCGCTTACCACTGCACCAGTCTCTCCGTCAATCACACAATAAGCCTCTGCACTGATGTCCAAACGATTCAGCAGTGTAAAAGGCACATTTTCTGTCTCTGCCGGTTCGGTTTCGGGAATTGGCTCCTCTTCTCCTGCCACCGTTTCCTCTCTGCCTTCTGCTGCTGTCTCTTGGTGGATGGTCTGAAATTCTGTTTCTTCCCGCTCCAAACCAACCTGCACAGCCCCGGCATGTCCTTCATCTACAATGGTCACCTGTGACCAATCCTCACTACACCCGCTGACCAGCACTGCAACCGCACACAAAGCTGCGGTCTTTCTCAACTGTTTCATTTTATTTTTCATCACACACCTGGAAAATATAAAATTTCAAGTACAAAGATTCTTCTGCTGCCCATAAAAACGGATGATCCGGTGCCTGTGTCCGGTACTCCACCTGCCGGAGACGCTTGTGGGCATTTCTTGCCGCCTTGCCAATGGTCTGGGTAAACAATTCAGGCGTCATAAAGTGGGAGCAGGAACAAGTTGCCAGATAGCCTCCATCCCTTACCAGCTTCATGCCACGCAGATTGATCTCATGATACCCCTTAATGGCATTCTTCACAGAATTCCGTGATTTGGTAAAAGCAGGCGGGTCCAAAATCACCACATCAAACTGTTCCCCCTGCTGTTCCAGCTTCGGAAGCAGGTCGAACACATCTGCCGCCTGAAACTTCACCACGTCTTCCAAACCATTGAGCCGTGCATTCTCCTGTGCCTGTGCCACTGCCAGTTCAGAAGCATCTACGCCCAATACACTTGCCGCACCTGCAATGCCTGCATTCAGTGCAAAAGAACCGGTATGGGTAAAGCAATCCAATACCTTCGCCCCCGGACAAAGTTTATGAATGGAAGCACGGTTGTTTTTCTGGTCTAAGAAAAATCCGGTCTTCTGTCCATCTGCCACATCCACCAGATACTTGACTCCATTTTCTACAATGGGTACCTTCGTATCAAATGAGGCTCCGATAAACCCTTTGACCCGTTCCATCCCTTCCTGGAGGCGTACCTTTGCATCGCTTCGTTCATACACCCCACGAATGGGCATGCCCATTTCTGCCAGCTGGGATTTCAATTCCTCGATGATATCCAGTTTAAACCGGTCTATCCCCAGTGCCAATGACTGTACCACCAGCACATCCGAAAACTTATCTACCACGATTCCCGGCAGGAAATCCGCCTCTCCAAAAATCAACCGACAGCTGTCCATCTCTATGGTATGCTTTCGATACTGCAGGCAGTCTGCCACACGCTGGGCCAGAAACGTCCGGTCAATGACCTGCTCCGGTTTGCGGCTCATCATACGGATCCTGATCTTGGAATGTCCGTTATAAAAACCGGTTCCCATAGGGTATCCGTCAAAATCCTCTACCTTTACCAGATCTCCATCTGCAAACGTACCAGTCACGCTGTCAATCTCATTGTCATAAATCCATGCGCCACCGGCTTTTAAGAATCTGCCTTCTCCTTTTTTCAGACGTACTGTTCCATTTGTCATATTGTGCTTCTCCATTCCAAACTGTTTCCGTTCCAAAGTATCTCACGTTTCCATGTCTTTATACACCTACAGACGTATCCCCCCCTGTTCCGGAAGATACGTCTGATATGTTCTCTCTGTTACAAACAGTGCGCTTCCTGACAGACCGCCTGTCTGCTTGCCAGATTTATTATGACAGAATACACTTTAAAAATCAATACTTTTCTCAGATTCCTCTGTTCCTCATCTCAGGTCTGTCCATTCAAATAGGCAATTGCGAAACTCTTTGAGCAGACCCAAACAGTCTGCACATCACAAATTTTTTCATTTGAAAGTATCATAGTTTCGCAATTGCCTACTACCTACTTCACTTTATATTTGGGCAAAATCTTTTTCAGATACTGTCCGGTATAGGAGGCCTCTACTTCTGCCACTTCCTCCGGTGTACCGCAAGCCACTACCGTTCCACCGCCTTCGCCCCCTTCCGGACCCATGTCGATGATATAGTCTGCGGTCTTGATCACATCCAGATTGTGCTCAATGACCACTACCGTATTGCCGCCTTCTGTCAGCTGCTGTAAAATCTCCGTCAGCTTATGGACATCCGCAAAATGCAGACCGGTGGTAGGCTCATCCAGAATATAGATAGTCTTGCCTGTACTCCGTCGGCTCAACTCTGTGGCCAGCTTCACTCTCTGGGCTTCCCCGCCGGATAAGGTGGTAGACGGCTGTCCCAGCCGGATATAAGACAATCCCACATCATATAAAGTCTCAATCTTTCTGCGGATAGAAGGCAGATTCTCGAAGAATTGCAATGCCTCTTCTACCGTCATATTCAGTACATCGTAAATATTCTTTCCCTTATACAATACGTCCAATGTCTCTCTGTTATACCGTTTTCCCTGACACACTTCACATGGCACATACACATCCGGCAGGAAATGCATCTCAATTTTAATGATTCCATCTCCACTGCACGCTTCACAGCGGCCCCCTTTGATATTAAAACTAAACCGGCCTTTGCTGTACCCCTTTGCCTTTGCGTCCGAAGTAGAAGCAAACAGATCCCGAATCATATCAAATACACCGGTATAAGTAGCCGGATTGGAACGGGGTGTGCGCCCAATGGGGCTTTGGTCAATGGCAATGATCTTATCTAAATGCTCTGTACCTTCAATACTTTTAAAGCTTCCCGGTATGGTTCTGGCACGATTCAGCTTCTTGGCAAGATATTTGTACAGGATCTGGTTCACCAGAGAAGATTTTCCCGAACCGGATACGCCGGTCACACAGGTAAAGACGCCCAGTGGAAACTGCACCTGAATCTGTTTCAGATTATTTTCTGCCGCGCCTTTTACGGTCAGCCAGTTAGCTGGCTTCCGCCTCTGCTCCGGCACCTGAATTTCCAGCCGTCCGCTCAAATAGGCACCGGTCACAGAATTCTCACATGCCATAATTTCCTCTGCTGTGCCCACCGCAATGACTTCCCCGCCATGCTCGCCGGCACCCGGTCCGATGTCCACAATACAATCTGCCTCCATCATGGTATCCGCATCATGTTCCACCACCAGCACACTGTTGCCCAGGTCTCGTAAATGCTTCAATGTGCCAAGCAATTTGTCATTGTCTCTCTGGTGCAGGCCGATACTGGGCTCATCCAAAATATACGCCACCCCTACCAGACCGGAACCAATCTGTGTGGCCAAACGAATTCTCTGAGCCTCTCCACCAGATAAAGTACCTGTAGCTCTCGCCAAAGATAGATATTCCAATCCCACATCTACCAGAAACTTCAATCTGGCCTTGACTTCTTTTAAGATCTCCGCACCAATGGACATCTGCATGGGCGTCAGCTGCATTTGGCAGACAAACCCATACAGATTTTTAATGGACATACTGGTCATTTCATAAATGTTCAAATCCGCCACTGTCACCGCCAGAGAACTCTGTTTCAACCGCTGTCCTTTGCATACCTTACAAGGGGTGATCCGCATGTATGTCTCATATTCCGCCTTGGTAGACTCTGCACTGGTTTCCCGATAACGTCGTTCCACATTGCGGATCAGCCCCTCAAATACCACATCATAGACGCCTTCCCCACGCTGCCCTTTATAGTGCACCTTTACCATGCGGTCTGTCCCATAAATCAGAATGTCATGAATTTCCTTTGGATAATCCTCAAAGGGGGTACTTAGGGAAAAGCCGAATTCCTTTGCCAATGCATTCAATACTGCACGGGTATAACTGCTTTCATCGGTACAGGACTGCCACCCCAGCACCACAATGGCTCCCTGATCAATACTGAGACTCTTATCCGGAATCATCAAATCCTCATCAAACTCCATCTTATATCCCAGTCCAAAACATTCCGGGCAGGCGCCAAATGGATTGTTGAAAGAAAAACTCCTCGGTTCAATCTCTTCTATGCTGATGCCGCAGACCGGACAGGAAAAACTCTGGCTCATGAGCATGGGTTCTCCCTCAATTACATCAATGAGTACCAGCCCATCGGTAAGAGACAGGGCATTTTCCAGAGAATCGGTGAGACGTTTCTCGATTCCTTCCCGCACCACCAGCCGGTCTACAATGATTTCAATGTTGTGCTTGATGTTTTTATCCAACTGGATTTCCTCTGACAACTCATACTGGTTGCCGTCAATCCGCACACGAACATATCCGCTTCGTCTGGCATGATCTAACAGTTTTTCATGACGCCCTTTTTTGCCACGAACAACCGGTGCCAGTACCTGAAACTTGGTGCGCTCCGGCAGCTTCATGATCTGGTCTACCATCTGATCCACCGTCTGTTTGTGAATCTCTCTGCCACAAGAAGGGCAATGAGCCACCCCCACACGAGCATACAACAGACGGAGATAGTCATAAATTTCCGTCACCGTCCCTACAGTAGAACGAGGATTTCGATTGGTGGATTTCTGGTCAATGGAAATGGCTGGAGACAACCCTTCGATACTCTCCACATCCGGCTTTTCCATTTGCCCTAAAAACTGTCTTGCATAAGAAGACAAAGACTCCATGTACCGTCTCTGGCCTTCTGCATAAATGGTATCGAACGCTAACGAAGATTTTCCGGAACCACTGAGTCCGGTAAATACCACCAGCTTCTCTCTTGGAATCTCCAGGTCGATTTTCTTTAAATTATTTTCTGACGCACCACGAATTTTAATATATTTGGTTTCTTCCATATTTCTTTTCCTTATAATGATTTATAGTAACTATTCAGGATCTGTCATCCTGCATCTGAAGGTGAAACAGGCACTCCCTGGCATGCCTCTAACTTCTCCTTCAGTGCCAGAAGACTCTCTGCCCGGTCATACAGCAGACCAGACAGTTTCTCATCCGGCTCACTCTGATCCGGCACCATCACCACCGGCACCCCGGCACGATAAGCCGCCAGCACACCATTGGGTGCATCCTCCACTGCCAGACAGTCCTGTGGTGAAAGTCCCAGTTCCCGACAGGCATGCAAATATACATCCGGCTGGGGCTTGCCGTGAGGCACCTCTGTGGCACAAATAATCCGATCAAACAGATCATAAATGCCGATAGACTGCAAATAAGCAGTGGTACGCTCTCTGTCTGTGGCTGTCACCACCGCCGTCTGTATGCCTTTTTCACGTAGCCAGGTCAAAAGTTCCACCACACCCGGCTTCATCTCAATGCCATGTTCTGCAATATGAGCCTTCATCAGTTCCTTTCTCCGGCTGCGAATCTTCTGGTAATCAAACTCCGGTCCAAACCACTCCTGTAACAATGGCGCCGCATACTCTCCCGCCAGACTGCGGATCTGTAATCCATGGGCTCTGGTAGCCGGAAATCCAGCCTCCCGTGCTGCCTGACACCAATACCGGATCAAATACACCTCCGTATTGATCAACACCCCGTCCATATCAAATAATATTGCTTTTCTATTCATAATCCATCCTCATTTCCGAATTGGCAGCATCCATTTTTACATTCACCGCAATTCATCCAGATACCCCATCAATTCCTTCATCTGGTCACGCAGTTCTGCCGCCGCTTCGAAATTCAACTCTGCCGCTGCCTGCTGCATCTGCTTCTTGATCTTGGCAATGAGTTTTTCCAGTTCCTTCCGGCTCATAGATTCCGGATCCTTCTCTATCCTGGCACTGGCTTTCTCGGCCGCCTTGCTGATGCTGATCAGATCACGGACTGCCTTTTTGATGGTCTGGGGGGTAATGCCATGTTCCTGATTATAAGCCTGCTGTATGGTTCGTCTTCGTGCAGTCTCCTCAATGGCATGACCCATGGAATCCGTCATGGTATCTGCATACATGATGACCCTGCCCTCTGCATTTCGTGCTGCACGGCCTACGGTCTGAATCAGCGAAGTCTCACTTCGCAGAAATCCCTCTTTGTCTGCATCCAGAATCGCCACCAGTGCAATCTCCGGAATATCCAGACCTTCCCGCAACAGATTGATACCCACCAGCACATCAAACTGATCCAGACGCATGTTGCGAATGATCTCCGCGCGTTCCAATGTATCAATATCTGAATGGAGATACTTGACCCGAATGCCTGCATTCTGCAGGTAATCCGTCAGATTTTCTGCCATCTTCTTAGTCAGTGTGGTCACCAGTACCTTATTGCCTGCATGAGTGGTCTTTCGAATCTCCCCGATCAGATCATCGATCTGTCCTTCCACCGACCGGACTGTAATCTCCGGATCCAACAGACCGGTGGGACGAATCACCTGCTCTGCCCGGAGCATCTCATGTTCCTCTTCATATACATTGGGCGTAGCGGACACAAATAGCATCTGGTCTATCTTACTTTCAAACTCCGCAAAATTCAATGGACGGTTGTCCAATGCAGAAGGCAGACGGAATCCGTATTCCACCAGTGTAGATTTCCGGGAACGGTCTCCTGCATACATGCCTCGCACCTGGGGTACCGTAATATGAGACTCATCTACAATAAATAAAAACTCATCCGGAAAATAGTCCAACAACGTCCAGGGTGGTTCACCCGGTGCACTGCCGGAAAGATGTCTGGAATAATTCTCAATGCCGGAACAAATGCCTGTCTCCCGCAACATCTCCACATCAAAATGGGTTCGTTCTGCAATCCGCTGGGCTTCGATGAATTTATCTTTTCCCTTAAAATAAGCAACCTGCTCTTTCAACTCTGCCTCAATGTCCTGGCAGGCACGCTCAATCTTTTCCTTGGGTACCACATAATGAGAAGCCGGGAAGATGGCAATGTGATTCAACCAACTCTGAATCTCCCCTGTCAACGGATCAAACTGTGCGATCCGGTCTACCTCATCCCCAAAAAATTCTACCCGAACTGCCTTATCTCCCCATTCAGCCGGGAAGATTTCCAGCACATCTCCGTGTACCCGGAATGTACCACGTTTAAAATCAATCTCATTGCGCTCATACTGCAATTCAATCAGTTTATGGATCACTTCATCTCTGTCCCGCTCCATACCGGGACGCAGAGATACGATCATTTCCTTATAATCCACGGGACTGCCCAGACCGTAAATACAAGATACCGATGCAATGATGATCACATCTTTCCGCTCTGACAATGCTGCTGTGGCAGACAGGCGCAGCTTGTCAATCTCATCATTGATGGCAGAATCCTTCTCAATATACGTATCCGTAGAAGGCACATAGGCTTCCGGCTGGTAATAATCATAATAGCTTACAAAATACTCCACTGCATTTTCCGGAAAAAACTCTTTAAACTCGCTGTAAAGCTGGCCTGCCAGTGTTTTATTGTGTGCCAGGATCAGGGTAGGTTTATTCAATGCCTGTATGACATTGGCCATGGTAAATGTCTTACCGGAACCGGTTACACCAAGCAATGTCTGAAACTGATTGCCTGCCTGAAAACCTGCCACCAGATCCGCAATGGCCTGTGGCTGGTCACCGGTGGGCTGATATTCGGAGTGTAATACAAAATGATCCATACGATTCCTTTCTATTATCCCATTTTTTCAATATATCTCAGTTTTCGTTCTCGCCTTATTATAGCATAGAAGCGCAAAAAAGTACAGAACAAACATTCGATTGTTCTGTACTTCTACTGATCATAACTGGGCCGTATGGTTCTGGTTATGATTGATCTGATTTTTCCAGCACTGCCTGTATGGCTGCCTCTAACTGATTGTCTTCTTCCCGTTCCAACAGTCCGTCTTCCGTTGCTTCCTCAGACAGTTCCACTGTAATATCTGGTTCAATACCAATCTCATGAATACAGGTTCCATTTGGCGTGTAGTAACGTGCCACCGTCAGCTTCACTGCCGTTCCATCTGAAAGCATACGGACAGACTGGACAATGCCTTTCCCAAAGCTGGTTGTTCCCACCAATGTGCCACGATCAGAATCCTGCACCGCACCGGCAAGAATTTCTGATGCACTGGCACTGTTTCCGTTAATCAATACCGCCAAAGATCCCTGATACAACTGATCGGCATCGGAACGATATTCCTTTCGTGTGCCATCCTTTGTCTCTGTATAGGTGATCAATTCTTCTGGCAGCAGCATATCTGCAATATTGACCACACTGTCCACTGTCCCACCTAAATTGTTTCGCAGATCAATGACCAAATGCTCCATCCCCTGGTCCATCAAACTTTCCAATGCAGTCTGAAACTGCTCGTCTGTAACGGAATCGAATTCTGTAATCTGGATATAGCCCACAGAATCCTCCAACATCTCACTGTAGACCGAGTCCGTCTCTATCTTCCTTCGCTCAACATCATATTCATAATAGGCATACTCCGAAGGACGATATATCTGCATATGCACAGTGGTACCTTCTTTTCCTCTGACCAGCGCCACGATTTCACTCAAAGACATCTCTTTCAGTGAAGTGCCATCTGCCTGGCACAGCCAGTCTCCCGGCAAAATTCCCACTTCCTGTGCACTGCTTCCATCCACTAGAGAAACCACTTCCACATGGGTTTCATCTTCGCTCAGCCGCATCACCACTCCAATGCCATAAAAGCTGCCACTCATTTTTTCCCGAATGGTACTATATTCCTCTGCTGTATAATATTCCGAATAGGGATCTTCCAAAGCATCCAGCATAGTATGATACACTGCATCTGCCATTTCCTGCTCATCATATTCAAACAGAAAATTTTCATCAATCTCCTGCAGCAATAATTCTACTTTATCTCCCATTTGTTCCGACTGGACCTGCTCAACTGCTGCCGTTTGCCAACTGACAGTTCTTTCCCGAGACAGCTTCCAGATTTCCTTTCCACACACACCAACAGCAAACAACAGTACCGTCAGCAAAATGCCTGTTAAAATGCCCTGTCGATAGCCATACTCCTCTTTCGGTTTTCTTTCTCCATCAGGATAACGTTTCATCTGCACCTCCTGTTATCATACAAATCACCAGCTACAACGCAAAACAGAGCCGATGCCCAAACACATCGGCTCCCTTTTCTTTTGTTTCTATCAGCAATTGCCTATTCATTTCTGTCCCTAACAACCAGACGGTCCAGACTTTTTCTCTTAATATTCCTGCTTTTCCATATACTTCATGTACTTCACAACCATCAGTGCAATCTTAAAGGTAATCGCATCTTCAAACACTCTCAGATCCAGACCTGTACTCTTCTGTAACTTATCCAAACGATACACCAGAGTATTCCGGTGGATATACAGCTGTCTGGATGTTTCCGAAACATTCAGACTGTTCTCGAAGAATTTATTGATGGTAGTCAATGTCTCCTCATCAAAATCATCCGGAGAACGGTTGTCAAAGATTTCCTTAATGTACATACGGCACAACGGAATCGGCAGCTGGTAAATCAGTCGTCCAATTCCCAGAGAAGAATATGCCACCACATTCTTTTCTGTATAGAAAATCTTTCCTACTTCCAAAGCTACTTTTGCTTCCTTGTAAGAACGGGATACTTCTTTGATTTCATTGACAACAGTACCATATGCCACATGCACCTTGGTCATAGTTTCTGCTGTCAATGTATCCACCAGAATACTTGCCAGCTTATCCATATCCTCATAGTTTTCAGCAGACTTCAATTCTTTTACAATAATAATATTTCTCTCGTCTACTGCTGTAATAAAATCTTTCTGCTTGGTCGCAAACATGCTCTTGACGATTTCCAGTGCGTTCACATCTTTCTCATGCTGTGTTTCTACAATGAATACCACTCTGCGCTGGTTAATCTCAATATGAAGTTTTTTTGCCCGGTTATAAATATCCACCAACAACAAATTATCCAATAACAGATTTTTGATAAAGTTATCCTTATCAAAACGCTCCTTATATGCAACCAGAAGATTCTGCACCTGGAATGCAGCCATCTTTCCCACCATATACACATCATCACTGGCACCTTTTGCCAGCAATACATATTCTAACTGGTGATCATCAAATACCTTGAAAAACTGATAACCAGACATCACCTGACTTTCTGCTGGTGAAGCGGCAAAACTCAAAATGACATCTTCCTGAATCTCCGGCTCCGTCAGAGTTGTTGCAAGAACCTTTCCATCGGTATCACTTACAGAAAAATCCACTCTGGTAATTGTCTTCAAGCCATCAATTGTACTCTGCAAAATCTGATTTGATATCATACTCTCTTCTCCATTCCGCCGAGCCGGACACAAAGTTCCGGCGATGGCCTTCTTTCTATGTTCTTTACTCTCTATCTTAATCTATTTTTCCAAAAAATAAAAGAGAGAAATATGTTTTTTCACACATTTCCCTCAAAAATTTTATAATTCCAATAAATTTTGATTAGTCGAGAACAGCCAGCTCTGTTTCCTTATCGAAAATGTGAACCAATTCTGCGTTTGGTGCAAACTTAACGGTATCACCTGTTCTTGCGGTTGTCTTTGGATTGACTCTTGCAGTGAAGTTTGCGTCACCCAAATCAAAGTACAGGTAAACCTCAGCACCTAACATCTCGTATACACGAATGGTAGCCTGAATCAGAGAACCATCCGCTGTTGCCTTTGCAACTTTATCTTCCTCATCAGACAGGTTCTCAGGACGAATACCCATGATGACTTCCTTACCAACATATCCCTTTGCCTTCAACTGCTTGCCCTTGGAATCTGGCAATACAATAGTGTTACCAGCAAACTCTACTGCAACCTTACCGTTCTTCTCTACAACTGTTGCATCAACCATATTCATCTGAGGAGAACCAATGAATCCGGCTACAAACTTATTCACTGGCTTGTCATACAGATTCTGAGGAGTATCTACCTGCTGTACGATACCATCTTTCATAACAACAATTCTGGTACCCAGTGTCATTGCCTCGGTCTGGTCATGTGTTACATAGATAATGGTTGCCTTTAATCTCTGATGCAGCTTGGAAATCTCAATTCTCATCTGAACACGTAACTTTGCATCCAAGTTGGAAAGAGGCTCATCCATTAAGAATACCTTCGGACTACGAACGATTGCACGTCCCATTGCAACACGCTGTCTCTGACCACCGGACAAAGCCTTTGGCTTACGCTCTAACAAATGCTCCAGATCAAGTATCTTAGCAGCTTCTCTGACAGCCTTATCAATCTCAGCCTTTGGCACCTTTCTTAACTTTAGACCAAACGCCATGTTATCATAAACTGTCATGTGAGGATACAGGGCATAGTTCTGGAATACCATTGCAATATCTCTGTCCTTTGGCTCTACATCATTTACCAGCTTGCCATCAATATACAACTCACCGGAAGAAATGTCTTCCAGTCCGGCAATCATACGCAGGGTTGTGGACTTTCCACATCCGGATGGGCCAACAAAAATGATAAACTCACGATCTGCGATCTCAAGGTTGAAATCCTTAATTGCAACAAATCCATTGCTATAAACCTTATTCACGTTACGAAGTGATAAACTTGCCATAACACTTTCCTCCTAATTAATACAACTAAATATGATCGACTACTTATTGCCTCCCCAACTTTCATCTGTAACTATAATAACGGAAACAGACCGATTTAGCTATATTTTATTTAACCAAAAAGAACTTCATAAAGTTATGCAAATTGTCCTCAAAGATTTTTTATGTACCTTTTATTGTGATAATTTAGACATGTTTTTAATTCTACTCCTTTTTTTTCATACGTTTCTATGCATTTTTCATAATCTTATTTCACTTTCGACATCTTTCTCTGATTTTTACCCAAAAAATATCCATTTTGTTTTCTTTTTCTTTCCAGAATTCGTGAATTATGACTTATGTCGACTTTTTTCTCTCCGATTCGACAAATTGTTGGCTTATTTTTTATGCATTTTATCGGCTTTATTTTTTAGCCTACAGCATATATAATAAACGCAATCCCGCATGAATGTCAACATTGTAATACTTTTTCCGGGGTATTCACATAGGCATTCTACCATAAAAGAAACCTGCCGTCTCCTCCACAGGAACAGCGCAGATCAGAAAGGACATTTATGAGTATGGCACAGCCGAATTTAACGTATCATACCCCCACTACTATTGGCAAAAGAATTCGAGAAGAACGCAAAAAGCTGGGCATGACACAAGCCCAGCTCAGTAAAGTTCTTGGTATTTCCACCAGTTACCTTGGTGCCCTGGAACGGGGCAGCCGTTCCATTTCTTCTAATATATTGTCAAAGCTACACAAACATTTGAATCTCTCTTATGATTATCTGTTAGAAGGCACCACCTTACAGGATCTTTCCCTGCAACAATATATTCGGGAAAGTACAGATTATGATTACGGTGTGCGCCATGACCTGGATGTGGTTCTTGGTACGTGTACTGAAGCAGAGCTGGAAGCCTGCTATGAGTTAATTCGTACATATTTACTGCACAGCCGGAGCAGAAGCAACAAAAAAATTCGCCGTCAATCAGAATCTCCTGATTCCCACGGACAGCATTGACCAATACGCAGCACCAGGTATATTCTAATTTTCACAAACGTATAATCCCCATTTGCACTAATGTATCAAAAACAATGTATGCCACACTGCAGACAATGGCAAGGATCAACGGAATGGTCATTCTTCTGTCTTTCCGGGAAGGCTGCACATTCCCTTTGAACAGGGCACGAATATAGCCTTCTCTACCGGACAGGCTGGCAATCTTTTTATATACCGGCACTGCCAGTGCAATTCCTGCTACTGCAAAAATCAAAAACATGAGAACAGCAACCACCAGAAGCATCTCATGAGAAATCCCTAATTCCGCCAGAGAGGCATCATACAGTTCCTGGGTGGAACCTTCCGCAGCCTGGAAACTGGAATACATCATCAGCACATTGCTGCCATTGATCAAAAAATGCATGAGCATGGAAGAAAAGATCGAGTTTGTGGCTTCTACCAGCAGCGCCATCAGAATCCCCAATACAAATGCATACAACATCTGGTTTAGATTCATATGCATCAGACCAAACAACAGGGCAGACAGCAGAATTCCACTCCATACACCGCTTTCCCGGTAATTTTGCAGCATGATTCCCCGAAAGCCCAACTCCTCTACAATGGGTGGCAAAATCGCAATTGCAAAAAACAACACTGCAAAAGGCAACCCACCTGCCACATCCATCACCTGAACTGCTGTATTGCGCACCAAAAACTGAGACAGCAGATTACAAACTGCCATCAAAGGAGAGGTCAGCAGTGTGTACAGAACAATCAGCAACATCACCCGTATGCCCAGCTTCTCATGGGGAATCCGCTTCCAAAATGACTCTTTTCTGGTCATCGCACAGTATATAAGGATGCTGACCAGAATCAGCAATTCTCCCATCATCAATCTCAACCACAGCGGCAGTTCCAGTGGAACCATACCAAAAATTAGTTGATAAAAAAAGGGCAATACCGTTACCAGCAACATAAACCAATTTGCTTTTTTTGTTTGCATACGCATCCTCCGTAAATTTTATTTGGGATACAATCCTTCATGATCCCCGAACAGCTACCTCTTACTTTTTACTGTTCCATCAGATAAATGGCAGTATCCCCTGTCTTTACCTTACCTTCTTTCATCAGTCTGCCTATGGCACGTTTGAATGCACTTTTACTAATGTGCAATTGGTCTTTGATGACCTGTGCGTCTGCTTTTTCTCCAAAAGGCAGTACTCCATCGTATGCCCGGAGTGCTTCTAAAATCAATGCCGCATCCTCATCCATTTGCAGATAGGCCCGCTCCCGCAGACGCAGATCCAGTTTTCCATCCTGCCGTACTCTGGCAACCTTCGCAGTTACCGTTTCACCGGTTCTGACTTTTGTATACAATTCCTTCTGGGGAATCATCCCATAATACCGGTTGTCCACTGCCACAAATGCACCATACTCCGGATTCACCCGGTACACCGTACCGGTTACTGTATCTTCTACCTGATAAGAGCTGTCTGCGCTGAGATAATCATAAATCTTCATAGTAGCGCAAAGGCGCTCACTTTTGTCAATATACAATGCCACCAGACAGGAATCTCCCTTCTTGACGGGGATGGTCTGTTCTTTATACGGCAGCAACAGGTCTTTCTCCAATCCCCAGTTCAAAAACGCACCGATTTTCCCTACTTCCGCTACTTCTAACACTGCCAGTTGTCCCAGACAAATCTTCGGGGAACTGGTGGTACAGATCCATCTGTCCTGAGAATCTTTGTACACAAATACCTCTATCTCATCTCCTACCTGACAATCTTCCGGCAGCTGCTTCTTTGGCAGAAGAATGCTTTTTTCACTGCCCTCTTCTCCCAGATACCCACCAAAATCTTTCATTCGCAATACCTTTAATACCTGTTTTCTTCCCAGTTCAATCATACGCTTTCCTTTCTCATCTTTTCTTATAAAAAGCCGCCACTGCATAAGGCTTCTTTTCCTCATTGCTCAGTTCCACCACATACCGGTCTTCTTCCTCACTGATCCAGGGCACGATCACATCTCCCAGTATTGCCTGCCTGCGGTATTCTACTCGCAACTCTCCAATGTCAATCTTTGCCGGCAGCTGTTCCAATGCAATCTTAATATACTGACCATTGTTCACATGGAGATTGGTATCCAGATGGTGCCTGCACACGGTAAGCGCATCCAACTGTATCTGTTCCTCTGGAATCGCTATTTTTCTCGGTGCATAGTCCATATCCAGCTTTTTCTCTATTTTGTATGGTTCTGCCTCCTCCTTCGGAATCCGCACCGGATGTCCGGTATTGCGGTTTACCATCACCCAGTAAGAGTTTGCCTTCACCAGATATTTTCCTGCTTCATCTTTCACTGCAAAATTACGCATTCCAAATGCCGGTGTAAATTCATAAGCAGCAGTTCCTACCGCAATGTGCTCCAGAAATTTAGGCATCCGGTCTATGACGATCTGCCAGAAGCTGACCATCCACACCAGTCCCTTCTCCTGTAAATACTGGTATCCTACCTGTAAATCCTCTGAGTGAAATGTACTGGTGTCCTGCAACAAATCCACCAGACTGCCAATCGACAATTTTCCATACTCATCCAGTTCCGTATACCTTACTCTTGTATGCATCTCATACATTCCAGTCATCCCCCATATTCGTAAAGTCTTTGTGCAATCATCCCTTCCCGCTGCCCAATCACAGGTTCTGAACCATTACACGCTGTCCGTTTTCGGCCACACATCAGTATAACACAGCTTTTCCAAAGGTACAATCAATTTTCTATTGACAAATCTACATAGTATAATTATAATACTATGTAGATGGTATTCAAATCATACTAAGCAATGCTATCGTCCGATTTTGCAGGAAACGGAAATGCTTCTTTCATTCCAAAATCGAACAATTGCCTCATTACATATCATCTTTGGAAAGGAGTTTTTATGGAACTGCGTGATGAAAAAGGGCTCACGGAAGCCGAATTTCTGGCGGCTTACCAGCCCGGAATTTATCCCCGGCCATCTGTCACTGTGGATATGATCGTTTTTGCCATCGATTCTCTGGCCAATGCGAATCTGCGAAAAAGTGCCGATCAGGAATTGGAAGTCTTACTGATTCAAAGAAAAAATCATCCTTTTCTGCACCAGTGGGCCATTCCCGGTGGATTTGTAGACATTGATGAATCGTTGGATGATGCCGCCAAACGGGAATTGCGGGAGGAAACCGGCCTGGAAAATCTGTATCTGGAACAACTGTACACCTGGGGGGCTGTTCACCGGGATCCAAGAATGCGTGTCATCTCCACATCCTATATGGCACTTGTAAACAAAGAAGATCTGACTGCCAAAGCCGGAGATGATGCAATGGACGCTGCATGGTTTTCCATCCGTCTCACAGAGAAACAGGCTGGCTTGCTGTTACAGTTATACAACAGTGAAAAAGACATCACCATCCGTTACCAGTGTGTTTCATCTCCAGTGAATCCGGTTTTTTTGCCGCTGGATGCCCAGATGCTTGCCTTTGACCATGTACAGATTTTATACACTGCCCTAACACGGCTGCGAAACAAAATCGAATACACCCCACTGGTATTCCGTCTGATGCCGGAAGAATTTACATTAAGTACACTGCAAAAAGTCTACGAGGCCATTCTGGGCAGAAAACTGCTGAAAGCAAATTTCCGCAAAAAAATCGCCCCCCTGGTCCTGGATACCGGCCGCAAAGAATCCGGTGTCAACTACCGCCCCGGAAAGTATTACCGGTTCAACGACCAATATACTGCCGGGTTTTGAGCACAATGGGTGTTCCCATTCCAAAGAGAACCTCATCCGCCTGCTCTGTCACCTTTTTACCACTCTGCAATCCACACCACATTGCAGAACCTGTATTTCAATGGAGGCACTATGGAACAAAACATTTTAATTGTAGTCGACATGCAGCATGATTTCATTGATGGAAGTTTAGGAACGCCGGAAGCAGTACAGATCATTCCTTCTGTCCTTTCCAGAATCCGTTCTTATGCAGCAGATCCTGCCGGAATTCTGTATGCCACACTAGACACCCACACCGAACAGTACTTAGACACTGCAGAAGGCAGACATCTTCCCGTGCTCCACTGTATCCGGGGAACCAGAGGACATGCACTGGATCCTGCCATACAGACTGCACTGGATGCCTGCGGCTGTACCTATGTAGAAAAGCCTACTTTTGGCAGTCTGGATCTGGTACAGCAATTACAACAGTCTGCCAAAACACACCCCATCGCTTCCATCGAGCTATGCGGTCTTTGCACAGACATTTGCGTGGTGTCCAACGCATTGTTGTTAAAAGCCGCTTTTCCGGAAGTTCCTATTTCCGTCCACGCTTCCTGCTGTGCCGGAGTCACTCCTGCTACACATGAAGCCGCACTGACCACTATGGAAATGTGCCAGATACGCATTTTACGAAAGGAGAATTGAGAATGATGAGAAACCTGACAATGTTAATGGATTTTTATGAACTGACCATGGCAAACGGTTACTTTGTCAAAGGCTTCAAAGATACCAAAGTGGTATTTGACGTATTTTACCGCAGCAACCCGGATCAGGGCGGCTTTGCCATCTGTGCCGGTCTGCAGCAGGTCATCGACTATATCAACAACATGCATTTTACTGAGGATGATATTGCCTATTTACGAGGGCGAAACATGTTTGACGAAGGTTTTCTGGAATATCTGTCCAATTTCCACTTCAAAGGCACCATAGAAGCAGTTCCGGAAGGTACTATCGTATATCCTAACACGCCTTTGCTGACAGTGATCGCGCCTCTCATCGATGCACAGCTCATCGAAACCATGCTGCTGCTGACCATCAATCATCAGTCTCTCATTGCCACTAAGACCAACCGGATCTGCCGCGCTGCCGGAAATGCTGTCATGATGGAGTTTGGCGCACGCCGTGCCCAGGGACCGGATGCCGCAGAGCTTGGTGCCAGAGCCGCATTCATCGGCGGTGCAGATGCCACTGCCACTACCAGTGCCGATGAATTGTTCGGTATTCCGGCTGTTGGCACCATGGCCCACAGCTGGGTTCAGTTTTTCCCTTCTGAATATGAGGCATTTCAGGCATATGCAGAAATCTATCCAGACAGCTGTACCTTACTGATCGATACCTATGATGTATTGGACAGCGGTATTATCAATGCCATCAAAGTCGCAAAAGAAGTATTAGAGCCGATGGGCAAGCGTCTGAAAGGCATCCGCATCGACAGTGGTGACCTGGCTTACCTATCCAAGAAAGTGAGAAAAATTCTGGATGCAGCTGGCTGTGAAGACTGCAAGATCGTGGTATCTAACAGTGTAGACGAGCACTTAATCGAATCTCTGAACAACCAGGGCGCATGCATCGACTCTTACGGTGTAGGCGAACGTCTGATCACTGCCAAGTCTGACCCGGTATTCGGCGGTGTCTATAAACTGGTGGCAGTAGAGGAAAATGGAGTCTTCCAGCCACGCATCAAGATTTCCGAAAATGTAGAAAAGATCACCAATCCGGGCAAGAAATCTCTGTACCGTATTTATCAGAACGGTATTGGCATTTCCGATTTATTAGCTACATATGATGAAGAATTAGATTTTACCAAGCCACTGAAAGTGATCAATCCAAACAAGCCATGGAAAAATCTGGTTCTGGAACATTACACTGCCAAAAAGCTTCATGTGACCGTATTCCAGGATGGGGTGCAGGTTTACCAGTCTCCTTCCTTACAGGAAATCCGGGCCTATGTCAAGCATCAGTTGGATCACGAAGTATGGGATGAAGAAAAGCGTTTTGAAAATCCACATACCCACTACTTAGACTTCACACCAATTATGTATCAGTTAAAGCAGGATCTGTTGAACGCACATGCAAAGGAGCAGAAATAACAACGGCTCAGAAGTCACGATTCCGCTTGCAGAATGTGTATAATTTGTATGTTTTGTGCGTACTTTTTTGATTGCCAATAAACAATTTGCACAAATCTATATTTTTTGCAAAAAAATTCAAAAAAGTGCTTGCAAAATTCCAGAGGGTGTTATATAATAAGTCATGTCGTGAGGGACACGACTTAAAATAAAACACTTTGGGTTGTCGCCAAATGGTAAGGCACTGGACTCTGACTCCAGCATTTCAAGGTTCGAATCCTTGCAGCCCAGCTTCAAGCAGGATGCATATCCTGCTTGTTTTTTTGTGTAATAGAAATTTCCTATCACACAAAAAAGAACACTACAAAGCAACTCTCTGTTTCGCAGTGTTCCTTAAATGCTGCCACGTAATCAAGACTCTGCTGCCAGCAACGCTGATTTACCCCTGCTCCTGGATATACTCTACCACATCATAAATTGCCTGTTCCGGCACATCTTCACATTCTGCTGCCAGACCAAGCAGAAAATCCACATACTCTTCTGCTTCCTCTCCATCCAGTTTCTTATGCTTTTCCAGCTTCTTGAGCAATCCATTTAAAATCTCTCTGTCAGATTCCTCTAATCCCATCATGGCTGTTTTCAACTGTACGAACTGTTTCTGCATTTTTCTTTTCTCCTTTTTCTGTTATTGATTCTGTATTTTCTGATCATACTCCACTTCCATCAACGTCAGCCCTTCCGGCGGTGCCAGAAAACCGGCTTTCTTCCGGTCTCTTGCCGCCAGAATGTCCGGCAGTTCCTCACACCTGCGGCTCCCATTGCCTACCTCAATCAGTGTACCTGTGAGAATCCGCACCATATGATACAGAAAACCATTTCCATGAAACCGCAGGCGTACTTCCCTGTCTGTTTCGGTGATGGCAATGTCATAAAGAGTCCGCACTGTAGACTTTTTCCCTGGTTTGGCACTGCAGAAACTTTGAAAGTCATGGGTTCCTGTCAGCAATACTGCTGCCTGTCTCATGGCTGCTACATCCAGGGGCTTTCCATAGTCATACAGGTAATTTCGTTCAAATACATTTCGAATGTGGGAGGTGCCGATGCGGTAGGTATAAATTTTGCCTTTGGCATTTAACCGTGCATGAAATCTGGGCGGTGCCTGTTCCAAAGACAATACCACAATATCTTTTGGCAGATATCGGTTACAAGTCTCCTGTAATACATGACAGTCCCACTCTGTGTCCATGACCAAACTGGCCGTCTGCCCTTTGGCATGGACACCGGCATCGGTTCTGCCAGATCCATTGACTTCCACCTTCGCACCATTCAATCTGGTGAGCAGCGTTTCCAATTTTCCCTGAATGGTGTTTCCTGTATTTCCCTGCTTCTGCCAGCCATCGTATCGGCTGCCATCATATGCCAGGATCATTTTATAATTCTGCATATTCCTTTTCTTCTACTCCTTTTGCCAGAGATCTGTTCTTTGTAAACAACTATGATAATCATACCTTTTCATAACTGTGCTGACCACAAACTGTTACGTCTTTTCCAAAAAGAAAAAATAGATGTTTCAAACTGTTCCTTCTCTTCATATACTAATACAGATATTCGGGTATTTCAACCCATTTTCGAGGATGATCTATGCTGATTTTAAACAGAACTTCTCTTTCCGGCAGTGACGAAGGACAACTGCAGGTAAACGTAACCAATGCCAGGAACAATTTTCCCATTGAAAATGCATCCATTTCTATTTTGGAAGAATCTGCACCGGAAACAATCATCGAACAACTGACGACCAACAGTTCCGGCCAGACCGAAAATGTAGATTTGGCAGCCCCTCCGCCAGAATACAGCCAGGAGCCTGACAGTCCACGGCCTTACAGCGAATACACCATACTGGTGCAGGCAGAAGGCTTTGAATCGGTAGAAGTGCAAGGCTCTGAAATTCTGCCCGGTGTTCTGTCTCTCCAGCCCATTCGCATGATTCCTCTTTCTCAGGCATTGCCGCCAGAGGAAAACATCCAGATACCAGACCACACCCTTTATGGAACCTATCCTCCTAAAATACCAGAGGACGAAATCAAACCTACCGGACAGTCCGGCGAAATTGTCTTAAGCCGTGTGGTAGTGCCAGAAACCATTGTGGTACATGATGGGGTTCCTTCTGATTCTTCCGCAAGGGATTACTATGTCTCTTACCGGGATTATATCAAAAATGTGGCTTCCTGTGAAATCTATGCCACCTGGCCGGAAAGTGCATTGATTGCCAACCTGCTTGCCATCATGTCCTTTACATTAAACCGTGTCTATACGGAATGGTATCGAAATCAGGGCTATGATTTTACCATCACTTCTTCTACTGCCTATGATCAGAAATGGGTTTATGGAAGAAACATTTTTCAGGAGATCTCTGTGCTGGTAGACGATCTGTTTAACCAATATCTGTCACGGCCCAATGTAAAGCAGCCGCTGTTTACCCAGTACTGCGACGGAAGACGTGTCACATGCCCAAACTGGCTCAGTCAATGGGGTTCTAAATATCTGGGAGATCGCGGCTACAGTCCCATTCAGATTTTACGAAATTATTATGGCAGCAGCATTTATATCAACAGTGCGGAACAAATTGCCGGTATTCCATCCTCATGGCCCGGCTATTCTCTCACCATCGGCTCTTCCGGTGCCAAAGTCCGGCAAATGCAAAATCAACTAAATACCATTGCCACTGCCTACAGTGCCGTCCCTATGCTCGTAGAAGATGGAATTTTTGGACCACGCACAGCCCAGTCTGTCCGGGTATTTCAGTCTGTTTTTGGTTTGCCCGTCACTGGTGTGGTAGATTTTTCCACGTGGTATCGAATCAGCCAGATTTACGTAGGAATTGCACGTCTGGCAGAACTATAATGTGGATCCGCTGCATAACTTCCGTCTTTCTGCACACACTAGCCTTATCCTGTTTTCAGAAAGGCGGAAATTTTCATGTACCATAATTTTTTCAAATGCGGCATTACCGGGCTTTGTCTGGAAGTGACCTTTACCAGCCTCATTTCCTTTCTTCGTAAAGACCTGAAGATGACTGCCACCACTTCTTTGCTCATGTTTCCCATTTACGGCGGTGCCGCATGTCTGACACCGCTGTGCCGCTTTTTAAAACGTCGTCCTCCTCTCGTTCGGGGCACTGTTTATATGCTTTTGATTTATCTGGGAGAATATACTTCCGGCTGTTTCTTAAAAAAACGGAACATGTGTCCGTGGGATTACAGCAACTGTCCATTGAACGTACAGGGTGTCATCCGGCTGGACTTTGCACCGCTCTGGTTTGCCACAGGTCTGCTGTTTGAACGACTGCTGCTGCCGAACCAATGCGAACACATTGCATAAACAGAAGGAGGTCTGTACTTTGCTCTCACAAAGTACAGACCTCCTGATTCTACCCGGATTCTCCAAAAGAAAACTTCCCATGCAGGCACGGATCGTTTTCTTTTTTCGATCCATCTGGCTCTGCAGAATTACATATCCGGCACCGGAAGGGGTCTTGCCGGGTCGAATACGGACTCTACATCAAAGAGCTCCGACAGCTTATCTGCGCCCTTATATAAATCCTGGTACATCCGGTATCCATCCAGATTCATACGTCCCTGACGGAAATAATCATTGGTCACCTGCACCCAATATAAAGTCGAACCGTCTACATTGCAATAATAATCAAATCCCAGACTCTTCAAATATTCATACCGCTCTCCGTCATATCCTCTCCAACTGCCGATATCACTGCCAAATGGGAAGATGACCATATCAGTACCACCGATCAACGGTGCAACCTCTTCATTCCACAAATCTGCGTCTGCCTTGAATACTTCCCAGCTGGAAGTGGCATAATTTCGATGCCCCCAACTGTGGCTGGCAATGATCCAACCCTGGTCTTTGATAGCCTGTGCCACTTTTGCGGCTTCCTTCTTATCTGCCTCGATGTTTGGATTTTCTTTTTCCGTTCCCGCACCATACGTGTAATCAGAAGTGCGGTAACCTAAGATTCCATTATAACCGGTCAGTGCCAAAATTCCTCTTGCCCCCTGATAAGCAAAATCCGGATGTTTTTCCAGAAAATCTTCCAGACGAGGCATCACATCATAGGAACCATAGGTTACAGAACCATCTTCATTGATATATTCATTGGTTACTTTTCCATCTGCACCAATGACCAATCTGGAAGGGAATCCATCTCCTTCCATATATTCATAATAGCATACGTCATCCTGAGACAGCACAAATGGTTTCTTTCCCTCCGGCAGATAGATATCCTGCTTCACCATCTTTGTCACCGTCTGCTTCTCTGTCACAGCCGGCACCTCCTGGCCATCTTCATCGGTATATGCTTCCTGTACCACCACATCTTCTGTCACTTCTTCCATCTTGTACAACTGATATGGTGTAACCAGTACCCAGCCACGCTCATACATCTGCTCCATGATTTTATCAAACTCATCTACAGTGGTCATTACCTGATTGTAACCGGCTTCCCGATAATCCCCATCAAAAGCCAGATCGGTATTGGGCACCAGCGTATGGAAAAAGATATGCGGTACCTGCTTATTATCTGCCCACAATACGGTTTGTGACTTTTCTTTTTTGTATCGGCTCACCGCATCTTTCAGCATAGCATTGGATGCATATCCCTTTACATCCTGCAACAGTGCAATGGCACTGTCATAATCATACCCTGCTGCCAATACATCCGCTTGACGAACCAATTCCTCTAATTCCGCTGAGTCTTCTGTACTTTCGATTGCTCCTTCTGTCTGCTCTCCCGAAGCAGATACACTCCCTGCTTCATCGGAAGGTGATGTGGCTGCCGTTTTGGAACAACCACTGACTGCCAGCATGCCTGCAATTCCCAGTGCAAGCCCTATTACTCTGTAGTGTTTCATAATTATCTCTCCCTCGGTTGTTTTGTAAATCACACATGCCATTTACAAAAACATATTGTAGCACACTTCTCTCAAAAATCAAAGTGCTTCTACACTTTTTCACCTTCTTTTTCTGAAATCTGAAAATAGTATAACCACATCCATATACTTTACTTCTGGGAAATCCAAAACAGTATTGGCAAATTTTAATAAAAAATTTTCATTTACTGATTGAGATATTAAAATTATTATGATATACTATATATAATTTTCAAAAAAAATATATTTGAATTGTTCTGATACAATTCCAAATTATGCAAAAATAGAGGTTATTATGGTTACAATCAAAGATATTGCAAAAAAACTCGGCATTTCCATCAGTACTGTTTCCAAGGGGCTGAATGGAGCAAGCGACATCAGCGCAGACACCAGACAACTGGTATTGGATACCGCACTGGAGATGGGCTATATTGGGAAACGCACAAAGAATTCTCTTTCTAAACACGTATGCATTGTCATTCTTCATCTGCCTTACAGCAATATTGATGAGTACGGCTACGAACTGATTTCCGGCTTTCGTCTGGCCGCTACAGAGAATAACTACATGGTCTCCATGGTTTCCATAGACGATCTGCAAAAAGCGCATAAAAATTATGATACTGCCATGGAAATGCTTGGTTATCATGGTGCTTTTTTTGTAGGCCTCACCAAAGATGATGCCTATTTGGAGCAACTGCAGAGCACGAAAATCCCCACTATTCTGTTTGAAGAACCGGTTCAAAATCCCTGTGTGGGCACCATTGGAGTAAATGTAGCAGAAGGCATCCAACAATGTGTATCCTACCTTCATGAACAGGGACATCGACGAATCGCCTTCATCAACGGCTTAAACAACTGTGCTGCGGCCAACATGCGTATGGAAGGATATCGACGTGGTCTGGATTTGGTGGGACTTCCTTTTGAAGAACGCCTCACCGGCAGTGCTTTATTTTATCCTCCGGATTCCGTAAAAGATTTTATCCCAGTTTTTCTGGAAGAAAAGGCAACTGCCATTGTCTGTGGCAATGATTACATTGCAGCTGCCGCCTTGTCTGAACTGATGCAGCGAGGACTTCGAGTTCCCACAGATATCAGTATCACCGGTTTTGATGACAATCCAGTTGCCAAATATTTGTCCCCGCCATTGACTACAATCAATGAGAACCGTCTTGGCATTGGACGAACTGCCTTGATTATGTTAGACAATTTAATCCGCAATGGATGCACTGGTGTGATGCTAACGCATCCAAAACTGATTGTGCGCAAATCCACAGGGAAATGTGTTTCTCATCAATATTAATATTACTAACTCAACTTTCCCACCAGCATAACCAGTGGTAATGCTGGTGGGAAAGTTGAGTTAGTAATATGTTCCAATCACAGTCCTCTATTTTTATTTTCGAGCATCTTATACAATTTGCATTTACTGTTTTTATGTTTTTCCCATTCTTTGTATATATCTCAATCCACATTCTTCAAGGATTCCACCATATCGATCTCTTTCAGTCTATAATACATGATATAATTCACAAAACAGGCAAACACCATCGTCAGCAATGCGCTGACACCGTAGCTAAATACAGAAATATGAGATGTAAACATGACCTGATTGACTTTCAAACTTCCCATAATAAACTGATGCAACACCTTGCCTAAAAAAATCCCCAGTCCAATTCCCAGAATGGACAGTACGATATTCTCCCGGTATACATAAGCAGACACTTCCATGTCATAAAATCCCAACACCTTTAAGGTGGCAAGTTCTCTCCGCCGCTCGGTAATATTGATGTTATTTAAATTATACAGCACCACATATGCCAGCAAACCAGCGGACACGATGAGCACAACGACCACCAAATTCAAAGCCGCCAGCATGCTTTCCACCTGGGCCCTGGTATCACTGACATAGGTAATGGCATACGTGCCTTCTAATTGCAACAGTTCCTCTCCTACTTCTTTTTCCACAGAAGCATGGTCTGCCTCCATCTGATACAAAACGGTACTGTACTCTGGCGTAGTTCCATACAATGCACGATAGCAATCTTCTGACAAATAAACATAGTGTATGATGTAGTTCTTTACCACTGCATCTACCTTCACTTCTACACTGCGGTCACTGCCTTCTCCAATGGCAATGGTATCTCCCGCTTTTACCCCCAATCGCTGTGCCAGCTGTTCTGTCAAAATCACGCCGGAATCACTGAGGGTACAAAGCGATCCATCCACTGCATTTTCCAGCACCGTGAGCCGGGCAAATGCCTGTGGATCCGGCGTCACACACAAATATCCGGATAAAGTATCCTCCGCCCCGCTGATGTCCACTGTCTTCATATAAGTTTTGGCATAGGTCTCAATTTCCGAACGTTGGGCAAGGGCATGCAACACTTCTTCCTGAACAGGATCCGTTGCATCCGGATCCAGTACCAGCATGCCATCATACAACTGGACATTTTCATACTGCAAATCCGCAATGTGAACAATGGAATCCCGCAGTCCCCATCCCACAACCAACAGTGCCATACAGCCGCCAATTCCAAACAAAGTCATAAAAAACCGCTTTTTATATCGAAACAAATTGCGTACTGCCGCCTTTCTGGTAAAACTCATCCGCTTCCACAAGAAAGGAATATATTCCAAAAAGACACGCTTTCCTTCCCTGGGTGCTTCCGGACGCATCAGTGACGCAGGCATGGCACGAAGTGCCTTCATACAGCTGGCCAGTGTGGCAATCAGATTACAACCCACTGCCGCCACGCCGGACAACAGTGCCGTATCCCACTGGTAGGGCATGGAAATACAGGAATTAATGTTATACATGATGCCGTATGCAGTGATGATCACCCATGGAAACAGTTTCTGTCCGATCAGCATGCCAAAGAGACTGCCTCCAATGGTGGCACTCATGGCATAGAATACATACTTCAATATGATATCCCCCTTGGCATACCCCAATGCTTTCATAGTACCGATCTGAGTTCGCTGTTCCTCTACCATACGGGTCATGGTGGTCAGACTGACCAGTGCTGCCACCAAAAAGAAGATCAATGGAAACACCTTTCCAATGGCTCCCATACTGGCGGCATTGTCACTGAATTCCGTAAAACCGGTATTGCTTTCCCTGCCCCATACATACCAGTCCGGCTTCTTGATCTTTTCTACACTGTTTTTTGCCTTTTCTAATGCTTCCTCTGCTTCTGCAATTTGTGTTTCTGCCTCTTTCTTTCCTTCTTCATAGTCTGCTAACCCCTGTCTGTAGGCTGCTTCTCCTTCTTCTAACTGACGCCGCCCTTCTTCCAGTGCTGCTTCTCCCTCTTCCAGTTCCTGTCTATGTTGTATCAGAGCCGCTTCTCCTGCTGCCAGTTCTGCTTCTCCCGATGCAATTCTTGCCTTTCCCTCTGCAATCTGTACCTTATACTGTTCCATCTCTGCCTGAGCCGCCAGCAGCTGCTGTTTGCCTTCTGCCAGCTGGGTTTCTGCTTCTGCCAACTGGTTGTCAATAGACTCCACAGAAACCAACCTGGACGGATACAGTGCTTTCAACGCTGCCAGTCTGGCTTCTGCCTGGGCGATCTGGGCTTTATAAGTCTGCATGGTAATCTCTCCTGCAGTCAATGCCATCTCTCCGGTGGATGCCTGTGTTCTTGCCTCTGCCAGCTGGGCTTTTGCCTCTTCTAACTGTCTGGCACCATCCTCTAATGCAGTCCGTCCCTCTTCCAGCTTCTGCTCATTGTCTGCAAATTCCTGTCTGCCTTCTGCCAGCTTCTCTGCCGCCTCTTCCAACTGTTTTTTTGCAGCCGTAAGCTGTTCTTGCGCTTCTGCCTTCTTTTCCGCAAGCGTCTGTTCTCCCTCTGTGATCCGGTCTGTCACAGTGGTACGCAGCCGCTCGTATCGGGCATTTCCTATGGAATCTAACTGTTCCTCTATCTGCTCTGTCAAATCTGCCATACGCTGTTCATATTCCTTGGAATAGCAGGATAACGCCTCTGTCCCCTCTGCCACCACATATAAAATGCTGTCGTACTCTGATACAAAGGCTTCCGGACTGGTGATGACAAATCCAGTCACTGCACCATTTCCAATAGTGGTACTGCCACGTTCCAGTCCGATGAACAAGGGACTGTTGCCAATGCCTGTCACCCGAAAGGTATCTGTTACAAGGGTATCCACCACATCTGCTTCTGTACCGGTAGACATGCGCAATGTATCCCCTACTCCAATGCCCATATGACTGGCCACCCGCCTGTCAATCAGTACCTCATCCTCTGCCTCTGGAAGACGACCCTTTGTGACTTCCATCTGGTTGACCAGCTCTGTCCGGGCAAACAATTGGACTGCCTCCTGCTGTCCCTCCCTGTCTTCTGCCAGCATATATGTCATTTGAGAACCTTCCGCATAGGACACCCCATCCAATTCTTCAATTGCCTGAATGGCTTCTGCATCAAACCCCAGTGTATTGATCAGCCGCAAATCTGCCAGTTCATATGTATCCATATATCGGTCCGCCGTAGCCAGCATATCCGGCTCTGCAGCTCTGACTCCGGAAAAAAACGCCACACCAAGGGCAGACATCATAAAGATAGAAAGCACCCTGGCTTTGGTCTTTTTCATTTCTCTGTAAATATCCTGATATAATGCACGTTTCACCATCTCATCTCCACTGTTTCTGCCACCCGCTGTCTGGATGCCGCCATCTTCTTCCTCTCGTCATCAAAAGAATCTTTACCACTCGATGGTTTCCACCGATACCGGTTGCACATTCACTTCCATATCTGCCACCTTTCCATTCTTGATCTTGATGACCCGATCTGCCATGGGTGCAATGGCCTGATTGTGGGTGATGACGATCACCGTCATTCCTTTTTTCCGACAGGTATCCTGCAACAGCTTTAAAATCTGCTTACCGGTGGCATAATCCAATGCCCCAGTTGGTTCATCACAAAGCAGCAGTTTGGGATTCTTTGCCAGTGCTCTGGCAATGGATACTCTCTGCTGCTCTCCACCGGAAAGCTGTGCCGGAAAATTGTGCATTCGGTGTTCCAATCCTACTCCAATCAGCACTTCTTCCGCCGGCAGGGGATGTTTACAGATTTGCAATGCCAGCTCTACATTTTCCAGTGCGGTCAGATTGGGCACCAAATTGTAAAACTGAAAGACAAAACCGATATCCTCTCTCCGGTATTTGGTCAACATCTTGTCCGTATAATGCTCAATATGTTCTCCTGCCACTACGATCTGACCGGATGTAGCCGTATCCATTCCCCCTAATATATTCAGCACTGTGGTCTTCCCTGCGCCGCTGGGTCCTACAATGACCACAAATTCCCCTTCTCCAATGGAAAAGCTGATACCATCTGCCGCATGAATCTCCACTTCTCCCATGGTATATGTCTTTCTTACCTCTTCCAGTTCTACAAAAGCGCCCATCCTGTACCTCCACACTTCTCACTGACCTTATTGTAACCCCAATCTTCTGTCTTGTAAATCAAGGCTTTCTAAAGGTTTTATGAAAAAGTGTTTACTATTTTTTGCTTTTCCCTTATAATAGGACAGGCAATCGGAAATTCAGATTCTAAAATGGGAGGTGTAGCATGGGACAGACATTTCAAAAAGACAAAATTGAATTACGGGAAAACCAGACCACTGTCAGCGAGTATCTGAACCTGCGCAGTCAGGTACACTGGAAATCCCTTACAATCGAACAGGCAAGACTGGCACTGGACAATAGTTTATATGTACTGGGTGCCTATTATGAAGGTACACTGGTGGGCATGGGACGTGTCGTAGGAGATGGTGCGGTCATCTGCTATATCCAGGATCTGGTGGTCTCTCCTTCCATGCAGCATATGGGACTGGGTTCTATTTTATTACAGAAGCTAAAAGAATATGTAAATTTCCTGCGACTGCCCCATTCGGAAATGATGCTGGATCTGATGTGCGCCAAAGGACGGGAAGCATTTTATGAAAAGCATGGATTTCTGGCACGACCGACAGAAACACTGGGGCCGGGCATGATCATTTACCTCAATGATGAAACCTGTCAAACAAAATAATTTTACAATCAAAATACCGGGAAACGCCTCTCATGTGCGAATCCCGGTATTCTTTTTCGCAGAATCTTGCTACGCAAAACCTTTGCGCAAACCCAATTCCTGCATCATAATCTTATATTTCATGTTCATATCAGATAGGTTCAAAATCCGCAGCGCCATGCTTACAGATGGGACATACGAAATCTTCCGGCAGTACCTCTCCTTCATAAATATATCCACAGACGGTACAACGATAGCCTTTCTGATCTCTGGTTTCTGTGGCAGCCGGACGAGGCTTCACATGTTTCTGATAGTAATTGTACGTCACAGACGGCACATCGCTTAAAATCTCACACTCTTCCACATTGAGTAAAAACATGGTATGGGTGCCCAGATCAATGGCATGGTATACCGTACCTGCCATATAAGCATTGGTATACTTGGTCACATAATACAATCCATTTTCCGCTCTTGCTACATCTGTAAAATCCGCAAACTTATCCACATTCTTCCCGCTCTGGAATCCAAAATGCTGGTAGATAGAAAACGGAGCTGCTTCCGTCAGCACAGATACCGCTGCCTTTGCGGTGCGGAAAATCATATCATGGGTCTTGTTCTGTTTGTTGACCGTAATGGCAATCCGGTTTGGCTTGCTGGTGACCTGCATTACAGAATTGGTGATACAGCCATTGTCCACTCCGTCTTCCTGTGCAGTCAGCACATATAAACCATATCCAATTTGAAACATCGCCTTTTCGTTCATAGAAAACCTCCTTTCAAACCATGAGACAATTATTTTACCATTCAATTTCTTTTAGATATCTGCTCAGCGCATCCTGCCAGCCTGGCAGTCTGTTGAAGCCGTTGGCCTCTAACTTATCTTTGCTCATGCGGCTGTTCATAGGGCGTTTTGCCTGATTTGGGTAGGACTTGGTATAGGTGGCGGTATCTACCGGTGTCACCTGTACGTCCAGACCTGCCTGTTTGAATATCTCACAGGCGAACTCATACCAGCTGCACAGTCCCTCGTTGGTGGCATGATAAAATCCATATTTGTCTGTCTGGATCATGTCTACCAGCAAGACAGACAAGTCATATGTGTAAGTAGGAGAACCAATCTGGTCATCTACTACACTGACTGCCCCTCTTTCCTTGCCCACCCGCAGAATGGTCTTAATGAAGTTCTTGCCATTGACACCAAATACCCATGCAATACGGACGATAAAGAATTTCTTCACGTGATCGGTCACTGCCAGTTCGCCCTCATACTTGGTCTGACCGTATACATTCAATGGATGTCTTTCATCATCCGGCTCCCATGGGCGGGTACCCTGTCCATCAAATACATAGTCTGTGCTGATGTATGTCATCTTAATGTCCAGCTTTTCACAGACTTTTGCAATATTTTCCGTGCCGTATGCATTCACCAGACGGCACTTGTCTACATTATCCTCTGCCGCATCTACTGCCGTCCATGCAGCACAATGAATGACTGCGTCCACATTGGCTTCTGTAATGATTTTCTCTACAGACACCGGATCGGTGATGTCCATTTCTTCAATGTCCACCCCTACTGTCTCAATGCCACGCTTCGCACACTCATTGACGATGTCATGGCCCAACTGTCCCTTTACACCTGTTACCAGAATTCTCATTGCCATCCTCCATCTTGATTTTGATATTTTGTAACGGTCTCCTTCTTTCGCAGCCCCATCTGTAATTGGATGCAGTATCTATGGAAAGGCCGGAAACCGTCACACCGTTTTATGCATCTATGATATTTGCTGATTACAGTCTGTCACCGTACATCTGCTCAAAGTACTGGGTGTACTCACCGCTGATAATGTGCTTCCACCAGTCTTCGTTGTCTAAATACCACTGGATGGTCTGCTGGATACCAGTGTCAAATGTGTACTGTGGCTTCCAGCCTAACTCTGTCTCTAACTTGGTTGGATCAATTGCATAACGCATGTCATGACCTGGACGATCCTTTACATACTTGATCAGAGACTCCGGCTTGTTCAGTGCCTTTAAGATGGTCTTTACCACTTCCAGATTGGTACGCTCGTTGTGTCCGCCTACATTGTAAACTTCCCCTACACGGCCATTGTGAATGATCAGGTCGATGGCTGCACAGTGGTCAGATACATGTAACCAGTCACGTACGTTGGCACCATTGCCATATACCGGCAATTCCTCGTCAGCCAGCGCACGGCTGATCATCAGCGGAATCAGCTTCTCCGGGAAGTGATATGGACCATAGTTGTTGGAACATCTGGAAATGGTCACCGGCAGCCCAAAAGTTCTATGGTATGCCATAACAAATAAGTCCGCACTTGCCTTGGAAGAAGAATATGGACTGGAAGTATGCAGTGGTGTGGTCTCTGTGAAGAACAGATCCGGTCTGTCTAATGGCAGATCGCCGTATACCTCATCAGTGGATACCTGATGATATCTCTTTACCCCAAACGCCTTAGAAGCATCCAGCAAAGTGGTGGTGCCCAGTACATTGGTCTGTACAAAGATGCCTGGATCTTCAATGGAACGGTCTACATGGCTCTCTGCAGCAAAGTTTACGACAATATCAAATTTTTCCTTCTCAAATAAGTCCATGATAAATGGTCTGTCTGCAATGTCACCCTTGACAAACTTGTAGTTTGGCTTATTTTCTACCGGCTTTAATGTTTCCAGATTGCCTGCATAGGTCAATAAGTCCAGATTGACGATTTCATAATCCGGATACTTGTTTACCATGTGATGTACAAAATTACCGCCGATGAATCCGGCTCCACCTGTTACTAGAATTTTCATCTTAATTATACTCCTTTTCCGATTATTTTGTTTCAAATTCCAACTGGTCTTTCAAAAATCTGCCGTCCAGCAAATCTTTCAGATAGGCACCATACTGGTTCTTCTTGTAGATTTCATAAATTTTTTCCAGCTGCTCTTTGTCAATCCAGCCGTTTAAGTACGCAATCTCCTCTAAGCATGCAATCTTGCGATGCTGGTGCTGCTCTACTGTCTTGACAAAATTGGTGGCATCTACCAAAGACTCATGTGTACCGGTATCTAACCATGTAAAGCCCTGTCCCAGTACAGTGACATCCAACTCTCCGTTCTCTAAATAGATCCGGTTCAAATCGGTAATCTCCAACTCACCTCTTGCAGATGGCTGCAAATTCTTGGCATACTCTACTACCTTGTTGTCATAGAAGTACAATCCTGTCACACAATAGTTAGACTTTGGATGCTCCGGCTTCTCCTCGATGGAGATTGCCTTGCCGTTTGCATCAAATTCTACAATACCAAAACGTTCTGGATCATCCACATAATATCCAAATACGGTTGCACCACTTTCCTTCTGCGCAGCTGCACGAAGGCGCTTAGTCAAACCATGTCCATGGAAGATATTATCTCCCAGTACCATTGCCACGCTGTCATTTCCAATGAAATCCGCACCAATGATAAATGCCTGTGCCAGTCCGTCCGGACTTGGCTGTACGGCATAGGACAGCTCTACACCAAACTGGTGTCCATCCCCTAACAAATCCTGAAAACGTGGCGTATCTGCCGGTGTAGAGATCAGCAAAATCTCACGAATCCCTGCATTCATCAATACAGACAGCGGATAATAAATCATCGGCTTGTCGTAAATGGGAAGCAGCTGTTTACTGGTCACACGGGTCAGCGGATACAGTCTGGTACCGCTGCCGCCTGCTAAAATAATTCCTTTCATTTCCTTCCTCCTGTAAACTACTTTTTCACTGTTTCATAACAGAATTCTGTTTATGAATCCACAGTGTTCTCATTTGATACAACGGAAAATGCCCGCCTCCTTGGTAATGTGGAAGGTACCTTCCCGTTCTACTTTTGTCTTCACATAGCTGCGAAACGCTGTGTAATTCTCATTCAAATATTCATGCTGGTTCCCATGACAGGACAGGATGTAATCCAACAATGGCTCTGCCCGGTCTACTTCCAGGCTGTCCACATAGTCTATCCGCTCTGTCTGAGAAAAATAACGGCTCAGTTCTGCTTCCCCCTGCTCCAGACCAAAAATGTCACTTAAACTCACCTGGGCAAGACGAATTCTACTGTCAAATCCCTGTACCAACTGACTGATCTCCTTCATATGCTGGTGTCCATAGGTACTGCACAAAAAGATCCCTCCGGGTTTTAGCACTCGTCGGATTTCCTGCAATGCCTGCTCTCTGTCCTGCAAATAAAACAGCACATGATTGGCAATCACTTTATCAAAGGATGCCTCTGGATAAGGAATCTGCTGACAGTCCATGACCTGATACAAAAAACCAGTTTCCAACCGGTTTTCCACATCTGCTACCATGCCCGGCGAAACATCGGAAAGCAATATTTGACACCCCTGTGGGATCAGATTCTGCCTGCCCGCCCATAGCTCTCCATTGCCACAGCCCAGTTCCAACACCTGCTCTCCCGACTGCAAATCCAGATGCCGGAAAATCCAGGGAAACCATCCCTCTGGATTGGTGGCATATTTCTGGTGCAGCTGCACACGAATGTTGATATTGGTACTGTTCTTGTACTGCTCTACCAGTCCCCGCTCCTGACTGGTCAGATGAATCAGGCGAAGCAGTTCGCTCCAGTCTACTTCCTGATTCCGGGACAGCTGTCTGGCGGTATCCTCTATAGAATGCTCCACCAACTGCCAGTGGGCAATCCGCTGACGAACCATCCCCAGCTGCAGCTGAAGGGACTGCTGTATATTCTGCAAACTGTCATCCCCCAGCGTCAGATCCCGAATCTCTTCCAAAGAAAATCCCAGATACCGAAAGGTCAGAATCTTCTGCAACCGGACGAAATCATCATCCGTATACATACGATAACCGTTTTCATTGAGAAACGAGGGTTTCAACAGTTCCTGCTGGTCATAGTAGCGGATGGTACGTACCGAAACATTGGCTTTTTTCGCAAACTGACCGCTGGTATAATACTGTTTTCTTTCCATCATATTTCCTCACGTTCTTATCATAAAGGGTGACGTAACGTCACTGTCAAGCATGTTTTGATACTTTTCCCAAAAAATCTTATTTTTTGCTTCCCTGCAACAATTTCATGGCATTTTCTCCATAAATCTGCTGTTTTTCCTTTTCCGTCAATGGCAGTGCATCCAGGTAAGCCACCTGTTCCTTCTGGTCCAACCAGGGACTGTCTGTGGCAAACAAAAACCTGTCTGCTCCATGGGAACGGATCATCCGCACCAACTGGTCATCTGACATCTTTCCCATAGAAAATGCCAGATCAAAATATACATCCTGTCCGATCAGCAATTCTTCTACTTCCTCCCACTGGTCATACCCACCCACGTGAGCCAGCACCAGTTGCTCCGGGTGTACGGCGTCGATCAACCTCCTTGCCGCAGCCGGCGACACAAAATCTGCACCCGGAAATCCCACATCATATCCGGCATGGGTTACCGTCACCAACCCCAGTTCACTGGCATAATCTACGATATGCAAATACCGAAGATCATCAAACTGCACCAGCTGATACACTGGATGAAGCTTAATCCCCCGAAACCCCATGTCTGCAATCTGCCGCAGTTTTCCTTTGTAATCCTCGCAGTCAGGATGGATGCCCCCAAAAGACAAAATACCTGTATGGTGTTTGGCATCATAGTACGTGGCATTGACCTGTGCCGCAAACCGGTTGATGCTGTCAAACTGCTTCGGTGCTGTCACCACCGGCAGAGCAATGCTCAAATCCACACCGCCCTGCTTCATGGAGTGGAACAATGTCTCAATGGTAGCACCTGTATAGTATGGTTCATGGGACATGGCAGAAAGCTTCTCCAATGTGCGGGACGCAATCTGTTCCGGAAATATATGTGTATGAAAATCAACAACCACGGAAGCACCCTCTCTTTTCTTTAATCGTCCAGGCAATTGCGAAACTATGATACCGGACGCTTTTCATCAGAAATTTTCATTTGAAAAACACGCTCTCGCTTCGGTTTCATGCAACGGTACTAATATTTTTATCGCTTATTGCTCAAAAAATAAAGTACCGGCATTCCACAGAGTTTTTCAAATGAAAATTTCTGATATGCAAGCTGTGTTCTGGTTTGCTCAAGGAGTTTCGCAATTGCCTACTTTATTCTTCTCCATATAACAATGTAAATGTCTCATAATGGTCTTCTGTGTAATAAACCAGTCCATCATTTGAAAAAATAATCCGGTCTGTCTGACGATAACCGCCTTCATAGTTTACATCACACTCTGTATATTTTCTGCCTTTTTTGGTAGGCAATTTCCCCTCGTAGTTACCAAAGCGGTCCCCACCAATACACATGCCTGGTGCCACCTTCCACAGATTGCCCTTGCTGCTGACCCAGCCCAACTCCTGGGCTTCGTCTTTGGTAATATAATTAGAGGGCAAATGTCCATATGTGGCAATGTAAAGTGCCACTTCTTCCACATAATAGTAGTAACCATCTTCTGTGACCTGAACCTCTCCCAGATGGGTTTCTGCACGTTCAGAAATTAGTGCACTTGTGTCGATTTCCGACAAACTTTCGTAAATTTCTGTTTCCAATTCTGTCAGAGATTCTACTGTCTCCGTCTCCAACTCTTCCTCTGTTTCAGATTCTTCTGTCACAGGCATGGTGGTTTCTTTCTCTGTTTTTCCCTGCCCAAAATTCTCAATGGCACCTACATCTGTCTCGTCTTCCGTCCAGTTGGAATGAGGTTCTGTGGCAGACTCTTCTACCGACTCTGTCTGGGATGCCAAAAGCAAATCCAGCAGATCACCAATTGCCTGTACGTCCTCATCTGTACATCCACAGAGACCTGTCGCCAATAACAGAATTGTCAAAAGCATTGCCAATTTCTTACCCATTGTACTTCCTCCGCTTGCTTTCTTTCTAGTATGAAAACAGTATCACAATCCAAAACCGATTCACAAAAAGTTTAGTTCTGAATTGTTACATATCCCTCTCAGGACAAAATGCATCTGTCCATCCATTATTTAGTATAACTGATCTACGGTTACTTTGCAAGTATAGAGAATCGGGCAGAAAACAGTGCTTTCTCCTCTGTCCCCTGCCCGAATCTTTATTTTCATACAGTTTTATTCTTTCATGTTTCCGTTCTGTTTTCCTTTATGCTCTGGTAACCAATACCATTCATCAACAAGCCATTGCGCTCGTACATTTTATCAGTCATGCAGTTTTCTTCTGTCAATGACACGCACTGCCTTCCCCTCGCTTCTGACCACGCTCTTAGGCGGCAGCAAATGTACCTTTGGACTGATGCCCAGCATAGTCTTGATGGCAGATGACAGCTTCTTTTCTGCATCAGCCACATCAATGCCTGCCTCATGCTGTTCCTTGGTCAACTCTACATTGATGTCCAGTGTATCGGTGTTGTTCACACGGTCTACCTCAATCTGATAATTGCAGGTATATCCTTTGTCTAACAATACTGTCTCAATCTGAGACGGGAATACATTCACACCACGAATGATCAACATGTCATCACTGCGTCCCATTGGCTTGCTCATCTTCACATGGGTTCTGCCACAGGAACATTTCTTTCTGCTCAACACACACAAATCTCTGGTGCGGTAACGAAGCAGTGGAAATGCCTCCTTGGTCAAACTGGTAAATACCAATTCTCCCACTGTTCCTTCCGGCAGCACTTCTCCGGTCTCCGGATCAATGATTTCTGCCAGAAAATGATCCTCATTGATGTGCATACCGGTCTGTTCAGAACACTCAAACGATACACCTGGACCGGATGTCTCCGTCAGGCCATAAATGTCATATGCTTTAATTCCTAGAGACTTCTCAATATCACGGCGCATCTCCTCTGTCCATGGCTCCGCACCGAAAATACCAGCTTTTAACTGGATGTCATCGGTGGTATATCCCATGTCATGTAATGTCTCTCCAATATATGCTGCATAAGACGGCGTACAGCAGAGAATGGTAGAACCAAGATCCCGCATAAACTGAATCTGTCTTTCTGTGTTACCAGAAGACATAGGCAGCGTCAGACATCCTACCTTGTGAGAACCGCCATTTAATCCCGGGCCACCAGTAAACAGACCATAGCCATAACATACTTGGCACACATCCTCATTGGTTCCACCTGCCGCTACAATGGCTCTGGCACAGCATTCTTCCCACAAATCAATATCGTGCTGGGTATAAAATGCCACCACACGCTTACCGGTGGTACCACTGGTAGACTGGATTCTCACACAGTCGGACAAAGGCTTTGCCAGCAATCCGTATGGATATGCTTCTCTTAAATCATTTTTGGTCAAAAACGGCAATTTATGTACATCCTCAATGGACTGGATGTCTTCCGGCTTTACCCCCTTCTCATCCATCAGGTTGCGATAATAGGGTACATTCTCATATACATGCTTTACCTGCTTCACTAAGCGCTCATTCTGGAGTGCCACAATCTCTTCTCTGGATGCGCACTCGATTTCAGGCTGATAATAACGTTCCACTGTTTGTTCCTCCATGATATCCTTGTATTTTCATTGATACACCAAAGCCACTCTGCTTTGCTGCATTCTAAAGGACTCCTACTTTTATATCCTGTATGACTCCAAGAAGTTATGAATGATACAATTTTACCAAAGAAATCACAAATTGGCAAGTGCTTTTCCACAAAAAATCATTAACGCTTTACTTCTTTAAATTGATTTAACAGCAAATTATTCAATTTTTCTCCAAACTTCTCCGTAATTCCCTTGCATACTGACAGACCGCTTCTACATTTTCCGGACAGTATTCAATTTCCTTGGAATAAAGACGGATGATGGCACACTGCTTTTCAAAAGGCAACTCCCCGTGCTCCATCCAGTAAGCAATGTCACAAAGCAATATCATCACCACACTGACCCATGCAAAATCCACTCCCGCGCATAATTCCAGATTGTAGACTCCCTCCAGAAAATACCGATACAGAAAATACACCATCAAATGTTCATATTCATAACACCGGTTCTCATATGCGGTCAAAAATGCCTGCCGATGGTCCCAAATCTGTGACAAATGTGTCTGTATTTGCCATAAACAGGCAGGCCATGCTTCGTCTAAGATTTCCAGCTTCCGAAAGAAAGAGATTATGTCCACCAACAATTCCAACACAGACCGATCCCCTGCCATCCGTTGCAGCAAACTTTCCAACTGCTCTACATCTGCCCACTGCTCTGCTCTCCAAGAAGCGTTCTCCAATGGCATCCATGTAGTTCTCTCTACGGTATCTCCCACATTAACCGACAGCTGTGTCACAAAATATTCCAATAGGACTGCCCAATCTTCCTCTGGTGACATATCCAGAAGTGTCTGTGCCTGTTCTGCCGCCCATTGTACTTGTGTCATTCTCTGCCAGATGGACTGACTTCTATCCTGCAAAATGGCAAACAACTGTCCTCGCAAAGATAACAGAAGGGGAAGGAATTCTGACATATCCTCCGCTTCTCCGGTCACCACAAATGTAAGCGGTGTCTCACTTTCCAACATCAGCCGCTGTGCTTCCTCACAGCACATGCCAAGTCCCACTTCTGTATAATCTCCATACCAGTTATAAAATCTGGGATGCTCCGTACAAATATCACACAGATAGTCTTCTCCTGCCTCTATAAAAATATCGCAGAGATTGTCCTGATTCAAAAAAGGACACCGCTGTCCTTCCTGCAGGCGAAAGAAATGAGAGGTTCCGTCTGTGCCAATCTGTGCCAGCAGGCGCTGTTTGAATGCGCCTTTCAACTCCATATAGCGCTCATAGGAAACATCATCTATGTCAATTTCCCAACCTGCACAGCAAGTATCCGTACAGGCAGAACCAATGCACCGAAATGCATCATAAAAAGATGGTTTACATGTTCTTCCCGTCATAGTTTATGCCTCTTTCGCCAACATAATCCGATGACCGATTCTGGCTGCCAGCTCTGCCAGTTCCCTGTATTCCGCCATCGGACAGGGAAACAGCACATAACTGTCACTGTCCATATCCAGTACTGCCATCTGATACCCCTTCTCTGCCCACGCTTCATCCAAAGCCGCACACCACTGGGGAATGCTTTCCTGTGCATCCAGACCAGAAGTCTCTATGGTCAAGTCGGCCCATTGCATCTGATGCAGCCGTCCCACAAAATATGCAAACTGTTCCAACGTATCCTGGTAATCCCGGTCACACACATACCCACACTGCTCTAAAATATCCACCAGACCAATCCAACGCAAAATATCCAGGTCCTCCGCCGTCTCAATGGAATGCGCCTCATACTGCTCTCTATGCGCTTCAAAATATCCCACCGGATCATGCACACATAAGGTCAGTTCCGCTGTCACAGCCGGATCTTCCCTGGAAATTTTTCTTCCAATCTGTACAAACAGCTCCGGCTGCCCCACGCTATCTTTCTCACAGATCAAATCCCAGCCTTCCGTATCCGGCACCAGCCGTTCCTCCAGATACCGCTTCAGATATGTCTTCACCCGGGGGGCGGATACATCATCCATTCCATAAATCACGTAGCCATGCTCTCTTCCAAAACAGATTTCCATATGATAATTTTCATGCTCCTCATCCATACAGGTCTGCATAAAATTGGTCCCTGCAATGGGTGCCTCCGGCACCAGTATCACAAATTCCGTAGTCCGCTTTACGATCTCATCCACGTAGCCTTCCACATCTTTCCACGAGAAAGACCCCATCCGATCTCTGCCGTTGTCCAGTTCCCAACCTGTGTACCATTTGCTTTTTGCTTTCAGCCGTTGTAATAAGTTCATGAGCCTTCTCCTTTCATTATGCCACTGCATTGGCATTGATCTGTTCGATTCCAAATTATAGTGTTCTATTTTTTGTTTAACTTCCCATTCCCCTTCTTTTTGAACTGTCGCAATTTTTGCGACAATTGACATGTCCGCTTTCTCCATGCTGGTATCTCCCTTCTTTGATACCAGCATCCTTCAAGCAAATCGTATTATTCTAGATTATTCTCATAAAAGTATTCACATTCTTTGAGGTAAGCATCTTGTTCAGCCTGAAACAATTCCTGCATCGGTCGAACATCTTCCTTTTCTCGATACACTCCGAATGCTTCAATGTATCGCTTTCTGTTTTTGTCTTCTATGATCAATGGTATAATATCATTCTTAAGACATTCTCTGTAAACAATTAATCGCCCGGTTCTTCCATTGCCATCTTGGAATGGGTGCAGTGTTTCATATTTCAGATGAAACTCTGCAATTGTTTCAAGTGATATGGTTTGATTTTGATACCATTCCATCAGTTTATTCATTTGTTCTGGTACATCTGCTGGCAGGCATGTTTTTTGATTTCCTACCATGTTTGCCCTTTTTTTGTAATCACCAATTGCATACCCATTGGCTCGATCCTCGAAAACTCCACTTTTCAATTCATAATGAAATTGCTTGATCAAATCTTGTGTCAGTGGCTCGATCATTGTGGAAAGCATATGATCTTTCAGCAATCTTTTTGTGTCCATCATCAACCCTCCTTACCCAAAGCATTCTACAAGTGGTGCATAATCGTTTTCCTCTTCATGCCAGTTTTGTTAGCTTTTTTACAATGCTTCATATACTATAACATCTCATTGCATCATTTTCAATTTCAATTGCATCATTCTGTCAAAAATGATGCAATTGAAATGATTTTGATCAAATAAAAAAGAGAAGACGAATTCTAATTTTCTCCTTTTTCTCTCCTCATTATACTACCAAATCCCGATTTCAGCCACACAAATCTTGACAAAACTACCGCTTATGACAGATAATAAAAACAAGAATTTATTTCAGGAGCTGATGGTTTCAAAAACACCCAAAGACAGAGGATTTTTATGAGAGCATTAAACATTTTATTCTTATCAGAAATGAACGATACAGAACTATTTTCCGACTATGAAAACGGACTCAGTGACCGAACCGATTTCAAGGTGACCAAGGTGCATGAGCAGGATTCCCTTCACAAATTTGTGGCAGCACTGCGTTCTGTGAACCTGCCCATCAGGGCTTATGAAGATTTTTTCTTTTCCTATACCATTCCCCATATTGGAAAGGAATTTGATCTGATCAAGATTGCCGCAGACCGTTCCCACATCCTGAATGTGGAATTGAAAAGTCAGCCCATTGACGAAGAGAAAATTCAGAAACAATTGCTGCAAAACCAGTATTATCTGGGGCACATCAGTAAGGATATCGCATCTTTTACTTATATCGCTTCCTCTGGTGTACTGTATTGTCTGAATCAGGATGGAACACTGACCGAAACTACCTTTGCCCATCTGGCAGAAGTCATGCAAACATTTGACCAATGTGTCCATAGGGAAATCGAATCTCTGTTTCGGGCAAAGGACTTCCTCATTTCCCCCATTAACACACCGGACAAATTCATGGACCGCCATTATTTTCTGACTTCCCAACAGGAGCAGTATAAACACAAACTCCTGCCGGTTTTGTCTGATCTTGATACCTGCCACTTCTCTTCTATTTCGGGAAGCCCCGGTACCGGCAAGACGCTGTTATTGTATGACATTGGTCGGGAATTGAGTGCCATAGGAGATGTGTGTATCATCCACTGCGGCATGCTGTCCGATGGACATGAATATCTGGACAGCCAACTGTCTCATGTCTCCATCAAAGGCATACAGGAGATCAACCAAGAGACGGACTTTACCCCCTACCGATTTCTGCTCATTGACGAGACACAGCGTATTTATAAAGAACAGATGGAACTGATCATCGAAACGGTGCGCCAGCAAAAGATGGGATGTGTCTTCGCCTATGACAGCCAGCAGATTCTCTCCCGTTCAGAGGAGCGTAGGAAAACATTTCAGATCATTGAGGAAGTGACCACCCTGAAATGTCCTCTTTCCGAGAAGATTCGTACCAATCGGGAACTGTCTTCTTTTATCCTCTCCCTGTTTGACCTGAACCGGAAAACCACACGGTATGACTACAGTTGTGTCACTGTTTTGTTTGCCCAAAACGAGGCAGAAGCACTGAAGATGCTGGCATATTATGAAAGGGAGTATACGTTTATCAACTTCACGTCTTCCCACTATGCGGAAACTTCTTTTGATGTATATGGGGGAGAGAAAAATACCCATAAAGTCATCGGACAGGAATTTGACAATGTGTTGATGATTCTGGATCATAACTTTTACTACAACAAAGACAATCTGCTGTGTGCCAGACAACATCCGAACCCGGACTACCTGTATAAAAAACTGTTCTTTCAGGGCATTTCCAGAGCCAGAGAACGACTGTGCCTGATTGTAGTGGGAAATAAAGAGTTGTTTCAGGAGATCAATGACATCAAAATACAAAAACTGAAAGGGTGAGGATTTCCTCACCCTGAATGTAACTGGTTTACAGCTTTATATATATTGATTAATCAGTTTTGTTCTAGTTTCTTCTTCAGTCAGTTTTTCAGAAACATGGTGGCAACAATCAGCCACCCAGCTCCAACATTTTGTCAATGCACTTCTTCGCTGCCAGTCTGGTCTCTTCTTCCATCAGGATTTCTTCACCTTCTCCGTATTTCACCATGTTGTACACATCTGCTAATGTGGTCAGCTTCATGTTTCTGCACACACAATCTTTGGACAACTCGTAAAATCTCTTTTCCGGGCACTCCATCTGCAAATGCTGTACAATGCTGTTCTCTGTTCCGATGATGAATTCTCTGGCAGTGCTTTCCTTGGCAAAGTTCATGATGCCAGTGGTGCTTCCCACATAATCTGCCAGTTCCACCACCTCCGGTCTGCTCTCCGGATGGACTAAAAGCAGTGCCTCCGGATGTTTCTTTTTCATCCGCTTCACATCTTTTACACTGAGCAGTACATGGGTAGGACATCCGCCCTGCAGCAGTTCAATCTGTTTCTCCGGACACTGGTTCTTGATCCAGGTACCCAGATTGATATCCGGAATAAACAACAGATGATCCTGCTCCATATTCTTCACGATCTTCAGAGCAGAGGAGGATGTGACACACACATCACATACTGTTTTCAGATCCGCAGTGGTATTGATGTACGCCACAACTGTCACATCCGGATGCAATTCCTTATAGTATGCGATCATCTCCTTTTCCATCTGTTCTGCCATCGGACATCCTGCCTCCGGATGGGACAGATACACTTTCTTTTCCGGGGAAAGGATCTTACAGGTTTCTGCCATAAAACGGACACCGCACATCAGTACATTTTGCTGGGGTGCAGCTGCCGCCTGCTTGCTCAATCCATAACTGTCTCCCACGTAATCTGCCACTTCCCATATATCATGGCTCTCATATGCGTGCACTAAGATACAAATATCTTTTTCCTTCTTCAGACGAATGATCTCGTCCTGCATCTCTCGAATGGTCATTTACATTTCCTCTTTCTCTTTCTTCCAAAAATCTACCGGTTCATAATCCTGGAGTTTGGCCAGAAAGCCATGCTGTTCTAACTGTGCCTGTATATCATCCAGATCTTCTTCCGTATCCGCAACGATCGTATGGTAATGATATCCACCGGTCACCATGGAAAGAAGAGAAGATTTTCCGGTACGAATCTGCTCCATAAACTGTGCTACATCTTTCCTGGAACGCACATTCATCTCTGCTTTCAATACATGATAAACCTTGTGATAGACAAAAATATCTTCAATGCGCCCGCCATAGTCCACAATCAGATTCAATTCTTCCTCACATCTGTCCGGTGTATGATACAACTTAAACACCCGGGATGGCTGGGTATCCTCTTCCAGCCGGTATCCTCTGTTTGTGGATACAATTTTCTTCCCGGATGTCCGAAGCAATGCAATATCCTGCACGATCACCTGGCGGCTGACGCCCAGCCTTTTGGCCAGATCCGCACCGGAAACTGCTTGATGATTGCTCAAATTGTGTAACAGTTGTTCTCTACGTTCCTCTCCATTCACCCTTGCTACCTCAATCTTTTCACACTGCGTGCAGATTTTTCAGGGAGATATCCAGAATCGGCGCCGAGTGTGTCAGAGCACCGCTGCTGATATAATCTACTCCCAGATCCACTAACCTTGCTATATTCTCTCTGGTCACATTACCAGATACTTCTACCTCTGCCTTGCCGGCAATGATCCTCATAGCCTCTTCCATCTCCTCATGGGACATATTGTCCAGCATGATAATGTCAGCGCCTGCCTCCACTGCTTCGCGTACCATATCCAATGTTTCCACTTCCACCTCGATCTTACGGACAAACGGTGCATATTCCTTTGCCATGGCGATGGCTTCTTTCACCCCACCGGCGGCTCCGATGTGATTGTCTTTCAACAGCACGCCATCTGACAGGTTGTATCTGTGGTTGTTGCCGCCGCCTACTGTGACAGAATACTTCTCAAAAATACGGTTATTCGGAGTCGTCTTTCTAGTATCCAACAGCCTGGTCTTGCTACCCTCTAACAATGCAGCCACACTGTGGGTGTATGTGGCAATGCCAGACATCCGCTGCAAATAGTTCAGCGCAGTCCGCTCTCCGCAAAGCAGCGCCCGAATGTCTCCGTATACTTCTGCCATCAGTTGTCCCTTCTTCACGGTATCTCCATCTTCCACATAGAACCGCACCTCTGCGCTCTCATCTAAGATCTGAAATGTCTTTTCAAACACCTGTAATCCACAGATGATCCCATCTTCCTTGCAGATCAGATCCACCTTCCCTGCCTGGGGATGGGGCATCACCGCATTGGTGGACACATCCTCACTGGAAATATCCTCTCTCAAAGCGCTCTCAATCAGCGGTACAACATTTAACTTTAATGTAACTGGATCAAACATATCATTCTCCTTACTTCTATTTCATTGATTAGGTAATTGCAAAACTATATTACCGAACGCCTTTTATCAGAAATTTTATTCAAAAAACACGCTTTCGCTTCGAATCATTCGTAAGAATGATGTTCACAGCAGCGGTACTAATATTTTTTTCGCTTTATGCTCAAAATGCCAAATATGCCGTT